>NZ_CVPE01000006.1:924843-1233124 GCF_001049895.1 Rubeoparvulum massiliense
GAAATGCACTGACCCCTTTTTGTTTCTCCTGTTCATCCATAATTATCACCTATGCTAAGGGGAAATGATGACTGATTTTCCCCCACCATTTCCCCTTCTTTTTTATCTTTAAAGCTTCAAGCATTGTAAGTACTAGTTCGTAGATTGCTGATTCTCTTTACGTTCGCGTACTAAGAGATCGATCTCCTTCTTCAATTCCTCCACCATTTGATCTTCAGGAATTTTACGAACCACTTCGCCATGCTTGAAGAGAAGTCCTTCCCCACGTGCGCCAGCGATTCCAATATCTGCTTCCCGTGCTTCACCAGGGCCATTCACTGCACACCCTAGTACAGCCACTTTAATGGGGACATTGATCTTGGAGATATACGCTTCAATCTCATTGGCAATATCAAAAAGGTTGATCTCAATCCGACCGCATGTGGGACAAGAAACAAGGGTCGCTGCATTACTGATCAAACCAAAGCTTTTAAGAAGCTCTCGCGCCACCTTCACTTCTTCCACCGGATCGGTGGAGAGGGAGATCCGCATGGTATCCCCAATTCCTGCAGCCAGTAGTGTACCTAATCCTGCTGCACTTTTAATGGTTCCAGAGAACTTTGTGCCTGCTTCGGTAATGCCTAGGTGAAGTGGATATGAAAAAGTAGCTGCTGCTTTCTGATAAGCAGCGATGGCTAACCGTACATCTGATGCTTTCAGAGAGACAATAATATCATGGAAGTCCAAATCCTCAAGAATTCCAATATGATATAAGGCACTTTCCACCATACCATCAGCTGTGGGGTATCCATACTTGTCTAAGATACGTTTTTCCAGCGAGCCTGCGTTTACGCCAATCCGGATGGGAATTCCCCGTTTCTTACAGGCATTGACAACCGCTTCCACCTTCTCGCGCTTCCCGATATTGCCTGGATTGATCCGTACCTTATCGATACCATTCTCGATGGCTTTTAAGGCAAGACGATAGTCAAAGTGAATATCTGCCACCAAGGGGATCTGAACCTGTTCCTTGATCTGCTTAATCGCTTCTGCTGCCTCCATATTGTTTACAGTTACCCGAACGATTTGACAGCCTGCTTCTTCAAGGCGATGTATTTGTTCAACCGTCGCAGCTACATCAGCTGTCTTCGTGGTGGTCATCGATTGGATGATCACCTCATTCTTACCACCGATCTGTAGATTTCCCACACGAACAGGGCGAGTCTCAGTTCGTTTGTACATGAGGATCCTCCTCTTTCTATCCCACAATTTTGCTTTCGTTTAACTACTAAATTCTATAAATAGAAGCGTTCTATATCCTTCCACGTTACAGCAATGACTAACAGCATCAATAAGGCAAGACCTACAAGGTTCACCATCCATTCCTTCTTCGGATCGATGGGTCGTCCCCTCAATGCTTCAACACCGATGAAGACGAGGCGTCCTCCGTCCAATGCAGGAAAAGGTAGGAGATTAAAGATCCCCAAGTTGACGCTTAAGATCGCTGTCCAATTTAGTAGCATCACCAAGCCCATGGCAGCAAAGTCAGAGGTATATTCAAAGATCCCTACAGGTCCTGAAAGCTCCTGCCAAGAGACCTCACCCGTGACGAGCATACCAACGGACTTAAGAATCAGCACCGAATAGTCATACGTTGTTGTAGTGGCATTAGTAATTGAACCAAGGATGGACTTGGTCTTTGCTTGCGAGACACCAATATAGCCATTCCCATTATTCTCAATGGGAGTAATGATGGTACTCTCTGTTACACCATTCCGTTCATAGGTAATGGAAACTTCTTGGTTGGGATATTTGCGGATCTCCTCTACCATCTCCATCCAAGTTGTAGTTGGAGTTCCATTGACGGAGGTGATCCGATCATTGGCTTGCAAACCACTGGCTTTTGCTGGTGCAGCCATGGTATCACCATTGATGGTCACCTGCTCAGCCACTTGCCCGATAATCGGTTGATCAGAAGGTACCCCAGTCATCAGGAAGATCCCCAAGAGGATAATAAACGCCAGAATCATATTGAAGAGGGGACCTGCAAAAATGCTCGCAGCTCGTTTCCTCACGCTTTGTCCGCCAAATTGGCGATTGAATGGGGCAATTTGTACAGCCTCTTGAGCATAGATCAGCTTTGCATCGTCCAAAACAGCAAACTCCTCAGCTTCACCTTCCATTTGAAGCTGAAGCTTTAATTGGTGAGCAAGGTCAATCTCCGATACTTCACCAACACGATCACATGTATCTAGCTTGGTAGAGACCAAAACGATCTCCTTCACCTTGCCCTCTTCTGTCAGGCGGAGACCCACCGTCTGTCCACGTTTAATATCATCCATCTCAGGGTCTTGTCCAGCCATCCGTACATAACCACCAATGGGTAATAAGCGGAGCGTGTATCGGGTCTCACCCTTTTGAATCGATAATATTTTTGGCCCCATACCAATGGCAAATTCTCGGCAAAGAATCCCCGAACGCTTCGCCACAATAAAGTGACCAAATTCATGGGAAGCCACGAGAAGTCCAAACACAAAAATAAACGCAAGGATGGACGTGATGTTCATCGCTATTCTTCACACACCTTTCTTAACAATCATTCCATCATGAAAGAGGATGCGATCCTCCGCGCCCATCGGTCCGCTGCAAATATGTCATCTAGTTCTGGATGGGAGAGGTTCTCATGCTTCTCCAGTACAGCTTCGATCATGTTCTCTATGGAAAGGAAGGAAATTCGGCCGTCAAGAAAGCTTGCGACGGCGATCTCATTTGCAGCATTGAAGACAGCTGGCATCGTACCACCCATTTCACCTACTTCAAATGCCCATTTTATACAAGGGTAGCGATCAAAATCCATAGGACGAAAATGCAATGTCCCTAATTGTGCTAAGTTTAAAGATTGACTGTTTAAAGGAAGTCGGTCAGGGTAGGTGAGGGCAAACTGAATGGGAACACGCATATCTGGCGTCCCTAATTGGGCCAAAATTGCTTGGTCACGAAACTCCACCATCGAATGGATAATACTCTCATCGTGAAGAAGCACTTCAATATGTGAATAGGGCATCTTAAAAAACCAGTGGGCTTCCATCACTTCAAACCCTTTATTCATCATGGTTGCTGAATCGATGGTTACCTTGGCTCCCATTCGCCAGTTGGGATGATTCAAAGCCCCTTCTACCGTCACATGCTCTAGCTCATCCCTTGTAAGGTCTCGAAAGGCTCCACCAGAAGCAGTGAGGATGATCCGTTGAATTGCCCGCTGATTCTCCCCTTGAAGCACTTGGAAAATTGCCGAATGCTCACTATCAACAGGTACGACGGAAACCCCTTGTTCTTCTGCTTCTTGCATAACAAGATGACCTGCGGCAACGAGGGTCTCTTTATTTGCCAGTGCGATGTTTTTACCTTGGCGTATTGCTGCTAAGGTTGGGCGTAATCCCATGGTTCCTACAACAGCCGTGACAACCACTTCGGCAGCTGGATGTGTAGCAACAGCGATAAGGCCCTCGTCGCCATAATGGATCTCTGGTAGCGAGCTAAGAGCTTGTTCCTGTAATGAATGCCTTAACTGTGTTGCAAGCTCGGCTGATGCAACAGAGACTAGCTCTGGTTGGAACTCCTTAATTTGCTCCATCAAGATGGTAATATTCGTACCAGCAGCCAACGCCACCACTTGAAACTCCTCACGATGCTGACGGATCACGTCCAGTGAACTAGTTCCAATGGAGCCTGTTGAACCTAAGATGGCTAACTTTTTCAATCTGATCCCTCCAACAATCTACCTCTAGTCTGTCTACATGAGCCCATTTCTATTTTATAAAAGCTGAAACAAAAAGAGTACAGGAAATGCAACGAGCCAACTATCACAGCGGTCGAGAATCCCGCCATGGCCAGGTAAAAGCCGACCAGAATCTTTTACACCCACATGGCGTTTCAAGGCTGATTCCATTAAATCTCCTAACTGTCCACTGATGGAGATCAATAAACCCAAAGCAATTTGCTGCACGATGGTCATGGAGATGGGAGTGATAGCAACTACCGCCATGAGAATAACCACAGAGCCTGCCATGCCTCCGACTGAGCCTTCAATGGTTTTCTTAGGGCTGATCGCAGGCCATAATTTATGCTTACCCCATGCTCTCCCCACAAAATAAGCAAAAATATCCGACGCCCATATGGTAAGGATCACCATGACTGTAATCAAGAATCCATCTATTAAATAGCGTGCCTCTGCAATGTAATGAAAGCCAAAGCCAATATAAATTGTACCAAAAAATAAATATGAGACCGTATCAATATGTACTTGATTTTTCTTTAAGACCATGATAAGCATCCAGAGTAGAATCGCTCCTAATAGCACTTTCTCTGTATCCAATGGAAATGGTAGCAATTCCCGCCATGCAACTGGTGAAAAGTTATACCAGGTAAGGAATAAGCCTACGAGACCTTCTAACGACCACAAAGTAACCTGTTTCATCCTTGCGTATTCAAAGAAGCCAATGGAAGCTAAGAGAAAGAGTAAACCCGTATACCAATCTCCTCCAAGATACAAAAAAGAGAGATAGATGATGGCTCCCACTATACCGGTTAGCACACGCTGTCGTAACATGAGTTAACTCCTCCCCCCTGTAATGGCGCCAAAACGTCGGGACCTTCCTTGGTATGCACGCACTGCCTCCTCTAAATCATCTTCAGTAAAGTCAGGCCAATAGCAATCAGTAAACCAGAGTTCTGTATAAGCCAATTGCCACAGCATAAAATTGCTAATTCGCAGTTCTCCACTGGTACGGATAAGAAGATCAGGATCAGGGAGATTGGCTGTATAAAGAAAATGAGAAAAATTCTCTTCTGTGATCTCATCGATGGTTAACTGTTTATCTTGAATTAAGGTGGCGATCTGTTGTACTGCATCGATGATCTCGTTACGGCCACCATAATTTAAGGCAAAATTCAATATGAGTCCCGTATTTTCTTTGGTTTTCTCCCTGGCAGTAACAATCGCTTCAAGTGTTGATGAAGGAATTCGTTCTTCTTTTCCTACCATCCTGATTTGGACATTGCGTTGGATAAGTTCGTCCAACTCCGTTGCTAAATACTCCTGTGGTAAGGACATTAAATAGTCTACCTCATCCTTCGGTCTCTTCCAATTCTCCGTAGAAAAAGCATAGAGTGTTAAGATCTTGATTCCCATTGCATCTGCTTTGCGGACGATGCGCTTAACGGTCTGCATGCCTTGACGATGTCCCATAATACGAGGGAGACTTCGTTCTTTTGCCCAGCGACCATTGCCATCCATAATGATCGCCACGTGAGCAGGTACATGTGCAGACGGCGACAAAATCTCTGTTCCTTTTTGTTCTTCTGTTTTCTTAGTCTTCTGAGCTCCTTGAACGAGCTGACGCCAATTCTTCCACATAAAATTCCCTCGCAAATTTCGTAGTATTGATAGTGAAAAATGCCCCCTAGTCCATTGCCAGGGGGCCATTAACCCAATGGTATCTATCCGTATCATACCATACTACTCAGGTGTAATTAAATAGGAAACAGCATCAAACCCTTATACTTCCAATATTTCCTTTTCTTTGTTAGCAACCACATCATCCAACTGCTTGATGTATTGATCGGTCTCCTTCTGTACCTCATCCTGAAGACGGCGAGAATCATCCTCACTAATTTCGCCATCCTTTTCCAGTTTCTTAAGTGCATCATTAGCATCACGACGAATATTACGAATCACAACCTTGGACTCTTCGCCGTATTTCTTCACTTGCTTCACCAACTCACGCCGACGTTCTTCTGTTAACGCTGGAATGGCGATGCGAATCATATTTCCATCATTGGTGGGTGTTAATCCTAACTCAGCCTTAAGAATCGCTTTCTCCATATTCGCCAATGCTGATTTATCATAGGGCTGTACAGTGAGAAGGCGAGGCTCTGGAGTTGCAATATTGGCCAATTGCTTTAAGGGAGTAAGTGAACCATAATAATCCACCATCACTTTATCTAAAAGAGCTGGATTTGCCCGACCTGCCCGTACAGTAACCAATTCCTTCTTCAATGCTTCAACGGTTTTTTGCATCCGAGACTTCATCTCGTTCTTAATCGCATCTGACATTTTTTTAACCTCCTATAACTGTACCGATTTGATCTCCCATAACTACTTTCTTAATATTACCTTCTTCTAATATGGAAAAGACAATGATTGGAATATTATTCTCCATACATAACGTGGAAGCTGTAGAATCCATAACGCCCAAGCCTTGCTGTAGAATCTCTATGTATGATAGATGATCATACTTGGTCGCCTCTGGATGTAGTACTGGATCAGCAGAATAGACGCCATCCACTTTATTCTTGGCCATCAAAATTACTTCTGCTTCGATCTCAGCTGCACGCAGTGCTGCTGTTGTATCCGTTGAGAAGAATGGGTTCCCAGTACCGCCTGCAAAGATAACAACCCTACGTTTTTCTAGATGTCGAATGGCCCTCCGCCGAATATAGGGTTCAGCAACTTGTCGCATTTCAATGGAGGTCTGCACTCGCGACTCAACACCCAATTTTTCCAAACCCGCTTGTAAAGCAAGAGCGTTCATAACAGTGGCTAACATCCCCATATAATCTGCTGTAGCACGATCAATCCCTTTGGCACTTTCTGAAACGCCACGCCAAATATTACCGCCACCTACAACGACCGCCACCTCAACACCCAAGGTGATTACTTCACCGATCTGGTTTGCAATGGATTCAATCATTTTGGAGTCGATACCAAAACCTTGGGTACCGGCTAGCGCTTCACCACTCAGCTTTAATACGACCCTTTTATAATGCGGTTTTGTCATGAAGTACCCTCCATCTATACTATTTTCTCTATCCTATTACGCAATCCTGCCAAGGGGAATATAGAAGACGAAAAAGAATGGCCCCTCTAAAAAAGGGAACACGCTGTGTTCCCCCTGCTTAATTAATCCAATTACTTTTTCATCTGAGACATAACTTCTTCAGCAAAGTTCTCTTCTTTTTTCTCAATGCCTTCGCCAACCTCAAAACGAGCAAATTTGAGAACGGAAGCATCACTATGTTCTTTTAATAATTTGGCAATGCTCTTATCTGGATCTTTAACAAATGCTTGATCCACCAAGCATACCTCTTCAAAGAATTTATGAATACGACCTTCAACCATTTTCTCAACGATCTTAGCTGGTTTTCCTTCGTTTAATGCTTGTTGTGTTAGGATTTCACGTTCCTTCTCAACCACATCAGCAGGAACCTCATCGCGAGCAATATAGCGTGGATTAGTTGCAGCAATATGCATAGCAATGTCCTTTGCCAACTCTTCATCGGTTGTGCCAGCAATGGATACAAGTACGCCAATACGGCCTCCCATATGTAGGTAATGTCCTAGGACACCATTTTCTGGATTTGGTAGGATGGCAAAGCGACGGAAGGTGAGATTTTCACCAATCTTAGCAATATTTTCGTTGATAAATTCAGCTAAGCTTTTACCGTTTATGGTGGAAGCTAATGCAGCATCTAAATCAGCAGGTTTCGCAGCTAAAACATGAGAAGCAATCGCATCAGTAAATTGAATGAAGTTCTCATTCTTTGCAACAAAGTCTGTCTCAGAATTCACTTCAATCAAGGCACCATGTTCGCCATCGATTTTAATTGCAGTTAAACCTTCAGCTGCAACACGATCTGCTTTCTTTGCTGCTTTGGCAATCCCTTTTTCACGTAGATATTCAATGGCTTTTTCCATATCACCATCGGTCTCTGTTAATGCTTTTTTACAATCCATCATGCCTGCGCCTGTTTTCTCACGCAGCTCTTTTACTAATTGCGCTGTAATAGCCATTTTCGTTCCTCCTTGAGGATATTTTAAAAAAAGGGCGGCAAGGGTATATCCCCTTATCCACCCTTTGGTTCCCTATTTTTCTTATGCCATTGTTTGTTCGCCTTGGTTGGCTTCCAACACTGCATCTGCAATTTTGCTTGTAAGTAATTTAACAGCACGAATTGCATCATCATTGGCAGGAATTACGTAATCCACATCGTCAGGGTCACAGTTAGTATCCACAATACCGATGATAGGAATACCTAATTTTCTTGCTTCTGCAATGGCGATATGTTCTTTTCGCGGATCGATGACAAAAATCGCTTGTGGAAGATCTTCCATCTCTTTAATTCCACCTAAGAATTTTTCTAAACGTTCCTTCTCCTTACGAAGAATGATGACTTCTTTTTTAGGTAGAACCTCAAATGTTCCGTCAACTTCCATTTGCTCTAATTTTTGCAAACGATCAATACGTTTCTTAATGGTTGTGAAGTTAGTCATTGTACCACCTAACCAACGTTGGTTTACGTAGTACATGCCGCAACGTTCTGCTTCTTCCTTCACGGAGTCTTGCGCTTGTTTCTTCGTACCAACGAAGAGAACTTTCCCACCGTTAGCTGCAATGTCGCGAACAACGTTGTAAGCTTCCTCAACCTTTTTTACTGTTTTTTGCAAATCAATAATGTAAATACCGTTACGTTCTGTGAAGATGTACTTGCCCATTTTTGGATTCCAACGACGTGTTTGGTGACCAAAATGAACACCTGCCTCCAGCAATTGCTTCATGGAGATAACTGACATCCTCACTCACCTCCTTTTTTGGTTTTTTAGCCTCCGCAGGTTTCATCTTTGTACAAGACTTCTCTATGTCAAAGAAGCACCCTTGCCCAAATTGACCTACGTGTGTGATTGACACCAAAAAATACTATAGCATACTGCTTCCCTGAACGCAAGAAGCATCATTAATTTTTATCATTCTGTTCGATCTTTCCTGTTAATTGGGCAACCACTTTTTCAGGAGTCATGCTGACATGAAACTGGTAGGTCCCCGCCTTTAAACGATGCTGTAAATCGTTTGTGTAAATGATCGCATCAAATGCATCACCATCTGTGAGGATGCCTACGGCTAATAGTGCATCGCGAATCTGTACACTTGTCCATCCCGGAAAAACCTGAAAGTGAATGCGATCTTCATCCTGTTGGCTCGCAGTGATGAACTCCTCGTTATTTTTTAATTCTGCTTCCAGTTGAGCAATCTGCTTTTGAAGCGCGATGACTTCCTGCGAAGGTGTCTGCTCCGATAGTGTTCCAGCATCCTGAGGGGATTCTGAGGATGATGGAAGCTGTGATCCGCCATCATTCCAAAAGCTATCAAAGAACACAAAGAGAAGGAGGGTAAACAGCATTCCTAAGGCAAATGTAAATAGACAGGGTTGTTTAATCTTCATGGCGCTCACCTAACTTGGATAATTGAAGAATCAATTCCACCTCTCCTACACCCATGCCCAGCGTTTGGGCAATATCACCAACGGTTTTTCCTTCTTGTAATTGGTCTAAAACTGGTTGATAACGACTGTTCAGCAAAAGCGGAGCCAGCGGTTTTTGACCTTTGCTCTTTTCGCCTCTTTGTGCCATACCTTCCTCTGCTTCTATGATGGATGGATTACCCTCCGATCGTTGAGCAGAAATGATATTATGCAACCCACTATATTGTTCCTCTAGCTTGATTAATTGCTTTTGCTGCTGTGAGAGAATTTGTCGAAGTTGCTCGATTTCAGTCCGATCTGTTTTCAAATCCCGCTCCACATCAAAAATAAAGCTTTGTAAGGTCTTTTCCATCCGATGAAAAGCTTGATTTCCAACACTTTCTCCACCTTTTTGACCACGTTGTCCAAAAAAAGAGAGGATTATGAGCACAAGAGCCAATCCTCCTATTGCGTATATGAATTCCATCATTATCACCATGTTCTCCGATTGATTTGCTTACAATGAGATATCAATACGATGACCTTTGAAAGGATGGGGAGCAGGATGGTGATCATCATCATTAGTGGATTCGTTATGAGAACCCTGCTCTTGATTATGACTACCCATCTGCCGGTCCCCTTGCAGAGAGACGGACTTTCCTTCCCCCTTGCGAATTGCCCTTTTCCGATTACGAGCCACTTCTTGTTCCGCTTGAAGCATCATTTGCTCTTGTTGAACTACGGGCTTTTGATTCAAATGCTCCTGCATTTTCCCTACATCCTGCGTGCGTGGTAGGGCAACCTGTAATTCAACGGCCTTTAAGCTCATCGCCGGTTCCCCCTTAATTATTGTCGTAAGGGCTCAAATTCAATTTCTGTGCTATTGAGATAAAAGCGAACATGCTGAAATGTGGTATTAATATAGCGGACATATTTACCAAAGACGAGCCGAGTACCAGGGTACATGGTATTGATTACAGAAATGGATGCAGTGCCAATTTGCTCTAATTTCATGGAAATCATCTCATACTCATCCTTGAATTCACTCAGTAGCTTTTCACTCTGCAGCTTTGTATGGGTTAATTGGATTTGCATCTGCTGCTTATCTGGTGGTAATTCTCCAAGCTGCGTCATGATCCTTTGTAGAATGGCTAATGCCTTCTCTACCTTATCTAGCTGAGCCTGATGAAATTGTAGCTGCTTTTCTAGTTCCTGCAGACGTGTACGTAACCGTGGATGACTGCCCGCTTCTAAAACAGTGACAGTGGTCATTTCATTCCCGATGATTCGGGCCACGATGCCTTCGCCTGCTCTAATCTCTCCTCCAACAATCAAGCCTTTACCACTTTCACATTTCACTTGACGTTCAGCATAGACACGACTATGCATAATACTTTGCTTTACGATTACATCTTGGCCAGCCTCAACAATGGCTTCCTGTATATACGAGGCGGTTACATCTACCCCTGCTTTAACGTAGCCCTTATGATTAGCCACAATGCCATTTTTGATCTGAATAGAACCCATCGCTTCTAAGATGGCTCCTTCTACTTCACCAAGGATGCGAATATCACCATCTGCTTTGATAGAGAAACCAGCAGGTACATTTCCACGGATAACAACTGTTCCAACGAAATCAATATTCCCTGTATCAAAATCAAGGTCACCCTTCACTTCAAATACCGGAAATACATGGATCCTTCCATCCTTGCTAAGATTAACTTGTCCATCAATAGCGGCATAGACTGCTTTGCGCTCTTCTGTAATGACCACATTTTTTCCTGGCTTGAGTCGCGCTTCCTTACCTTCCTTGGCTGGGAGTGTCACTCCTGAGATACTCATCCCAGGGATCCCCTTGGAGGGAGGAATTACCTGCGCCAATAATTGCCCCTGGCGTACATTGGCAATCTCTTTCACAGCATGAAAATCCACATAACCATCTTCTGTGGTTTTTGGTCCTGTACGCTCTTTAGCCAAGAACTCATATTGAATAGAACCATTTTCACCATCAACGGGAGGAACGCCCTCAGCAATTGTAATTTCTTTACCAGCAAAAGCTTGAGGCTCCTCTACCAATCTTTTTAATAATTCGCCATGGAGTCCAAATTGAATACTGGATTGACAAAAGGCAAGTAGTTGCTCATATGTAAAGCGATATTGAGCAGTATAGGGATGGAAGAGTAAATAGGCAAATAGCCCATCCTCACTCAGTCGAATGGTGAACAATTGATCCAACTGGGTTTCTTGGTTATGGGGTGGAATGACTGGATCTGTCATAAAAGCACCTCCTCAAGTTCAATCTGCATGTAGTCGTGATAGGGTTCCGCGTAGTCGAAGGATCGCTTTCGAATGTAGCTGAGAGATTCGTGATGGGGAAAGATGAAGGATCGTAGCAATCTCTGTCAATGTTAACTCCTCATAATAGAAGAGAGAAATTACGGTTCTTTCCTTGGAGGGAAGAAGATCAATGGCCTTAACCAGCAACTCATGCTCTGCCATTTGGTCCACATTCTCTTCTGGAGTAGTCATCTGTTCATCCACAATGAAGGAGTGACGTGAGGATTGATGGTTCTCATCATCCTCGATCATTTCATCGATAGAGGTTAAGGTTGCACCAGCAACATCAAGGAGAGTATGGTGCAACTCTTCTACACTCATGCCCAAATATTCAGCTACCTCCTCATCACAAACAGAGCGGAGCTTTTCCTGCTGCAAACAACGATAGGCTTCTTCAATTCGCTTGGCCTTTTCGCGAATGGATCGTGGCAACCAATCCTGCTGTCGCAACCCATCCATGATGGCCCCTCGTATCCGCCACATGGCATAGGTCTTAAATTTTAAACCGCGGCTCACATCAAATTTTTGGAGTGCATCAAGCAATCCAAACATCCCATAACTCCTTAATTCATCCACTTCAACGGTACGTGGCATATGGATCGCAATACGCCCAACCACATAGTCCACCAAGGGTAAGTAGAGTTGAATGAGCCTGCTTTGGGCATCAACACTCTGCTCATCCTTATACTGATTCCATAATTCACGCATTTGGTCTTCTGCTAATGCCCCCTGCATACTCATCCACCTCCTCCTCTCTCATTAGTTCATGAATTGACGTACTGCTTCTACTGTAGCATTGGTTTGTTCATCCATTGGAATCTCTGAAGGTGTAATATGGGAGATTCCAGTGAGGTCCAAGGGTTGAAAGGGGTGCGTAACCTCTTCATCGGGTGTTGTTAAATCGATGCTTTGTCCCTTCGTCTCATCATCCTCTAGAGCCTCTGGAGGATGAGTTTCAGCTGGCTCGATCTGAAGGAGCTTTGCTAGCACCCTGCGAATTGGAATAAGGATGATAAAGATCACAAGGAATGTGAGCAGACCACGAATGAGACTCGTCCCTACAGTATTGTTTTGCATAGAGGCTAAGAAAGCCACTAGCGTCGTAATCGTTGCAAGGATGATATTCACTCCGAATCGTTTCCCCATGGACTATACTTCCTTTTCACCTTGATTAATCGTACGAATATGCAAGATACCTGTGGCACAGTCTAGCTCAATGGTACGTCCGTAGTTTCCCCCTGTTTCTTCTGCAACAATGGGAATGCCAAGCTTGTGAAGCATCGCCTTACATGCCTCAACATTACGAGCGCCAATCCGCATGGTTTCTGATTGACTGGCAAAGGCAAACATCTGGGCACCACCAGCTAACTTCGCCTTCATCCTCGTTACTCGTGCTCCTGCTTTCTCCATCTGTTGAATCAACAAGGGGATTGCTGTATCTGCAAATTTAGCATGATTGAGATTCTCTTGTTTAGCCATTTGTGATGTTGGTAACATCACATGGGCAAGGCCACCTACCCGTTGACTTGAATCATACAAAACGACCCCTACACAAGAGCCTAGCCCAGTGGTTCTTAAATGATCTGGATCCTGTGCAACTTGTAAATCTGCCATTCCTACCTTCACAACAATCATGGCATCGAAACCCCTAAACCGCGAAAGAGATTGGAAAATGATTCTGGATCAGGAATCAAGAAAAAGTGGCCTTCAATCTCTTCATGTTCATCAAAAAACCTAGTCTCAATCAAAATTGCAGTATCACTAACTCTTCCAAGCTCGATCAAGCCAATATCAAGAATGGCGCCTGCCATATCGATGGCCAATGCTGGAACAGTAGGAAGAAGCCGCATACTCGTGAAGTCAGAAAGGGAGTTCAAATATGAGCCTGAAAGAATATTGCCAATCTCCTGCAATGCAGAAAGCTCCATCTCATTAAACATCTCTTGATTATCATTGGTAATCCCTGCGAAGTTTCGTAATAACTTTTTTGCTGACTCCAAATCCTGGACAAAGTACATACTGCCTGGAATCTCCCCTTCAATGCGTAAAAAAACGGATACCACCAGGGTCTCTGCTCCTCCAATATGATCCACAAGTTCGTCGAAGTGAAGCACTTGTACAAGTGGTACCTCCATATCGATGGGCTTCTGTAATAAGGTTGAAAGTGCTGTAGCTGCATGTCCTGCTCCAATATTTCCTACTTCTCGTAAGACATCGAGATGAAAATCACTGAGCTGTTCTAATGTATTCACGTTGATCATGCCTCGATTTGTTCCAATTGTTCCACTTCATTAGTGTTGAGAACCTTATCAAGATTAAGGAGAATAAGTAGACGATCCTGCAGCTTAGCTACACCGCGTAAATAATCTGCTTCGATACCTCCCACTACCTCAGGTGGTGGTTCAATGGCTTTTGTTGGAATATCGATAACATCATTGGCAGCATCTACAATCAGTCCAACCTCAATCTCGTTGACGACTACGATAATAATCCGTGTAGAATCGGTGTACTCCTTCTCTTCAAAGTCGAACCGGCTACGAAGATCGATGATGGGAGTAACAACACCGCGTAGATTGATGACACCCTTTACAAACTTTGGAGTACGAGGTACTCGTGTTACAGGCATCATTCGCTCAATTCCGCGTACTTGGTTAACTTCCACACCATACTCTTCATCCTGCAGTCGAAAAACAATGACCTTAATCTCTTCATATACTTCATGTACTTGTTCCATGCTGCTCTCCTCCTCGTTCCTACATTTGGTCTACTATTTTATTAAAGCATTACAATCGATAATTAATGCTACCTGACCATCTCCTAAGATGGTTGCTCCAGAGATAGCAAAGACATTGGTGAGATACTTCCCTAAGGATTTTAAGACAATCTCTTGTTGGCCAATAAAATGATCCACAACAAGGCCTGCCATTTTCTCACCCTTCCGAACGATGACCACAGAGTGCTCGTCCATAACATCCTGAGACATATGAGGAATCTCAAAGATCTCTTCCAAGAAGACGAGGGGAACAATCTTTCCACGGAAATCAATGACAGACTTATTATGAGCATGCATAATTTGATCTTGTTTAATAATGGCTGTTTCAATGATCGATGATAGCGGGATGGCATACTTTTCATGCTGTACTTGCACAAGCATGGACGAAATAATCGATAATGTTAAAGGTAGTTGAATTAAGAAGGTTGTGCCTTCTCCTAGCTTTGACTGAACCGTCACATTACCACCCAGTGCGGTAATCTTTGCTTTTACCACATCGAGACCTACACCGCGACCTGAGACATCGGTTACTTTTTCTGATGTACTTAAGCCAGAGGCGAATAAAAGCTCGTGAGCTTGTTCCTCAGTCATTTTTTCAGCTGCTTTTTCATCAATAATTCCCTTTTCAATCGCTTTGCGTTTTACCCGTTCAGCATCGATCCCTGCTCCATCATCATAGACTTCAATAAAGACGTGGTTACCACTATGATAAGCGCTTAAGCGAACGATAGCTACTTCAGGCTTCCCTTTGGCAAGCCTTGTCTGACTATCTTCTACACCATGGTCTAAGGAGTTTCGAAGCAAGTGAACCAAAGGATCACCAATCTCATCGATCACCGTTCGATCAAGCTCTGTATCTTCACCTAAGATTTCGAGATTCACATTCTTGTTTAATTCTTTTGCTAGATCTCGTACCATTCTTGGGAAACGATTAAATACTTGTTCCACTGGAACCATGCGCATCGTTAAGATAATATTTTGTAAGTCTGTACTGATGCGACTCATATGTTCTACTGTCTCTTGGAGATCGGTACTGTTCATCTCACTAGAGATTTGTTCAAGGCGTCCGCGGTCAATTACCATTTCACTAAACAGATTCATCAGACTATCAAGGCGCTCAATATCGACACGAATCGATTTGCTGGTGACACGGTGCCGTTGTTTTGGATGGCCATTTCCATTAGTATTGCTAGTTGGATGGTTACTCTCTTCCTTCTCCTGTCCCTGAACTGGCTTCACCTTTGTTTCCTCAGCCTTACTTGAAACTTGCACCTGCACGATCTGAATCGCTTCGATCTCCGAGATACTCATTATTATTCTTTCAACTTCTTCTCTACTCATTGTGGTTAAGTAGAGAATCTCAAAGGAACGATCGAACTTCTCCTCTTCCAGTTCCTCCACTGTTGGTGTGGAGCGAAGGATCTCTCCTTTGGCATCCAAGTGATCAAATACCATGTATGCCCTTGCTGCCTTCAACATGCAGGTATCTGCTAATTCAATATGTATAGAGAAGGCTTGATATCCATCGTGTAAAGACTCCTTAATAACACTGATCTCATATTCATTTAGTTCCATATCTTGCTCAATAGTAGTAGCTACTTCCTGCTGAGATGATATATGCTGATGAGCATCTTGCACTTCATCTGCTACGTCCTCTGTCTTCACTGGGGATTCAGATTGAGAGAGCTGTCGTAGGAGGGTGATGGCATTGGAAATCTCAAGCTCACCATTTCCACCGTCTGCGATATCCAAAATCATCTCCTCTAGTAGATCAACACATTGGAAAATGACATCCATCGTATGAGAATCTAATTGAATCGATTGATTACGAATTAAGTCCATCACCGTTTCCATCTCATGAGTGAGTGATGCAAGATCATCAAACCCCATGGTGGCTGCCATGCCTTTTAGTGTATGGGCAGAGCGGAACAATTCATTGATAACGGATAGATCATCCATGTTCTGCTCCAATTCTAGTAATCGATCATTGATATTTTGCAGATGCTCTTTCGATTCTTCGATAAACATGTCCAGATATTGATTTGTATCCACCACGAAAATTCCCCCCCTACTATTTCAGTACATGCATCATTTGTTTAGCAACCTCTTCAATTGGAACAATCTTATCAATGAATCCTGTTTCGATAGCAGCCTTCGGCATACCAAAGACCACACAGGTCTCCTCAGCCTCAGCAATGGAAAACTCAAGGCCTGTTTGCTTCATTTGTCTTAGGCCATCAGAACCATCATTGCCCATTCCTGTTAATATGATAGCATATTTACGAACCCCTGAGATTTGAGCGATCGATGAAAAAAGGGTATTCACCGCTGGACGGTGACCACGAACAGGTGGTTCTTGTTGCAGTCTTGTCTGTAGTTGGCTTCCTTTTTTGCTCACCTCAAGATGATAATCTCCCGGTGCAATATAAGCTACACCATTGGCAAGTGGCTCTCCATCAATTGCCTCCTTCACCTGGATTTCACTCATGGAGTCTAAGCGCTCTGCTAAAGATTTTGTAAATCCTGGAGGCATATGTTGGACAACCACAATGGATGCAGGAATGGATGCGGGAAATCTCGTTAAAACTTCCTGTAGGGCTTTCGGTCCTCCAGTTGAAGTTCCTATAGCAATTATATTAGTTATATTCTTGCTAACGCTGCTATTTCCTGCAAATTTACTGTCTATTTTATCTCCTTTTGTTTGATTTAGTAGAAAAGTATTAGATGGATGAGGGTGGTAAGTTGCATTTCTATGAGATGATTTCTGTAATTTCTTAATATCAGTCTGTGCTGCCATGAGAACCTTAGTGCAGATCTCATCACTCACCTTGTTAATGTCCAAGGAGATACTTCCAGATGGCTTGGTGATGAAATCATAGGCACCTAATTCCAATGCTTTAATCGTTTCGTCTGTACCATGCTTCGTAATGCTACTCAACATCACCACAGGTACAGGGTGATGCTCCATGATAAGTCGAAGGGCATCAAGCCCATTCATCACTGGCATTTCTACATCAAGTGTAACTACATGGGGGTGAAGATTTTTCACCATTTCAATTGCTTCAATGCCATTTCGTGCCTTACCAACCACTGTTAGTTGAGGGTCCTCTTCTAGGATGTCCCCGATCATTTTTCGCATAAACGCTGAGTCGTCGACTACTAGAACACGAAAAGGTTCCATATCTACTCACCCTTCTTATCGTCGAATCATTGATGCCATCCTTTGTAAAAACCTTCTCATGCCTGTGCTTTCCTGCTGTACTCCTACCTCACCTGATACATATCTACGAGCGATCTGCTGCAATTGAATGGATGCTTCACAATTGGGATAGAGGATACTGAGTGGTTGCTGCTGCTTCACTGCTTTTGATACATGGCTATCATGGGAGATAGTGCCCAATAGCTGGATCCCCTTCCCTAGGAAACGTTCAGTCACTTCTTGTAACCGTTGAGCTGTACTCTGTCCTTCACGGAAGCCTTGGACTTGGTTCACAAGTAATTTCAATTCCACGTCCTGAGATTTACTAAGGATGGTCTTCACCACTGCATAGGCATCGGTTAATGAGGTTGGCTCAGGCGTTGTAATAATAAACGCTTCATCGGCGGAGAGGATGAGCCGTAACGATTCTGTAGAGAGCCCTGCTCCCGTATCGATCAAGATATAATCATATTTGCCTTGCAGTTGGTTGAGCTGCTCAAAAAGATAGATTAAATTGCGTTCCTCAAGCCTGCCCAGCTCCTGTAGACCTGAGCTCCCCGCTAGCAGGTGAAAACCACTAGGTCCTTCCTCCAATACCTCCCAGATGCTTAAATGTTCCTTCACCATATCCAATAGGGTATAACGCGGATTCAATCCCAACAGTAAATCAAGATTGGCGAGTCCTAAATCTGCATCTAAGATCATTACCTTTTTACCGAGTTGCTGGAGTTGAATGGCAAAGTTTAGTGTAAAGTTGGATTTCCCTACACCACCCTTTCCGCTGGTCACTGCGATGATTCTTGTTTTGCGCCGTGGGCTCAACTCCATCTGTTCCAAGCGTTCACGCAACGATTGGGCTTGGTCATTCATTTGCATTCACTCCCAAGAGAAGAGTTGCCAACTTATCTGCATCCACCTCGATAATATCATCAGGTACACTTTGACCATTGGTTAAATAAGAAAAATAAAACGGATGATGAACAGCTAGATTCAAAATGCTACCGTAGCTCATGGTTTCATCTGACTTCGTGAGAATTAACCGATCGATACCAAGCCCCGAGAACTGTTGAATGATTTTTTCCATATCGGTATTTTTCATGGTGAGACTTAGGACTAGGTATGTTTCAGTACTTCCCTTTGCTACCTCCATCCAATTCCGAACCTCTTGAATGTACTCTGATTGTAAAAAATTACGTCCTGCTGTATCCATGAAAATTAGATCAAAATCGGAACATTTTTGTAGAGACTTTTGTAAATCTGCAGCAGAGAAGACCACTTCAAAAGGAACATTTAAGATGGTCGCGTAGGTTTTCAATTGTTCAACAGCAGCGATACGATATGTATCAGAAGTTACAAAGGCTACGCGTTTCTTCTTTAAAACCTGATCGGCTGCCAGCTTCGCAATGGTGGTGGTTTTACCAACACCAGTGGGTCCCACCACTTGAATGAGTCGTGGAAAGGTAGTAGCCTTCGTTGATGGTTTAATCCGTTTCGAAAAAATCGCTTGTACAACCGCCTCTGCTTCCTGCCACACCTCTTCGTTGGTCCATGTATAATCAGATGCTTTCCGTTGGAGAATCTGATCGAGAATCTCTACAACCACTGCTTCATGGACATCCTGTTGAAGCAGATGGTCCCGCAGTTGTCGAAATGGTTCAAAGGAAGGAGGTGTCTCTTTTTGCCCAAGCATAAAAGAGACCATCATCTGGCGCATCTCTTTCAGTTCCTTCGTTACATGATCATCAGTTCCTTGTGCAGGAACGGCTCCTGCCTTGGGACGAGGACGCTGATAGGTGATGGCAGCTTGATTCTCTGGCTTACTACTATTCATTTTTTCTTCCATCACTTCCTGAAAAGAGGAAGCTTTACCTCGCTGTTCTTCGGCAGATGGCTTGCGTACCTCTTCATCAATAGCAGCAAGCACCTCGATCTTGCGCTGAGCAAAAAAACCAAGGAATCCTCCAATTTTCACTGGTTTACTGCTGATGATAATTGCATCGGGTCCCATCTCTTTGCGAATAATACCTACCGCTTCATTGATTGAGTCCACAAGATAACGTTTCACTTTCATTTTAGATATTCACCACCCCAACGCTTTGCACTTCTACCTGTGGCTCCAATTCATTGTAAGAAAGGAGCATCACATCAGGAAAGACCTTCTCGGTAAATTGACGCAAATACATGCGAATAGCTGGAGACGTTAAGATAATTGGAGGATACCCTTGTGCTGTCATCTGTTCCAATTGCTGTTGCATTTGTTCGAACAGTTGTTGTGAATCTTGTGGCGTCATCACCAGATAATTCCCATGATCGCCCTTTTGAATACTTTCGGCAATTTTCTTCTCTAAACCTGCTCCTGCAGTTAGTACATAGAGAGGTTGACCTGGAGTTGTAATCTGATTGGTAATCTGTCTAGAAAGTCCTTGTCTTACATACTCCGTAAGTAGATTAGGATCCTTCGTATAGGTGCCATAATCTGCGATCACTTCCAAAATCGCAGGGAGATTGCGAATGGAGATCCGTTCTGATAAAAGATTTTGGAGAACCTTATGTAATTCACCGATACTGATCACGTTAGGAATCACATCTTCCACTAAAGCTGGATAGCCTTCTTTCACATGGTCAAGCAGGGTCTTGGTCTCTTGTCTTCCTAACAACTCTGCGGAATGCTGCTTAATCACCTCTGTTAGGTGTGTAGCTACAACAGAGGGAGGATCCACCACAGTATAGCCTGCCAATTCAGCTCGCTCCTTCATCTCTTCATTCACCCATAAAGCAGGGAGTTGAAATGCTGGTTCAATGGTCTCGATACCTTGAATCGAATCATCATCAATCCCTGGACTCATGGCTAAAAAGTGATCGAGGAGGATCTCACCTTGGGCTACTTCATTTCCGCGAATCTTAATGACATATTGATTGGGACGCAGTTGGATATTATCTCGTATCCGGATTACAGGTACGATAATCCCTAGCTCAAGAGCAATTTGGCGTCGGATCATGATCACCCGATCGAGGAGATCACCGCCCTGATTACTATCAGCAAGGGGAATTAACCCATAGCCAAATTCAAATTCAATGGGATCCACCTGTAATAAATTTACCACATTCTCTGGACTACGAATATCGCTATCTGGCGTCTCATCAGGGATGGCTTCCGCTACTGCCTCTGCTTTTTCTGCACGCTGTTGCATACGATACCCACCAAATGCGATAAATCCAGCAACTGGTGCGGTTATCAAAACACCGATTGGTGTAAACAAGCCTAATAAGGCGATGGTTCCTGCAACCACATAAAGTAATTTAGGATATGCCAGCAATTGACCTGTAATCTCTTCCCCGAGGTTGCCCTCTGAAGATGCACTGGTTACAACGATACCTGTTGCTGTTGAGATTAAGAGGGCAGGGATCTGACTCACCAATCCGTCACCTACTGAGAGCAAGGTGAAGATATGGGCTGATTCAGCGAAACCATAGCCATGCACTACCATCCCAATAATAAATCCACCTAGTACATTGATGACCAGAATGACGATACTAGCAATAGCATCCCCCTTAACAAACTTACTAGCACCATCCATCGCTCCGTAGAAATCTGCTTCCCGTTCGATTTTACGACGACGTGTCCGTGCTTCATCTTCTGTGATCATTCCTGCATTTAAGTCAGCATCGATACTCATCTGTTTTCCTGGCATTGCATCCAGGGTAAACCGTGCAGCTACCTCAGCAACCCGTTCAGCACCTTTGGTGATTACGATGAATTGAATAATAACAAGGATGAGGAAGACAACAAAACCAACCACAACTTCGCCACCAACAACAAAGCTACCAAAGGTGTCAATGACACGGCCAGCATCTGCCTTGGTTAAAATGGAGCGAGTGGTTGAAACATTAAGTGCTAAACGAAATAAGGTAGTTAGCAATAATAATGAAGGAAAGATGGAAAATTGCAGGGCTTCTTTCGTATTCAAAGCCACCATTAAAATGAGTAAGGCCAGTGACATATTTATGATCAATAAGAAGTCAAGAAGTTCTGTTGGAAGAGGAATCACCATCATCGCAACAATTAAAATGACTGCAATTAAAACGACTAAGTCTTTCCCTTTCATTCAATCTCCTCCCCTCAACAGCTAAAGGATTACATCTGACCTTTAACACGATAGACATATGCTAGTACTTCTGCAACAGCCTGGAATAGGTCTTCAGGTATGAACTCTCCTAACTCTACACGGAAATAGAGGGCTCGTGCTAAGGGCTTATTCTCAATAACCATAATCTCATGCTCTTTTGCGATGGTTTTGATTTTTAGAGCGATGTAATCCTGCCCCTTCGCAATCACTTTCGGTGCGCCAAATTCCTCCTGATACTGAAGGGCAACTGCAAAATGCGTCGGGTTCGTGATGATCACATCTGCCTTGGGCACTTCCTGCATCATCCGCTGCATGGCCATCTGTCGTTGCCGTTCTTTAATTCTACTCTTAACCAGCGGATCCCCTTCCGTCTTTTTGTACTCGTCTTTAATATCTTGTTTGGACATGCGCAAATTCTTTTCATATTCATAGCGCTGGTATGCATAATCAAAAATGGAGAGGACCAGCAATAGAAGCGCAACATAGATCCCAAGCTTCACAGATAAGGTAGCCACAAAGCCTAAAACATTCCATAGTGGCATGTAGGGTAAGGTGAAGATGGAATCTCTTTCATTCCAAAGTATCAGTGCCACTACTGAACCAACCATGGTAATCTTGAGCAACGTCTTCAATAGCTCAACCAGCGCTCGTTTGGAGAAGATTCGTTTCGCTCCTTCAATAGGATTGATCCGATTCAATTTCACTTTTAAGGGTTCCGTAGTAAAGAGAAAGCCTATCTGAATATAGTTCCCGAATAATCCTGCCACTAAGGCGATGCCCATAATGGGAAGCAATACTTTCGCTGTCTCCCATACATTGCGCTCCATCAACACTTGAAGATTCTTCTGTGATAGATCCCAATCATCCAATTGATCGAGGCTCAAGTGAAAAACATTTAAGAGAATCCCGCCAAACCAGCTCCCCAACATGAGTAGGAAGAGGAAGACAAAGAGCATAATCAGGGCGGAAGGAATTTCAGCACTTTTGGCCACTTGGCCCTTTTTCCGCGATTCCTTACGCTTTTGCGGTGTGGCTTTTTCTGTTTTTTCTTGAGCGAAAAATTGTAGGTCAAGGCGGAGCATTACGGTTCCCCCAAGAGTTGCATTAATGTGGAGATCGCTTCAAACATAGTAGCAAACAAGATTTTTAAGAGATAGAAAAAACCCGGTAGCGCCACTAATAGTACGATGAAGCTTATCATGATCTTAAGTGGAAGCCCCACAACAAACACATTGAGCTGTGGAACGGTTTTTGCCACGATCCCCAAGGCAATATCCACTAAAAAAAGTGTTGCTACAATGGGTACTGCCATTTTAAACGCCATCTCAAACATGGTGATAAAAGCATGGGTGACAAACTGCATCACATTCTCAGAACCCAGTGGTATGGTTAGCTGTTGTAACGGTATGAATGTATAACTCTGTTGAATGGCCTGAATAAAGAGGTGATGACCATCCATGGCCAGGAAGAAAAGCACAGCCAGCATATACTTAAAATTCCCGATTAAAGGGCTCTGTGCACCCGTCTGAGGGTCGATCACATTGGCGATAGCAAAGCCGATCTGCATATCAATGAATGAGCCTGCTACTTGTATTCCATAAATAAATAATGCGGCAATGAAGCCTAAGGCAAGCCCTACAGCTAGCTCTTTAAAAATATGTATAAAAAAATTAAAGTCCATGGGTATCACATGGATTCCCACCTGAAAGAAGACCAAAATTGATATAAAAAAAGCTGTACCGATCTTCAGTCGACTTGGGACACCACGACTCGAAAAAATTGGCACAGTTACAAAAAACGAACTGATGCGCACCAATATTAAGAGAAATGCTGGTACATATTGAATAAGTAGCGTTGCATTCATATTATCACCTTACAAATTGGTGCAAGTTGTCTAGCAACATGTGCGTGAAATCGATAAGTTTGGTTAACATCCATGGTGCAGTAAGGACAATGGTTACCAAAATTGCGACGATCTTCGGGATAAAAGCTAGTGTTTGCTCTTGGATCTGGGTGGTGGCTTGGAAAATACTCACCAGTAGTCCCACAAGGAGCCCTACTCCTAAGGCAGGTGCAGTCACTAGTAGAATGGTATAGACGGCATTTTCCGATAGATGAATTATAAACTCTTCAGTCACTGATATCCTCCACCTTATGAAAAGCTAAACAACAAGGATTGAACAACGAGATACCAACCATCAACTAAGATAAACAAGAGAATTTTGAACGGTAATGAAATCATCACAGGTGGTAGCATCATCATCCCCATGGCCATCAAAATACTTGCCACAACCATATCAATAATTAGAAAGGGGATAAAAATAAGAAATCCCATCTGAAACGCTGTCTTCAATTCGCTGATGGCGAAGGCAGGAATTAAAGAGGTTAGCGGAATCTCACTAATAGAGTTAGGCTTCTCCTGTCCTGCATAATTCATAAAGAGTGCTAAATCCTTTTCTCGTGTCTGCTTTGCCATAAATTGCTTCATCGGCTGGACCGCATTGTCAAACGCTTCTGTCTGTGTAATCTCACCATCTAAATAAGGTTGAAGTGCCTGGTCATTGATCTCCCCAAATGTAGGCGCCATGATGAAGAATGTCATAAAAAGTGCTAGACCAATGATTACCTGATTGGGTGGCATCTGTTGCGTTGCTAGTGCTGTTCGGACAAAGCCCAGGACAATGACAATCCTTGTAAAAGAGGTCATCATGATCAAAATGGCTGGAGCAATGGATAAGATGGTAATCAGTAGAATAATCTGCAAAGTGACAGCTACATCGCCAGGCTTATCGCTGGTAAAGGTTACACCTGGCACGATATTCGTCGGAGCAGCCGAAACTTGTTCAGGCGCTAGGGCTGCTAGTATTAATCCCACAGCCACTAGAAATAGAACCTGTTTTTTCACGGCCGATCCTTCCTTTCCTCATCTGAACCTTTATTCCAACCTTGTAATACGCGATTCAATTCCACTTCAAAATCCGTGGAAGCCTCTTCCTTTTTTGTCTTGCGCTTGAGCCATGGGACCCAGCTCTGCTTCCTTTGATTCTCTGCTAGCCAATTCGCCTGCACCAAGATCTCCTCGATGGTTCCTTGATCTGTAATTTTATCCAGCAGTCGAATCTCATTACCTACCCCAAGGAGATAGAGTTGTTTATTGATCTCTACCATTTGAACCGACTTATTTTGACCGAGGTTGATACCCCCAATGAGCCGAAATGGTGTAGATGGCTGGAGATTGGTACGAACAGCGATAAATTTAACTACGCCATAGATTAAGAGAACGATCAATAGTAGGGAGCCGATCAATTGGAATAGCATCTTTCCGATACTAATCTCTTGAAACCCTGTCAACTGCTCGCTGTCTTCATTCGTCTGGGTGGGTGTATTTATGGTATCATTCGCCGGTCCATCCACTGCGAAAACAGCTAGTGAAGCCATGGTTAGTATAATTAGTACTGCGAACAAACAGAGTGCCTTTCGTAATTGCTTCTGTAATTTCATAAGTGGTTTCATCAGCATTCAACCAACTGCTTAAGCAGACAGAGTTTTTTTAATGGCTTCAATAACTCGATCAGCCTGAAACGGTTTGACAATAAAGTCACGGGCACCAGCTTGAATGGCATCAATTACCATGGCTTGCTGCCCCATTGCAGAGCACATAATTACCTTTGCACTGGGATCGATTTCACGGATTTTTTTCAATGCCGTAATCCCATCCATCTCAGGCATGGTAATATCCATCGTAACAAGATCAGGTTTTAAATCCTGGTACTTCTCTAAGGCTTGGGCTCCATCGGAAGCTTCGCCAACCACATTAAACCCATTCTTTGTTAAGATTTCTTTGATCATCATTCGCATAAAAGCTGCATCATCTACAATTAAAATGTTAGCCATTATAATCTCCTCCTGTACAGTTGTTCAATTTCATTGATTTATAAGTGAAACGATTAAATCACTGTAACTTCTGAACCCGATCAATGGGACTAATTATATCGGTTACACGAACACCAAAGTTCTCATCAATAACCACCACTTCACCCTTTGCAATCAATTTATTATTGACGAGAATATCTACCGGTTCTCCCGCTAGCTTATCCAATTCAATAATCGAGCCATTAGTTAGTTCGAGAATCTCTTGAATTCTCCGCTTGGTCCGCCCCAGTTCTACTGAGACTTGTAAGGGGATATCCAATAATAAGTTCAAGTTTTGTTGACCTACAACACTGCTTTGTGTATCCATATTGGTAAACTGCACAGGTTGAACTTGGGGATTAGAGATCACCGATTGACCATACATCTGCTCGGGATGCTGAGGCTGAGGCATGGGTGCTTGATATCCCATAGCTACCTGTGGCTGCATTTGCTGCGGCATATACGGCTGATTGATCGGCGGATTGCTTGGATTCATCATTGGAGCTGCTACCTGTTGTACCGGTTGCTGCATTGGTTGTTGCACAGAAGGTTGCATCGGTGGTTGCATCGATTGCGGTGCAGCACCTTGGCTTATCGCTTCTCCTTGTGTAGAAGAAAGCGATGGTTCACTAGCCTGCATCAGGGTATCCACTAGCATTTTCGCAAAGGTAATCGGTAATAATTGCATGATATTGGAGTCAATCAAATTTCCTACCCGGAGTCGGAAGGAGACCTTGACCAGATAATCATCATGTGGGAGATGCTCCTGCCCCTTCCCACGGGCAAAGTCCACCATATCAATACCTGGTGGAGATATATCTACACGACGATCAAAAATCGTGGACATGGATGTTGCAGCTGAACCCATCATTTGATTCATCGCCTCTTGAACTGCACTGAGGTAAAGCTCAGACATCTCTAGATTGGGCTGTGTTCCATCTCCACCCATCATCAAATCAGCAATAATGGCAGCATCCTGAATCTTCATCACTAGGAGATTAACCCCTTCAAAGCCCTGGGTAAATTGAACTGAAATGGCGACATGGGGATTAGGAAACTCTTGATCCACATCTGCTTTCTTAATCAAGGAGACAGTTGGTGTCGTGATATCTACCTTTTGACCTAGTAAGGTTGAAAGAGCTGTAGCTGCACTTCCAAAGGATATATTTCCAATCTCCCCTAAAGCATCTTGTTCAAAAGCTGAGATTGCATCGGTTAATGTAAATGAATCATCTATGGACCCTGCTTCTATGGTCCCTGCTTCTATTTCTTGACTCTCACTGCTTTGCGTCTGCTTATCTAACTCATTCTGACGCAGCAATGCTTCTATTTCTTCCTGCGTAAGCATATCCTTACTCATCTTCATCCTCCCCTTTCCGGTACAATCCAGTAATTTGAACTGCTAATTTCCCTTTGACCGTTCCTGGCTGTCCGTAAAACTTCGGAATGTGATCAACATAAACGATAAGGGGTTGCTCTACCTCTTGATTTAGGACAATCACATCGTTAACAGCCAATTGTAGGAATTCTTGAATTGTCATGGTCGATTGGCCAAGTTCAGTGATTACTGGTATATCGGCCAGAGAAACATTCTGCTGAAGTTTTACAAGCTCCCCTTCATCACGAGACTTCTTCTGATGCCCCATCCAATAATGGGCAGAAAGATTAGGCATGATAGGTTCTAATACTACATGGGGTAAACATAGGTTAACCATCCCTGAAACTTCGCCGATTTTGGTACTGAGTGAGATTACTGCCACCGTTTCATTGGGAGAAACAATCTGCATAAATTGTGGATTAGTCTCCATCACATCGAGGTAAGCTTCACATTCAATTACGTTTTTCCAAGCCTCGTTGAAATGATCCAAGGCCTTAGAAAAGATCTTCTCTAAAATGATCGTCTCAATCTCTGTAAGATGGTCGATTTTACTAGGTGTGACCCCTCTTCCCCCCATTAATCGATCAAGCATGGCATATGCGATATTGGGATTCACTTCAAGAACCATACGCCCTTCGAGGGGGGGTGCTTCAAAGATATTTAGGATCGTCATTTTTGGAATGGAACGAATAAATTCGTCATAGGGTAATTGATCCACAGAAGCTACGTTGATCTGAACAAATGTACGTAATGCTGCGGAGAAGTATGTAGTTAATAAGCGAGCGAAATTTTCATGAATTCTCGTTAAGCTTCGAATTTGATCTTTGGAAAATCGTAATGCTCGTTTGAAATCGTAGGTCTTAACTTTCTTTTCGGTTTTCTCTTGCTTTAGCTGCTCCGCATCCATCTCACCAGATGAGAGTGCAGCTAATAGCGAATCGATTTCATTCTGTGAAAGCACCTCTGCCACATGGTTCACCTCACCTTCACTACGCCAGAATATCCTATCTTATGTACTATTGATTGACGGTTGCTATTGAATCACCTTCGTTGTGATCAGCACATCAACAACCTTGCCATCCTTCATCAAGCGATTCACATTATTGATAAGCTGTGCTTCGAAAGTGAGTAAACCATCAGTGCCCATTAACTCTTCTCCAGTTTTTGCAGCCAGTAGCTTAATGGCTTCACTGGTGACTTGACGCTGCATCAGTTCCAATTCACTCTTGCCATCAACAGAGTTGGCCACGAGCGAAAACTGAAGGAGAATATGTTCTCCACTATATAGATCTGTGGTAATCTTCTCAAAATCCACCGTACAATCGTTCACTTCTGCAATGGTTTTCTCTTTCACTTCAGTTGCAGGATCATCGGAACCTGGAAACGAGGCTAAATCCATCTTCCATATAACCAAAAAAACGACAGCTATCAATGTTAATGAAACTAGTATGATTATGGCTATGTTTACAAGACGATTGTTGAACAAACCCCATCACTCCGCTCTTTATTCCCATCCTATTCTAGAATATTAATATAAAGCAATGCTAGATTGATCATTGATAGTACTATCATACCATTGATTCATCAATATGCTAGATTGATCAAAAAAATTGAAAGGAGCAGGATAGGTAGGATGACTCACAAATTTGAATGGGTCAGAGACCTACCAATCCTGCATGAAGGTGAATCTACCCTATCGTTTTAGATTAACAACCTCTTGAAGAATTTCATCCGATGTTGTGATAATCCGGGAATTGGCTTGGAAGCCCCGTTGTGCCACAATCATCTCCGTAAATTCTTCGGTTAAGTCCACATTGGACATTTCTAGCATACCTGCAGCTAGTGTACCACTTCCAACCTCTGGGTCCCCAGGAGCGACAAGGTCTCCCATTTCTCCATCTGGATTGGCATTGGGAGTCATCTTATATAAAGAGCCCCCAATCTTCTCTAAAGCAGCAGGATTGGCAACAATGGATAAACCGATGGTTCCTACAACATTCGTTTCTCCATCGCCATTGGTACCAAGAACCTCACCTGATTCGGAGATGGAGTAGGAGTTATATTCCTCACGATTCACTTGAATTGGCCCACCATCTACGCTTGCCACGAACAATCCTTGGGAATTAACTAAGAAGCCATAGGCATCTAGTTTGAAATCGCCTGCACGCGTTAGGTAATATGGTTCCTCACCTGTTGGAGAAACTAAGAAATATCCATCTCCGTTAATGGCAACGTCTGTAGGAACGTTGGTCATCATCGGGCTACCTGGTGTATGTAAGGTATCGATGGCTGACATACGAACGCCTAACCCAACTTGCCGAGGATTGACACCACCTCGTTCTCCTTCTTCTGGAGCTGAGGAGCCCGCAACAGTTTGACTTAAGATATCTTGGAACATGACACGACTTTTTTTAAACCCGGCTGTATTCACATTGGCAATATTGTTCCCAATCACGTCTAGCTTCGTTTGAAACCCTCTCATACCCGATACACCTGAGTACATCGATCGTAGCATTCAATTCTTCCCCCTTGTTTTGACAGGAGCAGGCGGTTCAATCGGTCCCCACCTGTTGACTTCCTTTTTCAAGGGCCAGTCATTCTCTCCTGTATGTTATTCCCGGTTAGACAAACATTGCACTATCGATATTGGTGAAGATATTCTCCTTCATCTGTTCCCCTTGCATCGCTGTAATCACCGTTTTATTCGGAATGTTTACAACAAAGGCGAGGTCTCTCATCATGATTACAGATTGTTGACCCCCCTTACTTGCTACCTTATCCACCGCTTCATTCAATTGGTCAATCTCTTGTTCTGACAATTGAATGCCCCGTTCAGAAAGTCGTTTATGAGCATGCTGGCTAAAATGTAGCTCTTCTTGGCGAAGGGTAGCTTGCGCTTTAACCAGTTCTTCCTGAAATGAAGGATGGGCAGCTGAATGAGTAGCAGAGTGCGTGGGTCTCCCGATTGGCGGCTGTGACAGATGGCTTAATCCAATGGGTAACGTCTTATTCATTCCGACCACACTTTCTTAATTCATCACTTATTTACTTGCTTGTACTACTTTACTTACTTCCACTTCCGTACCACCCGCTAATACATAATAAAAATGCTGGTCCCGTTGAACAACCGATTCTACGCTGCCACTGGATAATTCTGTGGTAGAATCTGTCTCCTTCCAATAGATTGTGTTACCAATCATTTGCGATAGACTTGCAAGCATCATCGGTTGCTGAAGGAGGTTGGCTGCTGGAAGTTCCTTTAATTGTTGTTCAATATTTTTCAATGATGTAGTCATATTCATCGTCTGCTCCAAAGAGCTAAATTGTGCCATCTGAGCAATAAATTCTTTATCACTTGTTGGCTGAAGCGGATCCTGCTGCTTAAGTTGCTCCACAAAGATTCGTAAAAAGTCATCTTTACCTAAGATGGATTTCTCTTCGTTGGTCTTCACCTTGGCATAATACTGATATTCTGTTGTCGTCTGATTAATGGATGGCATACATCGTCACCAACCTATCATACTTGATAGTGAATCGTACCTTTTTCATGGAAAAGCAGTTCTGATTCCTCAAGCCCATCTACCTGCGACATCCACTCTTGAAAGCTCGGAGAGTTCTTCTCATGATGGTCATCATTCTCGCGATGTTGATCCTGCTGGAATTGATGTTGAGCATTCCCTTGAGAGGAATCACGTTGCGGTAGTGGTGTACTATTCTGGCTTTGGGGAAGAGGCTGTTGAATTACTTCAAGCTTGTCCACAGCAAAGCCCTGCTGCAATAGTGTTTGCCGTAATTGAGACATTTGACTATCCAATGCTTCCTTTGCAGCTTGTGTTTGTGTCACAATCTGTGCAGTAATATTTCCTTGATTAGCTACCACATGGATCTGAATACGTCCTAGTGATTTTGGAACTAACCAGATCGTCGCTTCACTCACACCATTTTGCTGGGCTAATTGAAAGTGTTGCACCAATATGGGCTTCACTTGTGACATAACAGCAGGCTGTGTTACAGATGGACTAGCCTGTAACAAGGAACTGTGATGGCTTTGAATTGGATTAGCAGCATACTGATGGGTGAAAATCCTGAAGGGCTGAGCAGGTTCCCCTTCTTGTGAATCTAGGAGCTGAGCTGTTGCAAGATTGCTCTGTTGGTTGCCCTTCTCTACAGTTTGAACGGATACTGCCAACATGGACTCTTTGGCTGCTACTGTGAAAGCCTGTTGAATTCCTCCTGGTATTAGAGAATTGGCTGTTCCAACTTCTCCAACGAAACTCTGCTGAGTTGGAATGGTTGAATTCACTTTTATTGAGTCTTGAAACAACAGTTGAAGATTAGGTAAAGAACTCTTTGCAACCTGCCCATCATTAGCTCGTGCTACCACTTTAATGGTTTCCCGGGAAATGAGAGGGATTAAAGCTTGAAGCTGTTGTGTTAATCGTCCAAGCTTAGGCTCATCTTCTACCATGCCTTGAGCATTGACAGTCATCGTGGATGAGTTTTTAATTTCCTCACCAATGAGTTTACTACTTTCAGGTAGTGCTACAGGTTCTTCCTCGTTGACCAGTTGTGTCAATCTCTCGGTCCAAACTTGTAGTTCCTTCAGCAATTCTAATGACTGTATATCCACTGAATTCTGCGGAAATCGTGCAAGGGCTTGTTGCAATTCCCCTTGAAGCTCACTCCCCCATTGCGCTAGTTCGCCTTGCTCAGGATCCCCTGATAGCTGAAGCTGAGGAAGAATGAGTTCCATGGTAGCTAGTAAGCCAGCAAGCATTTCCAACAATTCTTCATCCATTCCTTCTAAACTCTGAATTGATTCGCCATTCAGCGCAATTGATTGAAGTAGCTGGGCAAATGCTGGTGAGTTCTCGGTAGATAATTGGTTGGTCCCTGCTAGGCTCATGCTCTGTGTTGGAAGCATTCCCATTGATTGAATACTCGTCTGCATCTTTTTCTCACCTCCTTTCAATGCTTTGTATAATTCAAGTGATGATTCAAATGCTGTAATGACCTTGAAGCTACTTTGATCCTTCTTTATTTTTTAACTCTTCTTTGAGGCGAGCAATCTCTTGCTGATAAGCAGCTGTCTTCTGATCCTCACTCAGTTCTCCTTCTGTGAGCAACATCGTTAAGGATGCTGCCTTTTCAGGCGACATCTTTGCGAGAATCGGCCCCTTCTCTTCAGGTTTTAAACCTTCTAAGACGAGCCCTGCTTCAACGGTGGTTAATTGATCGATAATTTTAGCTGCCTTACTCGCACTCATCGAGCGAAAGATATCTGCAATCTCTTTTAAATCCTGAGCTTGCTGTTCAACAGCAACTTGCTGGCTCACGATCTCAGCTTGTACCTTCTTCAACTCTTCTTGAAGCCTGGCAATTTCAAGATCCTTCGATTGTAATTCCTGCTCATATGCTTTTACTTGTTTTTCAGAATTGCTTCGAGTCTCTTCAAGACGAAGAATTTCTGATTTCAATGCTTCCATATTATTGGCGCGACGTTCTTCTTCTGGTTCCAACTTAACTTGGGGGTCTGGTATCACTTTTTCAACGATGGGCACACGATTCAAAGTTGTCATGACACCATTCAGCACATCATAGCCCATCACGGTCATCAATGTTCCTACTAATATACTGGTAAAGAGAAGTGGAAGAATGATAATGTAGAATATCCACTCCCACCAGCGGTATTTTTTCTCTTCATGTCCCATCACATCTTCCATCTCATCACCCCCTGCTTCCACTCATCTGCTCATATATCTACTATTTACTAGGTCATCTAGCATCTTCTGCTCGTCCCGGTTGACTGCTTCTATATACTCTTCACAATCTTTCTCACGAAGTTTTTCCCACATTTGCTCTTCCATCCGATTTCGCTTCCACTTTGCCTGAACAATCAATTCTTCGCGATGACAGGATTCTAGATCTGCTTTCGCATGATCGAGAGCCTCATCTACCGTTTCCACATAGGTTTGCAGCAGTCGAAGTTGAGTGATGGAAGTTCCCTCCGATGAGACGCGAGCCATCTCTTCTTCTAAGTCATTGCGATGGTGTATAAGAGAATCCACTCTCTCTTCATGTGATGAGAGTTCTGCCCTCACTTGCTGGAGTCTCTTCTCGGTAATCGTGCGATAGTGTTTCTTCACATCGAGAATTCGTTGCATTCGATAATGATACATCACTATTCCGCCTCTCCTAGTAACTGAGCCATCTGTTGAAAGCTATCAGATAGGGAGTATGATACATTAACGCCTTGCATTAAAAAGGAACGAAGAGGTTCGTGATATTGAATGGCTTGATCAATCTCCTGCTGACTTCCTCGCTTGTATGCGCCGATTTGGATCAAATCTTCTGCTTCCTGATAGGTTGCTAATAGGGTACGAACCTTCTGAGCCAGTTCCAGTTGTGAATCACTTACAATCTCTTTCATTAATCGGCTTACGCTTTGCAAGATATCAATGGCGGGGTACTGACCCTTTTGCGCGATTTTGCGATTTAAGACGATATGCCCATCGAGGATACCACGAGCAGCATCAACAATGGGTTCGTTCATATCATCACCTTCAACTAAGACCGTATAGAAGCCCGTGATGCTACCCTTTTCCGAAGTTCCAGCTCGTTCCATTAAACGTGGAAGGAGGGCGAATACCGAAGGTGTATATCCCTTCGTAGCTGGTGGTTCACCAATGGCTAAGCCAACCTCTCTTTGTGCCATGGCAAAACGGGTTACAGAGTCCATCATCAGCATCACATTTTTACCCTGATCGCGGAAATATTCAGCGATGGCCGTTGCAACAAAAGCACCTTTAATGCGGATCAAGGCTGGTTGATCCGAGGTGGCTACAACCACTACGGAACGACGTAAGCCTTCTTCTCCTAAGTCTCGCTCAATAAACTCCCGAACTTCCCGTCCTCGTTCACCAATTAATGCGATCACATTAATATCTGCTTCCGTATTACGGGCGATCATGCCTAACAACGTACTCTTCCCTACACCACTCCCTGCAAAGATTCCCACACGTTGACCACAACCGATGGTTAAGAGGGTGTCAATGGCCTTTACACCTACAGAAAGCGGTGCCTCAATCCGCGGTCGCAGCAGGGGATTGGGAGGTAGTTGATAAGCAGGGTAAACCTCCATTGTAGGTGATAAAGGGCTACCATTTAAGGGTCGTCCTAGACCATCAAGAACTTGACCTAGTAATTCATCTCCTACCTTAACCTGTAGTGTTTCTCCAGTGGCGATTACATCACAGCCCGGAGAGATATGCTCCAACGGACCAAGGGGCATTAAGAGAACAGAATCAGCTTTAAAGCCAACCACCTCGCAGAGAACCGGGTCCCCATCCTGATTGGGATAGATGTGACACAATTCACCTATTTGTGCATCAGGGCCATGGGATTCAATGGTTAGACCGATCACCTGTGAAACCTTACCATTCTTCTTTATAGGGTCAAGGCGTTTTAATATATTTAAATAGGGATCAATGGAAACCAACTGCGATGAAGAAGCGTCTTGCATCAGACTATACTCCCTTCTCTCTACTACGGAGATATTGTTGGAAGGCTAGTTGAATTTGTTGCATTTGACTATCGATACGGGCATCATAGCTACCGAATGAAGTTTCAAGGATGGCACCACCTGGTGCTACACGATGGTCAGGTAAAATTACCAGGGTTGCTTTGGAAGGAATACATTGCCGCAGTTGCTCCTCTCGTTCTTTCACCATCCCGAACTGTTCAGGATGAACTAAGAGATGAATGATGTCTTCTTCCTTTAACTTCGCTAGTTGGTCCTCAATATAGGAAATAAAGCTCTCTTTCTCAAGCAAAACGCGACCCAGTACCTTTTCAGCGATGGCTAAAACCAGTTGGATCATATCAGGTTCTAGTGCTTTCATTCGTTGTGTATAAAGGCTATTTGCCTCCTTGATGGTCTGCTGAGCCAGTTCAATTTGTTGTGAGAATTGAGCATCTGCTTCTTGTTTCCCAGCTTCATAGCCTAAGCGATGTCCTTCCTCCCATGCTGTTTGCTGCATATCTTCTGCTTTTCGGACAAGCTCTTCATGAAGTCTTTCTCGCTCTTCGGCGATTTCTACTGCCAGTTGCTGACGCTGCTCTGCAACCCAACTTTCTGTTTCCTGACGTAATCGTTCGATCTCCTGAAGCTTTGCATTGAAAGCCTGTTGATTAAAGGGCTTAGGAAGCTCAGTAGCATCTTCCTTCTCATCTACAATCGCTTCATTAGGAAGGTCAGCTTCATATGCTTGAAGTAGCTCGATCTGTTTCTGCTCATTTACACGTTGGTATTGGTAATACTTGAGAACCGTTTTAGACAATGATATCATCACCTCCACCACGGGCAACGATAATCTCACCGGCCTCCTCTAAACGTCGAATAACAGCGACGATTCGCGTTTGAGCCTCTTCTACATCACGGAGACGTACAGGCCCCATAAATTCCATCTCTTCCTTGAATGTTTCTGCCATCCGTTTGGACATATTTTTGAAGATCAAATCGCGAACCTCATCACTGGCTACCTTCAAGGAAAGCTGTAGGTCTTCATTATCCACATCGCGAATAACACGTTGTATCGAGCGATCGTCCAAGGTAACAATATCCTCGAAGACGAACATCCGTTTTTTAATCTCTTCGGCCAGCTCGGGATCTTGAATTTCTAGAGCATCGAGAATGGTTCGTTCTGTACTTCGGTCTACACCATTCAAGATATCAACTACCGCTTCCACACCACCTGCTTCAGTGTAATCAGTGGTTAGCGTAGAGGAAAGCTTCTGTTCTAGTACTTGTTCCACTTGATTGATCACCTCTGGTGAAGTACTTTCCATCAAGGCGATCCGTTTGGCCACATCAGCTTGTTTTTCATGGGGCAATTCCGATAAAATCTGAGCCGCTTGTGTTGGTTCCAAGTAAGCTAAGACTAGGGCAATGGTCTGTTCATTCTCATTTTGGATAAAGTTTAAGATTTGTGCTGGATCAGACTTACGAGCAAAATCAAAGGGCCGTACCTGTAAGGATGCGGTTAGTCGATTGAGAATGGACGATGCTTTTTCTCGGCCTAATGCCTTTTCCAAGATTTCTTTTGCATATGTAATACCCCCCTGTGCGATGAAATCCTGAGCCACACAGATTTGGTAAAACTCATTTAGTACAGACTCTTTCTCATCTGTTTCCACTTTGCGAACACTGGCAATCTCCAGCGTAAGCTGTTCGATTTCATCCTCACGCAAGTGTTTAAAGACCTGGGCCGAAACCTCTGGACCCAAGGTAATCAATAGTATGGCCGCTTTTTGCTTGCTGCTCAACTCTTTCCCTACTCGTGCCAACATTCTTCACTCCCTAATCATCAGCCAACCATGTTCGCAACACGCCGACAAAGTCTTCTGGTTTCTGCTGTGCTAGCTTTTCTAATTGTTTGCGAACCATTGTTCCTTCTGACTCCTCATAAGGTATGTCAGGGATCTCCGTAGATTTTGGCGCTGTAGCCAGCTGATCCAGCTCTTCTTCTTCCCGTTTCTTTCTCTTAACAAGTACGAAGGCTAAGCCAGCTAGAGCAAGGGCTGCTAATGCTGCTAATAAGTATAAGATCAGCGGATTAATCCCTTTTTCAGCCTCAGGTACTGGCATTTTTTGGAATGTTTGTGGCAATACATTGATCCTTTGCGCAAGCTCTTCATCGGTCATTTGACGTGGTGAGTTTGCCAAAGAGGTCTGAACCACACTCCGTAATATTCCTTCGATCACGGCAATCTGTTCATCACTATTAGCCTGTTCCCCTACATCAACTGCCACGGTAATGGCTAGGTCTTCAACATAGTAGGGACTAGAAACAATCTCACGAGAGATACGATTCACTTCATTTTGCACCCGTTGTTCAACACGCTCATATTCACTATTTCCATTGGTACCAGTCACCCCTGGATAACCAGGAATATCACCTTGGCCTGTTCCCACAACACCACCTGGAACAGCGCCTTCACCAGTGAAGCTTTCTGTGATCTTTTCTTCACTTGTGGCAATCCCCTTACCATCTTCCGTAACAGGTTCGACCAGCTGTTGCTGCGTCGTTTGCTTATCGAAGTTAAGGGTGGCAAATACTGAGACAATCACTTGATCTGGACCAAGTACCTTCCCTAACAGCGCTTCCAATTCTCGTTTAATGTCGCGTTCGATATCTTTTTTTACTTGGCGTTGTTGCTCATAGCCACTTAGATTTTGACCTGACTCATCTAATTCCACCATTTCCAACACTTTACCCGTCTGATCCATAATTACAATCTCTTCAGTTGGAAGATTGGGAACGCTCTTTGAAACGAGATGATATAGACCATTCACCTTGGCTTGATCCAATTGGAAGCCTGGTCGAATTCGTACCACAACAGAAGCTGTCGCTACATCTTCTTCATCAGTAAGAAAATAAGATTTTTCTGGGATATCAAGAATCACCTGAGCTGATTCGATTGAATCGATGCCTCGTTCAATTAACCGTTCGATCTCTGATTGAAGTGCAGCTTGTTTTTGAAGATTAAACTGACTATCAGTGACACCCAATCCCATATTCTCTGTGATATCCTTATATGTAATGGCTCCAGTACGCGGGAAGCCCTCGCTGGCAAGACTTGTAACAATCTCTGCTCGCTGCTTAGCAGGCACCATAATCGAAGTACCTGATGGGGATAATTGATACTTCACACCAGATGCATCAAGTTGACTTTTTATTTCTCCCACTTCTGCCTCTGACAACTCACTGTTGTACAATGGGACAAACTCCGTCTTTGATGCAAGCTGCACTGTTAGAACAATTGCAGCGAGGAGGAAGAGAATGGTTACCCCGATCAATATTTTCTTCTTGGTCGATGTACTCTTCCATATCTCCATTAATTTATTGCGGTAGAGTTCAAGCTGTTCGTTCATTGTTCCACCTCACTAGCCAACCATGCATCCAAGTATTATTTGAATCAATGCTCCCCATTAGATTTGCATCCGCATAACTTCTTGATATGCTTCAATCGCCTTATCTCGCACTTGAACGGTAAGTTGAAGAGCAATGGAAGCCTTCTCTGTTGCAATAAGTACATCATGGAGATTCTCTACCTCACCAGTGACCAGCTTAGTTGTCATCTCTTCCCCATGGAGTTGTGCTTCATTTACTTTGTCGAATGCAGTTTGGAGCATATCGCCAAATGATGATTGCTTGGTGGTTTCTGTCTTATTAAGAAACCGGTTACCTACTTGATCTACTGCAGATATTGATTGGATCCCATTAATCATTCCTTAGCCCTCCTTACCTTCGACCGATCTCTAACGCCTTCATATTCATTGCCTTCGTAGCGTTAAGAGCTGTTACATTAGCTTCATAAGCTCGCATCGCCACAACCAGATCCGTCATCTCTTTCGTCATATCCACATTGGGATACGATACATACCCCTCTGCATCAGCATCAGGATGCTCTGGTTTATAGACACGTTTGAATGGTGTAGGATCCTCAGCAATCCTGGATACACGTACACCGCGATTAGCAGAGACATTACCATCGCGAATACCGGATAAAACTTGAGCGAAGGAAGCGCCGGATTTTTCCTCCATCATGACCATTTTGCGACGGTAGGGCTCCCATTGACCATTCACATATCTGCCCCTTGTTGAGGTACTATTGGAGATATTGGAAGAGATCACATCTAAACGAAGACGCTGAGCAGTAAGAGCTGAAGCACTAATATCCATTCCTGTAAAGATACCCATCACTACCTACCACCAATCGATCGTTGTAATTGTGAAAAGTGATAATTCAAAACCTGTACTTGGGCATTATATTGGATTTGTGTTTCTGCCAGTCGAACCATTTCATACTCCACATCCACATCATTGTGATTATTATTCATCACTAAATTATTGGAGCTGGTGATAACTGGCCGTACCCGAGATGTTTCCATAGTCCTACCATTATTTCCGTATTTGGATAGTTCTGCTTTTAAGATGGATTCGAATTCTACCTGTTTACTCTTATAATAGGGCGTTTCAAAATTGGCGATATTGTTGTTAGTGACTGATTGACGAAGCTTCGTCGCACCCATCGCCTGTTCCAATAAATTGATACTCGGTCCCCACAGTTGCACATTCACACCCCCAAACTGATCATGCTTAAAGTCTTATAAACCTCGCTATTCATGTATGTATGCTACAAATATAATAGCATAAAAGGACTACTTATATATGGAACTCCTAGCAATATTCTTCACTTTTTTGCTTTTGTTTTAAAAAAAAAATAATATTCTAATTAAAAAAGAGGAAGAATACGACGAAATATATAGATGGAACTCTTTTCTATCTTATCGTACCAAATTATTAGGTATGAAAAAAGCCCAATCATACAGGAAGATTGGGCTATTTTTTATATGTTTTTGTCGAAAAAACAGTCTAAAAATACTACATCGTCTTCAATTTATCTAATTCAGGTAGCAATTTCTCATTAAGAACTTTAATATAGGTACCTTTCATACCTAATGAACGGGATTCGATGACACCTGCGCTTTCTAGCTTACGCAACGCATTTACGATCACCGAACGAGTGATACCTACGCGGTCAGCAATCTTACTTGCAACCAGTAGTCCTTCCTTCCCAGCTAGCTCCTCAAAGATATGCTCAACAGCTTCTAATTCACTGTAAGAAAGTGAGCTAATGGCCATCTGAACAACAGCCTTGCTTCGTGCTTCTTCTTCAATCTCTTCTGAACGCTCACGTAGAATCTCCATCCCTACTACGGTTGCTCCATACTCAGCAAGAATAAAATCATCGTCATTAAATTCTTTATTTACGCGGGCCAGAATTAGGGTTCCTAGACGATCGCCACCACCATTGATAGGGACAATGGTAGTCAAGCCATTACGGAATACCTCTTTCATTTCAACAGGAAATGCAGTAAGCGAATTATCCACTCCAATATTAGCACTTGTCACTTCTACTTTTAGTAGATTAGAGGCATACTCTTCTGGGAAACGCCGCTCTTCATACATTTGTTTCAAGCGTGAATTTTCAATATCTTGTGCAATGGCAAACCCCAGAAGTTTACCCCTACGGCTTACAACAAAGATATTGGCGTCAATCACGTCGCGTAATACCTCTGACATTTCAAAAAAGTTCACCGCGTGTCCTGCACTTTTTTGTAGTAAACCATTAATTCTACGTGTCTTCGCTAGTAGATCCATTGAATTTCCTCCTAATCATTTTGTGCTACAGAATATATGCACTTAAATCCCGATCTTCCACGATGCATTCCAGCTTTTCACGAACATACGCTGGAGTAATTTGGACTTCTTCCAAAGTGATTTCTGGCGCCTCAAACGATAGATCTTCTAATAATTTTTCCAATACCGTATGTAAACGCCTTGCACCTATATTATCGGTCTCTTCGTTAACTTTTGTAGCAATTACTGCAATTTCTCGAATTGCTTCCTCCGTAAATGTAAGTTTAATGCCTTCGGTAGCCAATAGTGCCATATACTGTTTGGTCATGGCAGTCTCAGGCTCTGTTAAAATTTTAACAAACTCATCTTCGCCAAGACTCTCCAGTTCTACACGAATGGGAAAACGTCCTTGCAATTCGGGAATTAAATCTGAAGGTTTGCTCATATGGAAGGCTCCGGCAGCAATAAATAACATATAATCCGTTTTAACCGGACCATACTTGGTCATCACTGTCGATCCTTCAACAATTGGCAGTATATCACGTTGTACACCCTCGCGAGAAACATCTGGAGAACCAGATTCCTTTCCAGCGATCTTATCGATCTCATCAATGAAGATGATCCCATCTTGTTCAGCACGACGGATCGCTTCTTGGTTCACCTCATCCATGTCGATGAGCTTTTGTGCTTCTTCTTGAGCAAGGATCTTTCGTGCTTCAGCAATAGGAACTTTCCGTTTTTTTCGACGCTTAGGAAGGAGATTACCAAAAAGATCTTGCATGTTGACACCCATTTGTTCAAAGCCCTGATTATTCAGGAGATCAAACATATTGGGAGCTTGTTCCTCCACTTCAATCTCTACCAATTGGTCATCCAATTCACCTAAACCTAGCTTATAGGTGATCATGCGCCGCTTTTGCTGAAGCTCCTCTTCATCACCCTTCGGTTCATTCTCACTTGTATCTTCATCGCTGGAGCCAAAGAGCATTTCTAAAGGATTCTTCATTGCTGGCGCTTTCTTTTTTTGCGGAAGTAAGAGGTCAACAAGGCGCTCATTGGCATGCTGCTCTGCCTTATCCATTACCTCCTCCATCTTTTCTTGCTTCACCATGCGGATGGAGGTTTCCACTAAATCACGTACCATCGATTCTACATCACGGCCCACATATCCTACTTCTGTAAACTTAGTTGCTTCCACTTTGATAAATGGTGCACGCACTAGTTTAGCCAGACGACGGGCGATCTCGGTTTTTCCAACACCGGTGGGACCAATCATCAAAATATTTTTAGGAACAATCTCTTCCTTCACGTCTTCATTTAACAGATTACGACGGTAACGATTACGTAGGGCTACAGCAACCGCACGCTTTGCTCGCTTTTGACCGATGATGTATTTATCTAATTCATCTACAATTTGTCTTGGCGTTAAGGCCTTTTGATCCATTAAGCTACCTCCCTTCTAAAGCTCTTCAACAATGATATGATCATTGGTATAAACGCAAATCTCCGAAGCCACCTTTAAGCTTTCCTCGGCAATTTCACGAGCTGACAAATGGGAAGCATGCCGTTTTAATGCTCTCCCCGCTGCTAATGCATAGTTGCCACCTGAACCAATGGCCAAAATTCCGTCATCAGGTTCAATCACTTCGCCATTGCCTGAGATGAGTAGTAGATTTTCCTTATCCATCACGATTAGCAATGCTTCTAAGCGACGGAGCATTTTGTCCATCCGCCATTCCTTCGCTAATTCTACGGAAGCTCTCATTAAATTGCCATTATATGACTCTAATTTACCCTCGAATTTTTCAAATAGTGTAAAAGCATCTGCAACAGAGCCAGCAAATCCTGCTACAACTTGACCGCGGTAGAGACGACGTACTTTTTTCGCCGTGTTCTTCATCACCATGGCATTACCAAATGTTACTTGACCATCACCTGCCATGGCAGCACCACCATTATGCTGGATGGCAAAGATCGTTGTCGCATGAAATTGAATGGGTTCCATCACGTACCTCCTCTTAAGCCCTTGGATGAGCTTGGCGATATACTTGACGCAGACGTTCATTGCTTACATGAGTATAGATTTGGGTCGTAGAAATATTCACATGACCCAATAATTCTTGAACGGTTCGTAAGTCAGCTCCTGCATCTAGCAGATGTGTTGCAAATGAATGACGCAGCGTGTGCGGGGAAACTTTTAAATAAATGGATGTTTGCTGAATCATCTTATCCAGCATCCGGCGTACACTCCGTGCCGTGAGCGGTCCACCACGAAAATTAAGAAAAAGATGCTTCTCATGGTCATTGCTAGCTAACTGTGGTCGTCCTTTTACTAAGTATTGCTGCAGTGCAGCCATCGCTGGTCTTCCCAGCGGCACGTACCGTTCTTTCGCTCCTTTACCAAAAACAAGTGCAGTCCCCACTTGTAGATCTAGGGAATTCAATTCTAATCCCACTAATTCTCCTACACGCATTCCGCTTGCATAAAGCACCTCCAAAATGGCACGATCTCGTAAACCAAGTGGAGTGGAGAGATCAGGTTGAGCTAATAATTGCTCAATTTCATCTACGTATAACACCTTCGGAAGTTTCTTCTCTTTTTTTGGTGTAGCTACCAAAACAAAAGGGTTTTCAGCAATAACACCTTCACGCATAAGGAAGCGATAAAAGCTACGCAAACTAGATAATTTACGAGCAATGGTGCTCTTTGCTAACTTTTTTTGATTGCACTCCACCAAGTATTTACGTACTAGGACATAAGAAACAGCAGCAAAATCCTGCATGTTTTGCTGCCTAGAAAAATCAAAAAAGTCCTCAATATCATGTGTATAGGAATGGATCGTATAGATCGAAGCATTTTTTTCAATTTGAAGATATTCTATAAATGCTCGTAACGCTTCTTCCATTTGCATCAGCGTCAACTCCCTACCAAGCGCATATCCATGTTATCACATAATATTTTGACTTATCAATACTGCAACATCTTTAGTTGTGGATAAATTGTAAAATATTCTGAATTGTTTCTAAGGCCCGCTCAGCAATTTTCTGATTTTTCTCTTTTTTATTCTTTATTCTATCCGGAAGTGGAGAAATTAAACCAAAATTTGCATTCATCGGTTGAAAATGTTTTGCATCCGTATGGGTAATATAGTGTGCCATGCTTCCGATTACAGTCTCTTGCGGGAAAACGAGAGGCTCAATGCCCTGAATCAGCCGGGACATATTGATGCCTGCAAGCAAGCCAGAGGCAGCAGATTCAACATAACCTTCTACACCAGTCATTTGCCCTGCAAAAAACAGTCTGTCACGATCACGATACTGATAGGTAGGACGCAAAAGGCGAGGCGAGTTAATAAAGGTATTCCGATGCATCACCCCATAACGAACAAACTCCGCTTCTTCCAAGCCTGGAATCATCCGAAAAATGCGTTTCTGCTCCCCCCACTTCAGATGCGTCTGAAAACCAACAAGGTTAAAAAGGGTGCCTGCACTATTATCCTGTCTTAGTTGTACTACGGCATAGGGTTGCTTGCCTGTTCGCGGGTCAATGAGACCCACCGGTTTCATCATACCAAAGAGGAGGGTTTGTGGTCCACGTTTGGCCAGTACTTCAACCGGCATGCAGCCTTCAAAATAGATCTCTCGCTCAAACTCCTTCAGCGAAGCCACCTCTGCCTCAAGTAATTCCGAATAGAAGCGCTGAAATTCCTCCTCTGTAAAAGGACAATTGAGATATGCTGCTTCGCCCTTATCATAACGAGAGGCAAGAAAAACTCGCTCTTGATCGATGGTTTCACCATCTATAATGGGAGCAGCTGCATCATAAAAATAAAGATACTCCTCTCCGGATAGCTCATGTAACTCTTTTGCAAGGGCAGAGGAAGTGAGAGGTCCAGATGCAATGATGGTATAGCCATCTGGAATCTCTGTCACTTCCTCATGAATCACTTCAATGAAGGGATGTTGGGTTAAAGCTTCTGTAACCCTGTTGCTAAAATCATGACGATCTACTGCAAGTGCTCCTCCAGCAGGGACAGCCGCTTTATCGGCAGCCTTCATAATCAAAGAATCCAACAGGCGCATCTCTTCCTTCAATACCCCAACAGCATTGGTTAAGGTATTGGCACGTAAAGAATTACTACAGACCAATTCTGCAAATTGCCCTGTATGATGAGCGGGTGTCATTTTCACAGGACGCATCTCATACAGCTTGACTGGAATTCCACGTTTAGCTAACTGCCAAGCTGCCTCACTTCCTGCTAAACCAGCCCCAATTACGTGCACCTGTTCCATTAGGACTCCTCCTTTACCTCTGCATAATCGCAAGCACTACAATGTACCGTACTATTCTTCTTATTTTTACGTTCTACAAGCATTTCTCCACACTTGGGACAGGTACGTGCTAATGGCTTATCCCACGAGACAAAGTCGCAGCCAGGATATTGATTACATCCATAAAATACTCGATTCTTCTTGCTCTTTCGTTCAACAATTTGACCATCTTTGCATTTGGGACAGGCTACACCGATCTCTTTTAGGATAGCTTTTGTATTTCGACAGTCTGGAAAGCCTGAACAGGCTAAGAATTTCCCAAAACGCCCCATTTTATAAACCATTGGTCTTCCGCACTTTTCACAAAGTTCATCGGAGACTTCATCTTTAATCTCCACTTCCTGCATATGCTCTTCAGCAACCTTTAGGCGTTTTTCGAAGTTGCAATAGAATTCATCCACAATCCGAACCCATTCTTCTTTCCCTTCCTCGACTAAGTCCAGATCTTTCTCCATCTTGGCTGTAAAATCAATGTCGATAATCTCTGGAAAGAATTCCTCAATCTGTTCAAGGACAATCTCCCCTAATTCAGTGGGGACGAAACGCTTTTGCTCCAGTCTGACATAGTATCTTTTCTGAATCAGTTCAAGGGTAGGCGCATAGGTACTAGGTCGACCAATACCTAACTCCTCCAGCGTTTTGACCAAGCGAGCTTCGGAATAACGCGGTGGTGGAACGGTAAAGTGTTGACTAGGTTTGATCGCTTTTGCTTGCAGTCTTTCTCCTTCTTCTAGGGGCGGTAGGAGACGATTCTTCTCTTCTTGCGCATCATCTGTGTCCTCCACATAGACTCGCATAAACCCATCAAACTTCACCTTTGAACCAGTGGCACGGAAAAGCAGTTGGTCAACACCAAGATCCACCGTCATTGTATCGAGAACCGCTGATGCCATTTGACTGGCTACAAACCGTTCCCAAATAAGACGATATAAGCGGAGCTGATCCCTGCTTAAGTAAGCCTTCAAATCATCGGGCTTACGTAGCACTGAGCTTGGACGAATAGCTTCATGGGCATCCTGAGCATTTTCTTGATTTTTTGCCTTTCGCGGTGTGTTCTGCAGATAGGCATCACCAAATTGCTCCTCGATTAAGCTGTGTGCTTCCTTTTGTGCTACTTCTGAAACCCGCGTTGAGTCTGTACGCATATAGGTGATAAGACCAACGGTGCCCTCTTTGCCAAGATCGATCCCCTCATACAATTGCTGAGCTACCATCATGGTTTTCGCTGCTTTAAAATTTAACTTGCGAGCAGCCTCTTGCTGTAGGGAGCTTGTGGTAAATGGAGGTGCTGGATTACGCTTCCGTTCCCTTTTCACAACCTTTTGGACAACAAACTCCTTGTCTTGTAAATGCTGAAGTATTCGCTGAACCTCTTCCTCGCTATGTAATTCTTCTTTCTTCCCTTGTTGACCATAGTATTGTGCTTCAAATTGTTGTTTTCCTTTTTGAAAGGTAGCAGCGATCTTCCAGTACTCTTCTGGGATGAAGGCTTGAATCTCTTTTTCCCGATCCACAATCAGCTTTAAGGTAACCGATTGTACCCGCCCTGCACTTAAGCCCTTCTTCACTTTCTTCCAGAGAAGTGGACTAATCTTATAACCCACAAGGCGGTCAAGAATTCTCCGTGCTTGCTGAGCATGGACGAGGTCCATATCAATTTTTCGTGGGTGCTTAAACGCTTCTTTTACAGCATCCTTTGTAATCTCATTAAAGACGACACGACATACCGCATCCTCTTCAATACCAAGGTAGTGCGCAAGATGCCAAGCGATGGCTTCCCCTTCACGGTCCGGGTCAGCTGCCAGATAGACATACTTCACTTTCTTTTTTGAATCACGCAATTTTTTCAGTACATCACCTTTTCCACGTATGGTAATGTACTTTGGTTCATATTGCTGATCCACATCCACTCCCAGTTGGCTTTTTGGTAGATCACGAATATGTCCCATGGATGCTTCCACAATGAAATTTTTCCCTAAATATCGTCCGATCGTTTTTGCTTTCGTCGGTGATTCCACTATAACTAACGAATCAGCCATGTTATTTCCCCTTTATCTATTAGTAAACATTCCCTATTATTCATAATTCGCATGCCTTTGTCAAACCAGCATCGCTTTTTTTCTTTAATTTTAGTGCTCTACCTCCGTACAAAGTTTATCAAACCACTGAAATACTGTCCATGCACTTATCTTATTTCATATGAGCCCCCAGGTAGCCTGTCAATCCATTGCTCCAGCTCTAATTGCAAGAGAGCTACCATGATTTGGACTAAAGGAATACCAGTCAATTCCGCCAATTGATCAGGATAAAGTCTACCATGATTTCGCAGCGCCTGAAGGATGGGAGCATGCTCTAGCTGCATCACTCGTTCCTGAGTTTGCAATTGGGGTGCATGATCAAAAATCTCCTTCCAATCTGTGATTAGGGTTGCCCCTTGCTTAATTAAATTATGTGTTCCTTCAGACTGAGGAGAAAAAATGGAACCAGGCACACAGAACACCTCTTTCCCTTGCTCAAGTGCCAAGTCAGCAGTGATTAAAGACCCGCTTTTCTTCGCTGCTTCCACAACAATCACACCATCACTAAGCCCGCTGATCAAACGATTACGCAGAGGAAAGTAGCTAGGATGGGGCTTAATATGAGGAGGATACTCACTGAGAAGTAAACCTTCCTTCCCCATCTGCTTATAGAGTTGACTATATTCTGGAGGATAGATGGTTCGAAAACCGCCTGCAATAACGCCAATGCTCTTCCCACCATAACGTAATGCACCTTGATGGGCAAGACCATCGATCCCTCGTGCCATACCTGAGACCACCGTTACACCATATTGGGATAACTGCTCAGCAAAACGCTGAGCAACCCGTTGACCATAGGGCGTAGGATTACGTGTACCTACAATAGCGATTTTTGGTTGGTAAAGATACTCAAGATTTCCCTTATAAAAAAGCAAGTATGGCGCTTGGTGGATATGACGTAATTGCTCAGGATATAGGGGATCCCACCAGGAGAGCAGACCTACGCCTTCCTTCACCCAGTTTTCCCGCTCTTTCTTTACCCACTCTGTATAGCTTGCATCGTTCAGCTTACTTTTAATAATGGAAGTAATATGACGGCTGATGCCTAAAGAATCAGCAAGTATCCCTTCTCCATAGATATCGAGTGCCTCCGGTTGATCGACAAATTGTTTCACGGTAGCATAACCTACGCCCATGATCATGCTAAGGTGTATCAAACTACTTAACCTTATTTCATCCTTATTGGCATTCCCATTATTCATTCTTCTCCTCCTCTCCATATTGGATATATTAATCGTCAAAAAGGAAATTCCTGTATATAAAAAAGCATGTAGAGAAGTTCCTACATGCTTAGCCTTTGTATGAATGTTTTACTTAGTTATAGATTTTTACATTTCTCATATATGCCCTGTTCCTTCAGAACAGCAACTAAGGTCTCACCGATCACCGCAGGGGTAGGAGCCACACGGACTCCACATGCTTCCAGGGTAGCAATCTTTTCCTTGGCAGTCCCTTGACCTCCTGAAATAATCGCTCCAGCATGTCCCATTCTCTTCCCAGCAGGTGCTGTTTGTCCCCCGATAAAACCGATCACAGGCTTCTTCATATGAGTGCGAATCCATTCTGCAGCTTCCTCTTCAGCAGTTCCACCGATCTCACCGATTAGAACAACTGCTTCTGTTTCTGGATCATGATTAAAGAGCTCCAAAGTATCGATAAAATCCATACCCTTTACGGGATCCCCACCAATTCCCACTGCAGTGGATTGTCCAATACCAAGTGTGGTTAATTGATGAACCGCTTCATAGGTTAAGGTTCCTGAACGGGAAACGATGCCAACATGTCCCTTCCGATGAATATATCCAGGCATAATACCAATTTTACATTCATCTGCTGTAATGACACCAGGACAGTTGGGGCCGATCAGCTTCGTCTTCTTCCCTTCCATAAAGCGTTTTACCTTCACCATATCGAGAACTGGAATCCCTTCAGTTATACAGATCACCAAATCCAATTCTGCATCTACAGCTTCCATAATTGAATCAGCAGCGAAGGCAGGAGGAACATAAATTACGGATGCAGTAGCTCCTGTGGCATGCACAGCTTCTTTTACGGTATTGAAGACTGGTAATCCTTCGATCTCCATTCCACCCTTACCAGGTGTAACACCTCCAACCATCTTCGTTCCATACTCTAGCGCTTGCTTCGTATGGAAATGACCAGTTGAGCCAGTAATCCCCTGTGTTATCACCTTTGTATCCTTATTAATTAGAATACCCATCCATTCATCCCACCTTTCTCTTATTGAACCTGAGCAACAATTTTTTCTGCTGCATGAGCCAACGAATCTGCTGCCACAATAGGTAGACCCGATTCACGGAGAAGCTGCTTACCTAACTCAACATTGGTGCCCTCTAAACGAACCACCAATGGAACCTTCAGTTCCACTTGCTTGACCGCATTAATAATTCCCGAGGCGATCACATCACATTTCATAATCCCGCCAAAAATATTGACAAGAATCCCTTGTACTTTAGGATCGGAAAGAATGATTTTAAATGCCTCTGTTACCTTCTCTTCACTAGCACCGCCACCTACATCGAGGAAGTTAGCTGGTTCGCCACCATAATATTTAATAATGTCCATGGTAGCCATGGCTAAGCCAGCCCCATTCACCATACAACCGATATTTCCATCTAAGTTAATATAGGTCAGATCATACTTCGATGCTTCAATTTCCATGGGATCCTCTTCATCTAGATCGCGATAGGCTACCAATTCTGGATGACGGAAGAGTGCATTGGAATCAAAGTTTAATTTTGCATCCAAAGCCATAACTTGATTGTCACCTGTGACGACGAGAGGGTTAATCTCTGCGATAGAGCAATCCTTTTCAATAAATGCTTGATATAACCCTAGCATAAACTTCGTAGCATGATTGATAAGAGAATGGGGAATATGTATGGCAAATGCCACTTCACGGGCTTGATATGGCATAAGACCAACAGCAGGATCAATGGCTATTTTGATAATTTTTTCAGGCGTCTTTGCAGCAACCTCTTCAATATCCATACCGCCCTCTTCTGAAGCCATCAAAACAACACGACCTGAGCCTCGATCTAAAACCATACCCACATAATACTCTTGCTCAATCTTGCAACCTTCTTCAATGAGAAGGCGCTTTACTTCCTTGCCTTCTGGACCTGTCTGATGAGTAACCAATGTCTTCCCTAGTAATTCCTCTGCATATTGATGCACTTCATCCAAGCTTTTCGCAAGCTTAACTCCGCCTGCTTTCCCCCGTCCACCTGCGTGGATCTGTGCTTTAACAACATAGATGGGTCCTTGCAATTGCTTGGCCACCTCTACAGCTTCATCTACTGAAAAAGCTACCCCACCTGCAGGCACCACGATGCCATAAGATTGTAAGATCTCCTTGCCTTGGTACTCGTGAATGTTCATTCTCCATCCTCCTAATTAACGGATAAAAATAATAGCATATCCTGATCTTAGAGGTTACTTCCTTCCATCATGAGAATAACCGATTTTACAAAATAATTCAAACATATGTAACATTTTTTACATAGAAACTTAATCTTTCATTTTTGGAATATTATATATTCATTTGATTTTTTATACCATTTTTTCATAGTATAAATCAATCACCACCTCATATAATGATTACTGTGGAATAGAAAGGCTTTAAGGATGACGGGCAAAAAAAAGAGAGGCGTAGCCTCCCATTACTTAGGTGTACGACCCAATTTGAATGTGAAGCGGAAATGTTGGGTTCCTTTTTCAATGACTAATTGAATTCCTGTGATCCGAACAAGAAAGAGCGTGAAGAGAAAAGCCCAGTTCATACCATCACCCCTTTCTATTCCATGTTATTAGGAAGGGAATAAAAGGAAAAGGGTCCTATTTCAAAAATATGTAATATGGATGGGCTTTATGTCATTTTTTCGAATTTATTCTTGGATCGAATGTTTTTTTTATGAAAGCGAAGCATAAGCAATAAAAGCAGTAATGAACAAACTTGTAAAATAGAGAGTAATCCTCCGATACCCCTCCACCCAAATTGACTCCAAAACCAGCCCCCACCTGCACCGATGATACTAGAGCCTAAATAATAAAAGAGCAAATAAAGTGAAGAGGCATGTGCTTTATGATCTTCTGCTCGTGCTCCTACCAGTGAGCTTGCTGTGGAGTGACTCCCAAAAAAGCCAAAGGTGAAGCAGCCTAAACCAAGAATCACAATCCATAAATGCTCTACCATGGTTAACTGGATCCCGATGAACATCATACTAATATTGATGAGAAGCGTCCAGTGATCACCGAAACGTTTTCGTACCAAGCCCATGGTGTTGGAACTAACAGTCCCCAACAAATAGATAATGAAAATCCAACCCACTAGACTTTGACTTAGTGAAAAAGGTGGAAGTACTAAACGATAGGTTAAATAATTGAACATGGTGACAAAGCTCCCCATGAAAAGGAAAGCCAATAAAAATAATGGTAAGAGGCGAGGATTTAGGAGATGCATGCTGTAGGTCTTCATCGATTCACTCAAAGTAAAACGGTGAGGTCGAGTATGGGTTGGTTCTGGAAGATACCGCCAAAACCAGAAGGCACTAGCTAAGCTTAAAAGCGCTAAGATGACAACAGCCCAGCGCCAGTCTGCTAAGTCTGTAATCACGCCGATAAGAATACGGCCGGTCATTCCGCCGATGGCTGTTCCACTTACATAGAGTCCCATGGCGGTGATAATACTTTTTGGATGATACTCTTCACCGATATAAGCCATGGCAATCGCAGGGAATCCAGCGAGGAAGAATCCCTGTAATAATCGAATTGCTAGCAGTAGCTGGAATTGTGGTACCAGCACAATAAAGAAAGCAAGAAGCGAAGAAAGTAATAGGGACCATGACATCAAGGTCTTTCTTCCTAAACGTTCTGCTAGCTGTGAAGCAAACACAATAGCTATGGCAAGTGTGGCAGTAGAAAAAGAGACGGAAAGACTCGCAACCGTAGGACTCACACCGAATTCCTCTGAGAATACTGGGAGAAGCGGTTGGGTGCAATAAAGTAACGCAAATGTTACAAAGCCCCCAGCAAATAATGAAGTATTGGCTTGCCAATATCGTCGTTCTCCCTGTTGAATATATTGCACGATGACTCCTCCTCGACTATTTCAACAATGGATAAAGGAAATTAACTATCAATGTGCTGAATATGTTTGACTCGATATGTTGAACGAGTGCCCTCTTTTGAAATGAATATATCAATCATATCTAAACGAATATCATTATAGAAAGTAGCTGAGCTTGTTAAATAGTGAGTAGCAGCCTTGCGAATTCGTTGAAGCTTTTTCCTTGTTATTGCCTCGATACCACTTCCATATGCCAAACTTCTTCTTGTCTTCACTTCCACAAAGATGATGGTATTTCCATGCTGTGCAATGATGTCAATCTCCCCGTGTTTCGTCCAATAATTTTGGCATAAAATTTGGTATCCCTGCTCCATCAGATACAGTGTTGCCTTCTCTTCTCCCCATCGTCCTACTATATCAGCCCGCTTTCTCACCAGATTTTCCCCCTCAATCCTATTCATGCTCTGCCTGTTCCATCATCGTGTAAAACTCCATGATTAACTGAGCCAGTTCCTCTGGTATTTGCCGTTCGGTTTCTAATCGACTCAATGCATCCACAAGGTCTGGGTCCTCCTGAATGGGTAAACCATGGTCTTTCACAATCTGGATCCATCTTGGGGTAGAAAGATCATTCATATACGCACATCCAATCCATGGTATGGTTGTGTACCCGGTAATTTCTGTTTAGTTGGTATGAGCTGATTCAGAGGGGAAAACCGAAGACTGGAGAAATGGTAGCCTATATCTTTTAATCTCTTTTCCCACTCTTCCCGCTTCTTCTGTATCCGAAGAACCATATCTTCCTGCTCATAGTATAGGTGTACAGAAAGAATCCGCTTCACAATCTGTATATCTAAAATATTCAAACCGCTTCGGGGCAGATGAAGATATAAGAGAAGATGAGCATGTTCTGGATCTAATTCTCCATTCCGTAACTTTTTACCTTCTAGCTGGATCCATGCCTCCTTCTTTGCATCTAAAACGGATTGAGGGAGCTGCAAGAAAAGCTGCTGAACGGTATCCTCTCGCTCATGAAGAAGCAAGAGTTGTTGCCCAGTAAGATGGTGTACTAGCGGTATCGTCAAATGAGAAAAGGCGCCATTTCCCTGTTGATTCCCTTGTAGACGAAGGAGCTCCTCTTTGAGCGAATGTGACCAAGCCTTCGTAGCTGATTGATCTGGATGTTCTACCAACCATTTAAGCCTTTTTTCATAGGTAAGGCCCCAACTTTCCAGCCAATCCGCAAGAGGGAGAAAGGAAGCGTTGAGCTGATGCATGAGTCTCGTGATCCGTTGAACACTCTCCTCGGCCTGCGCATTTAATTCAGTGTGATCCTGCTGGATTTGTTGATATCGTTGATCCCATTTACGTAATAAAGAGCCCCAGCTTTCTCCAAAGAAGAGCTGATGTAATGCCAATAAACTAGTTGAGGAAAATGGCAGATGGTGGGCAATAATCCACCTTACTAGTTGCTGAAGCTCGCTCTGTGCCATGAAGGGGAGTTGCAATTGCATTTGGGATAATTGCTGCAGTTGATGAGCAATGATAGGAAGATGCTCTTGCTGTAGGAATTGGACCATTTGAACCAATTGCTTATTGGCTCGTAGCCCGAGATAGTGGATTAAGGCTTCTGGAGTAGGAGGAAGGGGCTGAGGGTTACTGGAATGCTCTGAGGATGGTTGCATAATCACCTTCAGGGTAACGGGTGATGCTGCTCGTTCTACCAACAGCCAGGTAAATTCCCCACGCTTCAGGGGAGCCTTAACCTTAGCTACGAATGTCGTTCCTGCCAATTTAAGCTTTGCTAATTGATTGGGGTATAGATGTTCCACTTTTCCTAAATAGATCTGCCCATAGCTTAACTCTGTAGGTTGTAAGGAAGTTGAATGCTGCTGCAGAAGCAGCCTCGTAAGGAGAGACTCTAGGTTCATCTTCTCACTCCTTCATACCATGCTCCTGTAACCAATCTCGTAACGGTTGAAAGCTTAAGCGATGAATCGGAGATGGACCATATTGTTGAATCGCTTCCCAATGCTCTTTCGTCCCATAGCCCTTATGTCGTTCAAACCCATATTGAGGAAATTCCTCAGCATATTGGATCATCAGGTGATCACGGGTGGTCTTGGCAATAATCGAAGCAGCAGCAATGCTTTGTGAGCGGGCATCCCCCTTCACAAGTGAAAGCTGAGGTACCTTCACCCCTGGAATCTTTAAGGCATCCACGAGGCAGAGCTCCACTTGCTCCTGTACTTGCGAGTATGCTCTTCTCATTGCTTCATAGGTTGCTTGTAGAATATTGATCTGATCAATTAACTGATGATCAACGATGCCGATTCCGATCGCTACTGCTTCCTTCTCAATCTCCTGACGAATGGCTGCTCGATGCTCTGCTGTTACCTGCTTAGAGTCATTCAGTCCTGCGATATAGAAAGGATGATCAACCACAACACACGCAGCTACAACAGGGCCAGCCCACGGTCCACGACCAGCTTCATCGATTCCTCCGATAATCTGAAAGCCTTGTTGCCATTGTTCTCGCTCGATCTCCCACATCTTATAAATGCGCTCATGCTCATGTTGTTCCTGCTCTCGTTCCTTGATCCAGCGCTTCAAGATGGACTGAACACCTTTTCTTTGATCCTGCTGAAGCTCCTGGTAAAGAGAAGAAGGTAATTCTTTGTAGCTATCTAAAAGCTCTTTAACCTCTGATATGGTTGCCTCTGCAATTTTCATGGCTCATTCCTCGACTTCTTGGACATCTTCAGGTCTTTCAAAGCAGCAAGGACCTAGTTGTCCCTGGCGAAGATCACGCAAAAATATTTGGGCTGCCTTTTCTAGATCCACTCGACCGCCTGACATCATGCAACCACGTACCTTACCGATCTGTTCAATAGCACGCCAGGGTTCCTCTTCCCACGATGTAATGCCATAGCGCTGCTCTAGCCGATCTGTATAATGATTGCGCATGTAGGCAATTGCGAAGGAAGCAACCTCTAACACATTGAGAATCTCATCCTTAATCGATGCGCAGATAGCTAAGCGATAACCTGCCTTTTGATCTTCAAATTTCGGCCAGAGTATACCTGGTGTATCCAACAGCTCCAATTGTGGACTCACCTTGACCCACTGTTGTCCTTTCGTAACCGCTGGCCGATCCCCTGTTTTCGCAATATTCCGCTTGGACCAACGATTGATTAAGGAGGATTTTCCCACATTGGGAATGCCCAAAATCATGGCACGAACAGGACGTGGATTCATTCCTTTCGCCCGTTGCTTTTCAAGACGGGCAGAGACCAATTGAAAGGCTTGACGTTCGATCTGCTGTAAGCCCTTCCCTTGTTTCACGTCAAGTAGAATGGTCTCGATCCCCTGTGCATGGTACCAAGCTTGCCATTCTGCAAGAATGCTTGGATCAGCTAAATCTGCTTTGTTTAATAGAATAAGGCGTGGCTTCTCGCCAATTAACCGATCTAACATTGGATTGGCACTGGAATAAGGAATACGAGCATCCCGCAGTTCCAATACCACATCTACTCGCTTTAATTGTGTTTCCACCTCACGTTTTGCTTTGGCCATATGACCTGGAAACCATTGAATTACCACAGTACTTGCCCCCTTGCTGCTCAGTGTAAAGGACGGATGGAAGTAAGGGGCCAAATGACCACCTCAGCTTTTCCGATTACAGAATTAATGGAGATAAAACCTACATTAGGATCGCGACTATCCTTGCTTCCTCTCCGATTATCTCCTAGTACAAAGAGATAACCTTGTGGGACAATGAGCGTATGCTCTTCCTGCTCATTTCCATAGATGGTGAAGGGAATTCCCTGGTCTTCATAATAGCTACGTAGTGTCTCTAAATAGGGCTCTTCTAGTTCTTCGCCATTTCGGTACACATCACCATGGGCGATCTGAATGACATCGCCTGGAAGGCCGATTACGCGCTTGATATAGCGTTCCTTTTCGTTAGCCTGAAAAACAATAATCTCATCATGAACTGGTTCACGCCAATAGTATGTCCACTTATTCACCATCACCTTTTCATGATTATGGATCGTGGTTTCCATGGAAGCTCCATCTACCTCATAGGGTGAAAAGATGAAGATCCGAAACAGAATGGCGAGTGTAAGCATGAGGAGTACAAAGAAGAATTCTTTCTGCTTAGAACCCCTCTTTACTTTTGGACTATCGGCATTCTCCATGTTGCAGGGCCCCCTTCAGCTACTTATCAGACAAATGTTCTTCTCGCATGATCAGCGAATTCTACATTGTGATCTATTATATCAGAAAAGAAAAAGGGCTTGGTATACAAGCCCTTCGTTTCCTTACATCTTCTCTTTAATACGTGCAGCTTTACCATGACGCTCACGCAAATAGTAAAGTTTAGCACGACGAACCTTACCACGCCGTTTTACTTCGATGTTGGCGACTTTTGGTGAATGAACAGGGAATGTCCGTTCTACACCGACACCGTAAGAGATCTTACGAACAGTGAAAGTTTCGCGAACCCCAGTTCCTTTGCGTTTAATTACAACGCCTTCATATACCTGAATCCGTTCACGCTGGCCTTCAATAACCTTTACGTGAACACGAACGGTATCACCAGGGCGAAAATCAGGAACCTCTTTAAATTGCTCTTTTTCAAGTTCACGGATAATATCCATTGATATTTCCTCCTTCCTCTCAGACGTTCATACCTCAAAAAATCGTTCCTATATCTTAAGGGTAGAGGACCGTCGTATTACCACCAAAATGGCACATCAGTAAGTTTATCATACTCCACTAGTGTTGGCAATAAAAATCAACGAGAATCCCCAGCATTTTCTTCACCAATTACCTCATCAAGAAGAGCTTCCAGCTCTTTGGTGAGTTGCTTTCCTTCTAGAAGATCTGGACGTCGCAAATAAGTACGACGGAGGGATTCCTTCAGACGCCAGCGCCGAATTAACTCATGATTACCGGAGAGTAATACATCGGGTACAGTAAGCCCACGAAACATAGCTGGTCTCGTATATTGAGGATGCTCCAATAAGCCGTTACTAAATGAATCATGGATGGGTGAATCTTCATTCCCAAGGACTCCAGGTAAGAGGCGGACGACACTATCGATCACCACCATGGCACCTAGCTCACCACCGGTTAGGATATAATCGCCAATGGAGACTTCATCGGTGACCAGAGTACGAATGCGTTCATCATATCCTTCGTAATGACCACAGATCAAGATTAGATGATCTGTATCGCGGGCTAGTTCTACAGCCTTGCTTTGATGATAGGGTTCTCCTTGGGGACATAGTAATAGAACTCTACGCCGTGAAGAGGCTGGCAGAACTTCTTCACTACTCCTAGTAATATCGTCCATGGCAGCAAACATTGGATCCGGTTTCAATACCATCCCTTCTCCGCCACCATAGGGGTAGTCATCCACTTGTGCATGCTTATCTGTGGCATACTTGCGAAAATTGGTAAGATGGTACTGAACGAGCCCCTTTTCCTCCGCTCGACCTAGCATACTAGCGTGAAGGACCCCTTCGAACATTTCGGGAAATAGGGTTAATATATCGATACGCAAGCTCATCTTATAACAAACCCTCCATGGGAACAATGAGAATCCGTTTCTCTTCTACATTCACCTGTTTAACAACAGGATCGATATAGGGGATCAAAATTTCACGGCGGCTTCCCACCTCTTCCACCACCCATACATCATTAGCACCTGGCTGCAAGATGGATTTGACTGTGCCGATTATTGTCCCATCCTCAAGCTCAACACGACAGCCAATAATATCCGAAAAGTAAAACTCTCCATCCTCTAGGGCATTATGAAGGAGCTCTTTTGCATAGAGCGGACAGCCCTTAAATCCTTCCACGTCTTCGATCCGGTCTAAGCCGTGGAACTTAAGAAGTTGAAATTGCTTGTGTGTACGTTGACTTTCCACAGTAAGCTCTAACTCTTGCTTTGTTTGAGGATGCGTTAGGTACAAAAGATTCCCTGCACCATAGCGTTCCTCAGGAAAGTCAGTGATGGAAAGTACGCGAACCTCCCCACGGATTCCATGGGTATTCACAATGGTTCCTACACGCAATAGCTCAGCGGTCTCATGCTTCTTCTCTTTCATCCTATTCCCCCCTAATATCCACCACAATATCATCCCGAATGATGATTTCGATGGGCGTGATCAATTGTGACCAACGATGACCAATACGGACCTCCACCTCAGTCTCTGTATGGTCAATTACAATTTCACTATCGATGGGCAATTCAAGCAGAGCTTGTCGGCGCATTGTTTGCTCTTCTTGAGCTGTCTCTCGTTTTGCCATCTCACGATCCATTTTTTCTTGCACATATTGGATAGCATCCTGTCCCTTTTTTTCTGCCATCGCCAAAAGCTTACGGCGTTCAAACTGAAGCTGCTCCATCTCAATTTGGAGCTGGCGCAGTTCATCATCCATTTTGTGAAGCAAATCAGACTTGCTCTTTTCTGTTAAAATTGTTTTTACGATGATTGGACGTCTGATTTTCAACCTCCGTCCCTCCTCGCTCTATGTAGAAAAAAGGTTGGAAGCTTCCCCAACCTTTTGTTCGCACCTTAGCTAAGTATTTCTACATTGACACGCTTATGCTCTTTTACAGCAGCAGCATTGACAACGGTTCTTATTGCATTGGCAATTCGACCTTGCTTCCCGATCACTTTCCCAACATCATCAGGATGGACACTCAGCTCTAAAACCACAGATCGTTCACCAACCACTTGATTAACATGGACTTCATCAGGATGGTCGACCAATGATTTTGCCAGCACCTCTAACAATTCCTTCATCAAGTGACCCCTCCAATGCTATCTTTCCGTAATATGTGGAAAAAAGGTTGAATTTACTCAACCTTTTTTCAGTAGATGCCCTTATTTGGCACGCTTTGCATCATGATATTGTTTCATAATACCTTGTTGGCTAAAAATATTGCGAACCGTATCGGTAGGTTGAGCACCCTTTTGTAACCAGGAAAGAGCTTTTTCTTCATCCAATTTAATTTCTGCTGGAGAAGCTACTGGATTATAGGTACCAATCTCTTCGATGAAGCGGCCATCCCGTGGTGAACGAGAGTCAGCAACCACGACACGATAAAATGGTTTACGCTTTGCACCCATCCGTTTGAGACGAATCTTCACTGCCATTCTTCTCACCTCCTTTAAAGATTATCATAATTTATTTCAGTTAAGAGAAGAAAGGAAATTTAAAGCCTGATTTTTTCTTTTTCCCCTTCGTCATATTACTCATCTGTTTCATCATCTTTTTCATATCCTCAAACTGCTTTAGCAAGCGGTTCACATCAGAGACACTGGTCCCACTTCCCTGAGCGATTCGGCGTCGCCGATTGGCATTAAGAATGGAAGGGTTTTTCTTCTCTTCCTTGGTCATGGACTTGATGATGGCTTCAACACGAGCAAGCTGTTTCTCATCAAGTTGAAGATCCTTCATCCCTTTCATCTTGTTCATCCCTGGAATCATGCCGATAATCTCATCAAGCGGTCCCATATTGCGAACCTGCTCCATCTGCTCAAGAAAGTCATCAAAGGTGAAATCAAGGGTCCGCATCTTGCGCTCTAATTCTGCCGCCTTCTCTTGATCCACAACTTCCTGTGCTTTTTCAATCAGCGTCAGAACATCGCCCATTCCAAGAATCCGTGAAGCCATCCGTTCAGGATGGAAGGGTTCTAAGGCATCGAGCTTTTCTCCCATCCCCGCGAACTTAATCGGGCAACCAGTGACTGCCTTAACAGAGATGGCCGCACCACCGCGTGTATCTCCATCTAGCTTCGTTAAAATAACCCCTGTCAACTTTAGCTTTTCATTGAAATGCTCTGCTACATTAACAGCATCTTGTCCGGTCATCGCATCGATAACGAGGAGAATCTCCTGTGGTTGAACAGCTGCTTCGATCTGTGTCAATTCTTCCATTAGCTGCTCATCAATATGCAAGCGACCTGCTGTATCGATAATGACATAATCATAATGCTCTTCCTTCGCGTGAGCGATGGCAGCTTTGGCGATATTGACAGGACTCACATCAGCACCCATGGAAAAGACGGGAATTGAGAGTTGTTCACCAAGGACCTGTAACTGTTTAATCGCTGCTGGGCGATAGACGTCAGCTGCTACCAGCAAAGGACGACGATTTTGCTTCGATAAATAGCGTGCCAATTTACCAGAATGGGTGGTCTTCCCTGCCCCTTGCAGGCCCACCATCATGATCACAGTTGGTGGTTTTGGTGCTGTGGCAATCTTGCTTTGGGTTCCACCCATCAATTGTGTCAATTCTTCATGGACCACCTTGATTACTTGTTGGCCAGGGGTAAGACTTTTTAATACTTCCTGGCCAATGGCGCGCTCCTTGACCTGATTCAAAAATTGCTTTACTACTTTAAAGTTCACATCGGCTTCCAATAAGGCTAAGCGAACTTCTCGTAGCATTTCTGTTACATCCGCTTCGGTCACTTTTCCTTTGCCACGAAGCTTGCGCATCGTCTCCTGTAACCGGCTGGCGAGACCTTCAAAAGCCATAATTGTCGCCCCCTAATCGGATTCTTCTAATCGGATAAGTTGCTCTAGAAATTGATGCAACATTTTATCAGTAGGATAATTTTTATTCACATAGGCTTCGAGCTGCTCGAAAATAGCCTGGCGTTTTTGCATCTCTTCCAAAAATCCTAATTTCGTTTCATACTCTAGTAATGCCGACTCTGCCCGCTTAACCTGGTCATAGACAGCCTGCCGACTCACTTGAGAAATCTCGGCGATTTCACCTAAGCTCAGATCATCCTGATAATAGTAGGTGAGGTAGCTCTGTTGTTTCTCTGTTAACAGATCGGAGTAGATTGCAAAAAGCTCATTAATATATGTGGTCTTCTCCAGCATGGAAAATCACCTCAATCATGTTTCATACCATGCTGCCTTGAACATCGAGTGCTGTCAAGTAAAATACCTTGTCAGTAAAATATCTAAAACCTATATTACTGGAGCTACGAAGCTCTGTCAAGTATTTTTTATTGTCACTCAAACAAGCTCAGTATTTTCTTTTTCTTCATGTGCTTCTTTATTGATCAAATCGCTAAAGAGAGCGTTGACGAATTGGGCTGAATCAAAGGGCTGTAAGTCGTCCATCTTCTCGCCAAGCCCGACATACTTTACAGGCACATGCATCTCATTACGAATGGCCACAACGATCCCACCCTTGGCTGTTCCATCTAGCTTAGTCAAGACAATACCAGAAATATGGGCAACCTCCTGGAACGCCTTCGCTTGTTGCAGAGCATTCTGGCCAGTAGTAGCATCCAGTACGAGCAATACCTCGTGAGGGGCTCCGGGGATCTCCCGATCGATGACGCGATACACTTTGTTCAATTCATTCATCAGATTGACCTTATTTTGTAAGCGGCCAGCTGTATCACAGAGTAGAACATCCACACCCCGTGCTTGAGCAGCCTGGATCGCATCATAGACAACGGCAGCAGGATCAGAGCCTGACTGATGCTTAATCACTTCGACACCAGCTCGCTCACCCCAAACCTCCAGCTGCTCAATGGCTGCTGCACGGAAGGTATCGCCAGCAGCCAGTAGTACCTTCTTGCCATCCTGCTTCAGCATGTGAGCGACTTTCCCTATGGTGGTTGTCTTACCTACTCCATTCACCCCAACGAACATGATCACTGTCAATCCATCGGGATTGAAGTGAAGCCCCTCATTCTCTTCCTCCACCTTGAGAAGTTGAATAATCTTCTCTGACAGGAGAGGACGTAATTGAGCTGCATCTTCAATTTTTTTTGCTTTCACTTCTGCTCGCAGGTCATCCACTAATTCCATGACGGTAGTTACACCCATATCTGCGGTGATCAACACCTCTTCTAATTCGTCAAAAAATTCCTCGTCAATCTTTTTCGTTCGGCTGATCAATTCCTCCACTTTGCCGACGAATGACTCCCTCGTCTTACTTAAGCCATCTTTAAACTTATTTGTCACACTTTCTGTACTTTTAGCAATCGATTCCTTAATCTTCGAGAAGAAACCCATGAAATATCCTCCTTCATTATTTTTTTCGTTCGCTTATATGGTTATCCAAAATTAGGAGGCACTGATTTCCCATCCTTCATCCAAACGAACAGAGACTAGCTTCGATACGCCTGATTCCTCCATCGTAACCCCATAGAGGACATCAGCTCCCTCCATTGTACCCTTCCGATGGGTAACTACAATGAACTGTGTTTCTTCAGAGAAACGACGAAGAAACTGGGCAAATCGAATGACATTGGCCTCATCTAAGGCTGCCTCAACTTCATCCAGCACACAGAAGGGAACCGGTTTGATCTGAAGGATGGCAAATAGTAATGCAATGGCCGTCAACGCTTTTTCACCACCTGAAAGAAGGGAAAGATGTTGTAGCTTTTTACCGGGCGGTTGGGCAATAATATCCACCCCTGTATTCAACATATCCTCTTCATCGGTTAGCATCAGATCTGCCCGTCCACCACCAAAGAGCTGCGTGAATACCTGCTGAAACTGCTGGCGAATTTGGACGAATGTCTCACTAAAACGTCGAGTCATCTCCTCATTCATCTCTTTGATCACCTGATAGAGTGATTCCTTGGCTGAGACCAGATCTGCCCGTTGTGTGGTCAAAAATTGATAACGTTCCTTCACCTCAGCCAACTCTTCGATGGCGCCGAGATTCACATTACCTAGTTGAGTAATGGAGCGCTTTAACTGGCTCACCTTGCGTTTTGCTTCTTCCACATTTTCAGGAACAGCATACCGCTCCTTCGCTAGCTCGTAACTGATATGGTATTCCTCCCGTAAATGGGATAAGTGATTATCCAATTCCACATCATAGCGGTTCACCTGAACCTCTGCTTGATGAAGTTGGCCATCTAAGATCTTCACGCGTTGATTGCACTGACGGATCTCAGCATCACGCTGGTCCATCTCCTCTTTCACAGTGATTCTGCTCGTCTTCCCTTCACCGATGGTTACCTCCAACTGGATACGCTGGTGACGATACGCTTCCATGGTCAACCCTAGTGAGTCTAATTGTTCTCCCCATTGCTGAGCATTTTCACCACCTTGTGCCAATTGCTCTTGCAGTTGATCCTTCTCAGCAATTAGCCCATCTTCTGTATCCTGTAATTGCTTCACTTGATCACGAACGCTACGAACATGCTCCGCCTGTTCTGCCACAGCAATTTTAAGCTGTGTAATGGTTTGATTATGCTCTTCCTTAAAATGCTCCTGCTGCTTTAACTGGTCTTCTATGCTGTTAATCTTCTCCTTCATCTCAGCACTAGCCAACTCTAATTCCTGCAGCTCTGTGCCTAAGCGACTTAATACCTCTTGATAGGCTGTAATTTCCTGTTGGAACTGATTCATCTCACTCTGGTGAAGGGTGGATTTCTCCTTCAGGCTTCGTTCTTCCATCAGTAATTGATTCCGTTTTGTTTCCACCTGTAGGAGTGTTTCTCGTTTTTCATCAATGAGATGACGGAGCTCAGTCTCCTGATGCTGCATGCTGTTAAGCTCTTGAGCTTGTTGCCGCATCGTAGCCTGTAATTCTTCCTGCTTCTTTCTTGCACGTTCTAATAAATCCTGAAGCTCATCAATCTGCCGTTGGCGTCCAAGGAGATGGGAATTATTCTGCTTCACACTTCCTCCTGTCATGGCTCCACCTGGACTAACTACGTCTCCCTCCAGCGTAACCAAACGAAAACGATAGCGAAGTAAGCTGGCAATGTGATTGGCTGTTTCCATCTGGTCCACAATAATCACATTTCCTAATAGATGTTCGATGACTGAGCGATATGTTTCAGTCACCTGTACAAGATCACTGGCAATTCCTAAGACTCCTTGTTCATGACGAATGAGGCTCTCTTCATTGCTAGAGATCCGCCGTGACTTGATAACATTTAAAGGAAGGAAGGTGGCACGGCCTGCACGGCGTGCTTTCAAGAGCTGAATGGCTTCGCGACCTACTTTCTCATCATCTACCACAACATGTTGGAGAGCACTACCTAAGGCCGTCTCAATGGCTAATTCCACCTTAGGTTCAACCTGAATCAATTCAGCTACAGCTCCATGGATGCCTTGGAGATGATGCCCCCGTTCCTTCAGCACTTCTTTTACGCCTTGCATGAAGCCATTGAAAGAATCCTGCCATTCCTTTAGCACTTCATATTTGGAACGAATATGCTCGAGGTGGCTGCTCACTTCTTGCATATTGACGGTGGTACCTCGTTTAACCTCTTCTAGCTCTTCCTTCTTTGTCAGGAGAGCTTTTTGCTGATGCTGATAATGGGCCATCTCTGCGGTTAATTGCTTCAACTCTTCTTCAACAGCCTGAAGTGCTTCAGCGATTACACCTTCTTGTTCCAGTACATGCTGATGTTCCTCTTCCATCCGAAGAGTACGGCGCTTTAGCTGCTGAAGGTTCTCTTCCTTATTCCGTTGTTCATTACGATGGGCTGCCATCTTATTGAGCAGATCGATATAATCCCCTTTTAACTGTTCCAGTTCCTCAGGATTATGCTTGAGAAATTGTTGATATCGTTCCTCTTCTGCTGCTAACTCAGCTTCCTTCTTTGCAAAGCCTTCCTCACATTCCTGTAGATATTTACTTCGCTTCACTAGTTCTTCCTGGTATAGCTTTAGCTTTGTAATCATCTCTTCGAGCTGCTGGCTTTTATCGTCACGAACATTTTCTTGATTGCGGAGACGTTCCCGTAATACCTCCCGTTGCCCCTCCAGCTTCTCGATTGTTTCGCTTAATTCTAGCAATTGCTGTTGATGCTCATCTTGAGCTGTTTCTAGCTGATGATAGAGCAGTCGGAGTTCTTCATATTTTGCTTCGATGCTACGAAGCTTGGTCGTCTCCTCGTTCACTTCACGCTGAAGTTGAGATGAGCGGTTACGAACCTCCTCCCACTTCACATGCACATCCTCAATTTGAAAAACATAGAGTCCAACCTCAGTCTGTTCCAACTCCGTTTTGAACTCTTTATATTGCCTCGCTTTCTCAGCTTGTTCCGTTAAGGGGCCAAGACGCTCTTCCAATTCTGTTTGGATGTCATTGAGACGAAGCAGATTTTGCTCAGTCTGCTCTAACTTTTTCTCTGCTTCCTTCTTACGTGTCTTATATTTAACGATACCTGCAGCCTCCTCGAAGATAATCCGACGATCCTCCGATTTACTGCTAAGAATCTCTTCAACACGACCTTGTCCAATTACAGAATAGGCTTCCTTACCTAATCCTGTATCCATGAAAAGCTCTGTGATATCCTTTAAACGGCATGCTTGCTTATTGATAAAATATTCACTTTCTCCAGAACGATACAGTCGACGTGTTACCATCACTTCTTGAAAATCAAGGGGTAAGGCTCTGTCACTATTATCTAAAGTAAGAGAAACCTCCCCAAAGTTTAGTGGTTTTAAATGATCGCTCCCAGCAAAAATGATATCCTCCATTTTTGCCCCCCGTAAGGAGCGAGCACTTTGCTCCCCAAGGACCCAACGAATGGCATCAGAAATATTACTCTTCCCACTGCCATTTGGTCCAACCACCGCGGTTATCCCAGTTACAAATTGTAATTCGGTGCGTTGAGCAAATGATTTGAAGCCCTTCAGCTCCAATGATTTGAGGTACATTCCCCTCCCCCTTCCTCCGAACTTTTCAAGTCAAAGGTATCTATTTTTTCACTTTACCATATCCACGGTGAAGAGAAAAGGGAACCACTTTGTGGTTCCCTAGTTTGGCTGCATTACAACGCTCCCAGTTGCTCTAACGTAGTTTTTGCGGCATGCTGTTCCGCATCTTTTTTAGATTTGCCAACACCCAAGCCATATGGTTTACCATTCAAGATGGCTTGAATAACAAACTGTCGAGCATGGGCAGGTCCCTTTTCTTCCACTAAGCGATATTCGATCTCTTGGTGAATATCCTGCTGTACCCATTCTTGTAGCAGACTCTTATAATCTTCTACTTGGTCAAATACCCCTTGCTTTACAGCTGGAAATACATGAGCTTCTAAGAAGCGATATACTGCATCCAAACCCTGGTCGAGATAAAGTGCACCAATAAAGGCCTCAAATGCATCAGCGAGGATGGCTGGTCTTTTTCGACCTCCCGTTAACTCTTCCCCTTTACCGAGAAGTAAGAACTGACCAAATTGCAAAGCATCAGCAAACTTTACCAAGGAGGCCTCACAAACAATGGCTGCGCGCAGCTTGGTCATCTCGCCTTCCCGTTTATTGGGATACTGTTGATAGAGGAAATGGGAGACGGTCAACTCAAGCACAGCATCCCCCAAGTATTCCAACCTTTCATTATCCTCATGATACCGTTTTCGATGTTCATTCACATAGGAAGAGTGGGTAAAAGCTTGGCGAAGAAGGCGAACATCATGAAAAGGTATCTCCAATTGTTTGACTAGATCTGTTACCATCATTTCATCACTCCACTGCAATTGAAACGCCTCTTCCTCCAGCCATGTTCTATGGTTGGTATTTTTTTAGAACGATGGAGGCGTTGTGTCCACCAAATCCTAAGGAATTGGAAAGGACTACCTGCACCTCTTGTTTTCGTGCTTCATTGGGAACATAGTCTAGATCACATTCAGGATCTGGCACTTCATAGTTGATCGTAGGAGGAATAATGCCAGTTTCAAGCACCTTTACACCAACAATGGCTTCCACTGCGCCAGCAGCACCGAGGAGGTGACCAGTCATGGATTTTGTTGAAGAGACAGCTACATCCATCGCATACTCGCCAAAAAGTCGTTTAATGGCTAATGATTCCAAGCGGTCATTAAAATCAGTAGAGGTTCCATGGGCATTAATATATCCTACATCCTGTGGCGAAAGTTTAGCTTCAGCTAAGGCTTCTCGCATGGCACGATAGGCACCATCACCTTCAGGTGCTGGTTGCGTGATATGGAAGGCATCTGCACTCATACCATAGCCAGCAATTTCTGCATAAATGGTCGCACCGCGTTCTAGGGCATGCTCTAATGATTCCAACACAAGAACACCTGCGCCTTCTCCCATCACAAATCCATCCCGCTCTCCATCAAAAGGACGAGATGCCCGCTTGGGCTCATCATTTCGCGTAGATAAAGCTCGCATCGATGCGAATCCAGCCACTGCCAGTGGTGTGATCGTAGCCTCTGTACCACCAGCGATCATCACATCAGCTTGTCCTCTTGCGATAATTGCAGCTGCATCACCGATAGAATGAGTTCCTGTGGCACATGCTGTTACTACTGTAGTATTAGGACCTTGTGCGCCAAAGTGAATGGAGACTTGACCAGATGCCATATTGGCGATCATCATCGGGATAAAAAACGGGCTGACACGACGTGGACCTTTTTCCATGAGCTTCGTATGATTCTCCTCAAGGGTGGCAAGTCCACCGATCCCCGAACCGATCAAGACACCAATCCGCTGACGATTTTGATCCGTAATCTGCAAGTTTGCGTGCTGGATCGCTTCGGTTGCTGCTGCCACTGCGAATTGAACAAAACGGTCCATCTTGCGGGCCTCTGTACGATCCATATATTGTGAAGGGTCGAATTCTTTCACCTCTGCTGCGATTTGCACAGGATAATCAGATACATCAAATGCGGTGATCGTATCAACACCTGATTTACCTTCTATTAATGATGACCAAAATTCTAGAATATTATTACCTACTGGGGTTATGGCACCATAGCCAGTCACCACAACACGTTTACCAAACATGGAATCACCTCTTATCTCCACATCCACTTCAAGACGTTGAATTCAAAAGGTGAAGAGTCCCGATGGGGACCCTTTCACCAACAGGATACAGCATTCTCTTATGAGTGGGCTTCAATATAATGAACCGCATCCCCTACTGTAGAAATCTTCTCTGCATCCTCATCAGAAATTTCCATGTCAAACTCATCTTCTAAATCCATGACTAATTCAACAATGTCCAGAGAGTCTGCGCCTAAGTCCTCTTTGAACATAGCTTCCATTGTTACATCAGCCTCGTTAACACCAAGACGTTCTACAATGATTTTTTTTACTTTCTCAAAGTTCGCTGACATCCTGTCACCTCCTCTCAAGGTATTATAAATGATTAGGAGATAGGAATGAAAGATCTTACTGCATCACCATTCCCCCATCAACATGCAGTGTCTGACCAGTCATGTAACTAGCATCATCACTGGTTAAGAAGCGGACCACATGAGCAACATCCTCAGGCTGTCCGAGGCGTGCTAAAGGTATCTGTTGATATAGACTTGCTCTCATCTCTTCGGATAAGACCGCTGTCATATCTGTTTCTATAAAACCAGGTGCCACCACATTGACTGTTATGCCCCGCGATGCTAACTCACGTGCAAGGGATTTTGACAGTCCGATCACGCCTGCTTTCGCTGCTGCATAATTAGCTTGACCACCATTCCCCAAGGTACCCACAACTGATGAAATATTAATAATACGGCCATACCGTTGCTTCATCATGATACGAGCCACCGCCTTGCTGAGCAAAAATACACCCTTTAAATTGATGGCCATAACGCTATCCCATTCTTCTTCCTTCATTCGGATAAGGAGGTTATCCTTCGTAATTCCTGCGTTATTAACAAGTATATCCACTCGTCCAAACTCTTTTACAACCTCTTCAACCATGGCATTCACGTCGTCTACCTTGGAAACGTCTCCTTGAATGGCAATGGCTTGCTGCCCCATTGCCTGAATCTGCTCTACCACTTCATTAGCAGCATCCAGCTGCCGTGCATAGTTGACAGCAACATGACAACCAGACTTGGCTAATTCTAAGGCAATGGCACGTCCAATCCCCCTTGAAGCACCTGTAACTAACGCAACTCTTCCTTCCATACTATCACCTCCTCCATGTCTAGCCTTAATCATGTACTTCACAGCTTACTTCATTTCGCAATAAAGAGACCACCTGTCTATAGCTCTCCAGATCTTGAATGGAGAATACCTGGACATGACGGTTGATCTTCCGTACAAGCCCGCCTAAAACAGAACCTGGACCCAATTCGATAAAAAGATCGACACCTTCCTCGATCATCCATTCAATGGATTCTTGCCAACGTACAGGAGAAACTAGTTGTTCTTCTAGGCGTTGTTGAATCTCAGTTGCTTCTTCCATGGGCTTCGCTGTTACATTGGAGATAATAGGAATCAGCGAATAATGAAATTGTGCTTGCTGTAAGCTTTTCTTCAGTCCTGCTTGTGCAGGCTGCATCAAGCGAGAATGGAAGGGACCGCTAACCTGAAGGGGAATCACCCGCATTGCGCCTGCCTCCTTGGCAAGCTGTGCTGCATGCTGAACTGCTTCTCGTTTACCAGAGATGATCAATTGGCCCGGACAGTTGATATTGGCAATCTGAACAGAGCCCAACTGTTCACTAACCTGAGTACAGATCGCTGCTAAGGCATCTTGATCCTTCCACAAAACAGCGGTCATACTTCCTTCTCCTGCTGGTACCGCCTCTTCCATGAGCCTCCCTCTTTGATAAACGAGCTGGACTGCATCACTGAAGGAGAGTACACCAGCGGCCACCAATGCGGAATACTCACCAAGACTGTGACCAGCCACATAATCAGGCTGTAGATCTACTTCTGCTTGGAGCGCCTGCCACCAAGCGATACTCGTTGTTAAAATCGCAGGCTGCGCATTATACGTTGTGGTTAATTCTTCTGCAGGTCCTTCTAAACATAACTTCGTTAAGGAATGACCCAATAGATGATCAGCCTCGGCATATCGCTGTTTCGCACTCTTCCATGTATCCAGTAATTCCTGAGCCATTCCTACCTTTTGCGAGCCTTGGCCAGGAAATAAGTATGCCAGTTTTCCCATCCTCGCTACTCCTCCTGTTCCTTCGTATCCCAGATCATGGAGGTAGCACCCCAGGTTAATCCACCACCAAAGCCTACTAAGATGACACGTGCCCCTTCATAAATACGACCACTTCGTACAGCCTCATCCAGTGCTACAGGGATGGAGGCGCTAGACATATTTCCGTAACGATTCAGATTAACTACTACTTTTTCCAAAGGAAGATTTAGGCGTTCCCGCGCTGCTTCGATAATACGGATATTCGCTTGATGAGGGACTAGAAAATCCACATCTTCCTTCTCCCAGCCGATCTTCCGTAATACCTCATCAGCAGAGGTATTCATAACACGAACAGCAAACTTAAATACTTCATTGCCTGCCATGGAAAGATAATGTAATCCTTGATGAATCCCTTCTTCAGTTAAAGGCTTACGTGAACCCCCACCAGGTAGACAGAGAAGCGAACCACCACTTCCATCAGCTCCCAAGGTGAAGGAACGAACACCACTTCCTGGAGCCACACGTCCCATGACAACAGCGCCTGCCCCATCACCAAAAAGTACACAGGTATTTCGATCTTTCCAATTTACAATTTTCGATAAGACCTCTACACCAATGATTAAAACATGACGATAGACACCCGTCTGAATAAATTGTGATGCTTGGACGATTCCATATAAAAAGCCTGCACATGCTGCAGAGGTATCATAAGCGGCGGCTTTCTTTGCGCCAAGACGATCTTGAATAATACAAGCTGTGGAGGGGAAGGCCATATCTGGTGTAACCGTGGCCACAATAATCAGATCCAAATCTTCAGCTGTAATTTTTGCTGCTTCCAACGCTCGTTTGGCAGCCTCATAGGCTAAATCAGATGCAGCTTGATCTTCACTTGCAATCCGCCGTTCTTCAATGCCGGTACGAGTACGGATCCATTCATCAGAAGTCTCCACCATTTTTTCTAGATCAAAATTGGTTAAGACTTTATCTGGCACATAGGAGCCGGTACCCAAAATCCCTGCAGCAAAATGACTCATTCCTCATTCATTCCTTCCATATGTTTCATCACTCTTTGAACATACTGACTCTCGATCATCTTGATCGCTTGCCCAATGGCATTCTCGATGGCTCTTGCATCTGATGAACCATGAGCTTTGATCAAAGGAGCCTGTAACCCTAGCAGCGGTGCACCACCATGCTCCTTGTAATCCAATTTATTCTTGATATTTCGTAAGCCTGGTTTTAAGGTGGCTGCTGCTAGCTTCCGCATCGTAGTCTTAGTTAGCTCCTCCTTGAGGATGGAAAAGAGTGTAGCAGCAACACCCTCGATGGATTTCAACATGACATTGCCTGAGAAGCCATCGCAGACTAAAACATCACAGACACCGTTCAACACATCGCGCGCTTCCACATTGCCAACAAAATTAAGCTCGCTTTCTTTTAAAAGTTGAAAAACTTCTTTTGTCAGCATATTGCCTTTTTTATCCTCTGTCCCCACATTGAGCAGTCCAATTCGTGGATGCTCACATCCCATTACCTCTTCCATGTAAGCATGACCTAAAATGGCATAATGGTAGAGATGTTGAGGCTTTGCATCCACATTGGCGCCTAAGTCAATGACGAAACATCCTTTGCCATCCATGGTTGGAAAGACAGTCCCTAATCCAGGTCGTTCCACTCCCTGCATTCTACCGACGATGAAGAGACCAGCTGCCATTAAAGCGCCTGTATTTCCTGCAGAGATCATCGCATCAGCTTTTTGCTCCTGGAGAAGCTGTGTAGCTACTACTAAAGAGCTGTCCTTCTTACGTCGTATCGCCCTTGTCGGTTCATCATCGGTAGCAATCACTTCAGGGGCATCGATTAATTCCAAGTGATTGGCGCCCTCAATCAAGGGCCGCACTTCTTCCTTGCGACCAACTAATATATAGTGAACATTAGGCCACTTCTCTTGTGCGGCTAGTACACCTTTCACGATCTCGTGTGGAGCATGATCTCCTCCCATTGCATCGACCACGATTCTCATTAACTTCTCCCCCCATCGCTGTTATGACTCTTGTTCCAATGCTGGCTACGATACATCGTGAATCTTCCTTCGAACACGGCTTCACCTTCTACATAAGTAACGACTTCTACTTCGCTATACTTGCTAGTAGAGTTAAGGACCCGCGCTTTGGCAATACTACGTTCTCCTAGATAAACTGGTCTTATGTACTTCACATTGGCTGTTGCAGTCAATACCACTTCCTCATTGAGGACTGCAACGGCGAGGGAATTGGCTTGGGCAAAGATCACATGCCCTCTAGCAATGTGATTCCGTGAGAAGACATGGTCAGCGCCAATCTCTAATAGGGAGATCGCTGACTTATCCAGTTCAAGATCGATAACCTCTCCAAAAACCTCTTCAATGGGTAGAGAACGAACCGTATCGAAATGCTTCTGAGCAACGGTCTTGATTCTCTCACGATATTCAGGAATACCAAGTTCTAAACGGTCAAGGCGAATCGTCTGAATACTAACAGTAAAAATATGCGCCAATTCTTCATCTGTCAGAAATGGATTCTCCTCGAGCTCTCGACGCAATTGTTCCTGCCTTTTTTCTTTCTTGATTCGTGCCAAGATCATCCTCTTCTTTCTCAATCTATACTTCAAATATACGATGGTTAGTAGCAAGCTTTGATACCTGGTACTAATAACAGTATATAAAAAAAAGGATAAAAAAACAAGAACCCATTCAAAGTTCTTGCTTTTTTATCATGAATTTAAACAGCCTTATTTCTCAACAACTACTTCACCTTTATAGTATCCGCAAGCTTTGCACACACGGTGAGCTAGTTTGTATTCACCGCATTGTGGGCATTTAACCATACCTGGCACGCTCAACTTAAAGTGTGTACGACGCATACGTTTTCTTGTCTTAGATGTTCTCCGTTGTGGTACTGCCATGATGCCACCTCCTTCATCAGAATCAAAGGTTACCCTATACATTGTCAGGATGATAACTTCTACATTGTATCAAATAAATATGAATGTGACAATCACTCATTCTTATCCTGTTTTTGAGCAAATAGTGTTGTTAATTTTTCCCAACGAGGGTCGATTTTTTCAGTGTTACAGCCACAAGCACCCTCATTCCGATTCTTTCCACACTCTGGACATATTCCCTCACATGCCTCTTTACACAAAGGAGTATAGGGAATGGCTAACTTGATCTCTTCCTCAAGAAAGGGGCGAGGTTCGAGAGTATCTACATCGAGCCATTCAATTTCATCCTCAGGTAACTCAGCATCTGGTGCATTGTTTCGCGAAGCAAAGAGAATACGCACTGGAATGGAGAATGGATGTTCAATCTCTGTTAGACAGCGGGAACAGAGGAGCGTCATGGTCCCTTTTAGCTTACCTTCTAGAAGAAAGAGGCCAGCTAAGAGCTCAACCTTCCCTATAAACTGTACAGGGGATAAACGTTCCAATTGAACATAGCCTTCGATGATATGAGTAAAATCGAAGGTTTCATTCAACTCAATCTTTTTCTCAGGTAACCTACGTAATTGTGTTAAATCAATCTTCATATCCTACACCTCATTGGCAACAAATGATATTATATGTCCATGGAAAAACTTTGTCAATCTTCGGAAGGAGAATTCCTATGGAGCATGTTCTCGGAATGATTGTGGAGTACAATCCGCTACATAATGGTCATCATTATCACTATCATGAAGGGAAGGAGCTGACTGGTGCTACCAGCACCGTTGCTGTAATGAGCGGTCACTTCCTACAGCGTGGTGAGCCAGCCCTCATCGATAAATGGACTAGAGTACAGATGGCTCTTGATATGGGGGTTGATCTCCTCCTTGAACTCCCCACCGCTTATGCCACTCAAAATGCAGAGAGATTCGCCTTCGGTGCTATCTCCACCTTGCATGCCCTTGGCGTAGTAGATACGGTCTGCTTCGGCAGTGAAAGTGGCGAGATCGCTTGGATGATCCAATTAGCAGAAATTCTGCTGAACGAGCCTGATTCCTTTCAACTCCGCTTACAAGCTGAACTGAAGCAAGGAGGCAATTATCCAACAGCATTTTCTGCTGCCCTAAATCAATGGGCAAAGGAGCACAGAGTCTCCTTCGACGAACACGATTGGAGTCAGCCCAATAATAGACTGGGCTTATATTATTGCGTTGCCTTAGCGCGCCTGCAATCGTCCATTACACCTTGCACCATAAAAAGATGGAAGGCAGGTTATCATCAGCAGGACGTAGAGGATGGAAGGATTGCTAGTGCTACTGCGCTTCGACAATTAGCCAATGAAGCAAGAAATCCTAGTGAAGCCCTGACATCTCTCCAGCCCTATATACCGAACTCTACCTATCAATTATTACATGAACGCTGGCTACAAGGCTACCCCATGATCACTGGGGAAAGCTTCTATCCTCAAATGATCAGCCGACTCATTGCCACTCCATCCCATGAGCTAGCAACTTACCTTGACGTATCAGAGGGATTAGAGCATCGCCTCAAGAAAAGCTTGGTTGTTGCAGATTCACTCTATTCTCTAATTGAAGGGACCAAGAGTAAACGCTATACCTGGACGAGAATTCAACGTGCCCTTACCCATGTTCTTCTAGGCTATACCAAAGAGATGGCTAGTCAGTTTAATTCACTTGCTCAGGTTCCCTATCTTCGAGTTCTTGGGATGAGTGAAAGGGGGCAACAGTTATTGCAACGCGCAAAAAAGATTTGTGCAACTCCCATCATTACCAATGTAAGCCGTGAACGCCATCCCATGCTGGAATTAGATCTACAGGCCTCCTTGATCTACGCGACCGCTTTACCCAGTCACCTACGCAAGCATGCACTCTTGCGTGAATATCAACAGCCACCACTGCGACCATCATGGGAAAGGGAGACAAAATAAGGTTAAGGTGTCGTTGTCGTATTCTTGCGGGGCAAGGTGCGAAGATATTGTAATGCTTCCTGCAGTGTATCCACCGGTATCACCTGCATCGAGCTACCAATCTCTTCTGCTCTTTGCTTCGCCACTGTTGCATTAGGATCTGAGGAGTAAGCATCACGGGGAGCAAAGAAGAATTCAGCTCCCGCTTCATCAGCAGCTACAACCTTATGCTCGATTCCCCCAATCCGCCCTACATTACCATTCTCATCAATCATTCCTGTACCGGCAATCACATAGCCCTTGGTTAAATCCTCCTCAGTCAATTGATTCAGAATTTCTAATGAGAACATGAGGCCAGCTGATGGTCCACCAATATTTCCTGTTTCAAATTGTACCTCTTTTGGTAACTTAACATTTCGCTTCGTCAGCAGGCTCACACCGATACCCGGTCGTTTCTCTCCTTCGTTTTCAATCTTCCCAACGGTTAATTGAACATCAATCGGTTTATCCTCGCGGAGCAATTGAAGCCGAAGCGTTTCTCCAACAGCCTTTTGCTGCATCAATTGGACCAGCGATTCGCTAGTTTCTATAGGCGTGCCATTGAGTCCAACAATCAGGTCTCCTACTTGTAGCTTACCTTCTGCTGGCATACCTTTAATGATGGAAGCCACCAATGCCCCTTCATTTTGAAACGATACCTCCATACTAGCGGCACGAAAAGCAGCAATCGCTGATGTTTGCTGTGAATTATTCATATAATAACGCTGGCGGAATTGATATTCTTCTTCACTTTCATCAGGTAGCATCACACTCTCTTTTTTTCGCAACTCCTGATTAGGATTCACCTGTGCCCAAAGATAACGAGCAATATTGGCTTGACCCACACGAACCGTCGTCAGCTTGAATGTACCCTTTTCATCATGAAAGCCACCTGCCACAGTGATCATGGGAGCTACGTCCATGGCTGATCCTGGCTCATAGATGAAATATGGCGTGGGTATCATCAGAAGAGCAATCATCAAAATTAAAAGAAATGGTCCCTGCCATTTTCTTTTTCGGCGACTCTTTTCAACGGGATGGTTCATTAAACGATTCTGATCTTCATTTTTACTCACACTCAGTCACCTGCCATTGTTCAATCGCTTTTAATAATGCTTCAATGGATTCCTCTGCAGCACGCTCGCCTGCTGAAATAATCGATTCCACTTCTGTAAATCCTAGCGAGCTATATTGCCCTACCTGAGGGCGGATCAAAAAGTCTGGTGTTGGAGGATTGGTTTCATAAAGCTGCTTCTCTAAAATATCCATGGTTTGAACCACTACATCCACCATACTGGCGATGCTTTCTCGCTGTTGGAAGTAGGTTACATCAGATGCGATGACAAAATCTGCGCCCATCTGGCGTACCACCCCGATGGGGACACGATCCACCACGCCACCGTCTACTAAGATTCGGCCATCTAATTCTACAGGAACGAAGACACCAGGAATGGCAATGCTTGCACGTACAGCTACGTCCACAGGCCCTTCAGCAAAGATGACTGCCTCGCCTGTTGTTAAGTCCGTTGCTACAATCCGTAATGGTATTGGTAACTCTTCAATCTTCTTCCGATGGGTAAGGAGTTGGATTAATTCACGAGTTCGTTCCCCTTGGACAAAGCCCATTTTAGGAATGGTCACATCCATCCAATACTTACTTTTTAATTCAATAGCTAGTTTCCCCAACATGTCAGGAGATACTCCATTTGCATATGTAGCTCCAACGAGACTTCCCATACTACTTCCTGCAATAAAGTCAATGGGAACATGATATTTTTCTAAAACACGAAGAACGCCAATATGGGCAAGCCCTTTTGCACCACCAGCCCCTAAGGCAATTCCGATTTTTGGCCTTTTCATTTCCCCACCTCATTTCCTCTCCACATTATACCACCCAACCTCGTTTGCTTGGATAGGATGATAGAAGGTTCCCCCTTCCTTTCTATTCTACGAATGGTCTAAAGAATCAGTACAAGTCGTATGTATGAATTGATGGAACAAGCATTAGGGGGCTTGACAATGCATCGAGCAAAAATGGCGATCTCCGGTATCATTGGGCTTAGTTCGATATTTATTGTATTCACGATTCTCATGTATCCAGAAGAGATTTTCCAAGCATCTCTCCGTGGCTTGAGCATTTGGTGGGATGTTGTCTTTCCTTCACTTTTACCCTTCATTATCCTCTCTGAACTCCTGATGGGAATTGGCGTGGTCCACTTTTTTGGTGTACTTCTACACCCCATCATGTTTCCACTTTTTCGTGTTCCCGGTCCTGGCGGCTTTGTGCTTGCAATGGGCTTTGCTTCTGGCTATCCCGTCGGTGCCAAACTAACCACCCAATTACGGCAGCGCAATATGATCAACCAATTTGAAGGTGAACGCCTCGTCTCTTTTACAAGCACCTCTGATCCCATCTTTATTTTTGGAGCAGTGGCGGTAGGCATTTTTCACGATCCAAGTCTTGGTGTCATTCTTGCATTGAGTCATTATCTCTCTAGTCTGCTTGTGGGGTTCATTATGGCCTTTCATGAAAGAAAAGCACCACGTACCTTCTATCAATCGGAAAGAGGCAACTTGTTACGCCAAGGATTGCGTGCTATGCATCGTGCTCGTATGGAGGATGGGCGATCCTTTGGTACTTTGATGGCTGAAGCGATCAGCTCTGGTTTTAAAACAACATTTTTAATTGGAGGCTTTATGATCTGCTTTTCCGTCTTAATTCAGGTCTTAACGTTGATCAATCTGGTTCAGCTTATTCAATGGATCGTAACACTAATACTGCTACCGCTCGGCTTCGCAAGTGAATTATCTTCACCTACCATTTATGGACTCTTTGAGATTACTCTTGGTACCCAAGGGATCAGTCTTAGTCCGTCAAGCATCCCCCTATTAGATAAGATGATTCTCGTCAGCTTTCTTATTGCTTGGAGCGGTTTCTCTATCCATGCCCAAGTTGCGTCCATTTTGAGTACAACAGATATTCGATATACACCTTATCTCTACTCACGGATCCTTCATGCCTTCCTTGCTGGCTTCCTGACCTATTTCAGTTGGGATCCACTCTATCATTCTCTCTTAGCACCTGCAAGCATCCCCACCTTCCTTACTCAGCTTCCAAAAGGGGGATTCTTCATGATGGCTCAATATTCTCTTTTACATGGGTTCCTCTTCCTTGCATTCGTCATTCTATCCCTATTTGTCATCCTCATCTTGCGAGTTGCCAAGAGATTAGTTCTGCTCAATCCCCAACGTAAATAAGCCCCTTTCAGGGCTCTTTCACGTTAAACCGTTCCTTTAATTCCTTGAGTACATTGGGAGGTACCAGATCACTCACCTCATCTGGATTATAACGAGCTACCTCCTTCACGATACTGGAGCTTAAGAAGGAGAACTGATGATTCGTCATCATAAAAAACGTCTCGATAGTGGGTGCTAATTTTCGGTTGATGGCCGCCATCTGTAACTCGTACTCAAAATCAGAGATAGCACGCAAGCCCTTCACAATCACATTGGCATTTTTTTGCTTCATATAATCCACTAATAAGCCATCAAAGCTATCCACTTGGACATTGGAATAGGAGGAGGTAGTCTCTTGAAGGAAGTGCATCCGCTCTTCCACTGTAAACATGGGATTCTTCGCACGGTTATTCAATACTGCAACAATAACATAATCAAAGGCCTTCGTAGCCCTTACAATAATATCTAGATGACCATACGTCACTGGATCAAAGCTTCCAGGAACCACTGCAATGCTCATTCTTCTCCCTCCTTTTTTACGCGATAAATTGTGACTACCGTATCACCATAGGTGTTTTCCTTCCAAATCTCAAGGCCTGCCACATTGGTTTGAAGTGTTGTTCCAACATCATGTTCAGCCACGATGACTGCAAAAGGACTTAGCAGCTTGTGATCCCAAAGAATGGCCATATCACTTTCGATGCGCTGCTTTTGATAGGGAGGATCTAAAAAAACCAGATCAAATTGAACCTGCTGCTGAACGAGAAAGAGTAAAGCGCGCTGCGCATCATTCCGATATACAGAGCATGACTTCTCTACACCTAATGCTTGGATGTTCTTTTTGATGGTCTGAATCGCTTTGGCATCTTGGTCAATGAAGGTGATATGGAGCGCACCACGACTGAGCGCTTCTAAACCAAGAGCTCCTGTCCCTGCATAGAGATCTAAGACCTTTTCTGCAGAGAAATAAGGCCCAAGCATATTGAAAATAGCCCCCTTCACCTTATCTGAAGTAGGTCTTGTGGAGCGCCCTGAAACACTCTCCAATGGTCGTCCCTTATAAGTTCCAGCAATAATTCGCATATACTCACCTAGTTTATGAATGGAGTTTGTTTCATCGTAACATACTGATCGCTTGATGTGAAACTTCTATTAGCAAATAAGAAAAAGGAGTATATTTTTCTTACTCCTTGTAGATAATAGGAGTAACAACATGCTAAATGTTGTTACAACCGCGGAGAAGACTTACGTTTCCCCATAAGCTCTTCCTCCGGTTTCTCCTCTCCCATTATTTTCCATTATACTTAATGCTTTGCATTAAGTACCCATAGGGATCTGCCCTATGGGATTTTTTTAATCCAAGAGCTGCTCTGAGAAGATTCCCTTCCTCTCAAGCCACTGAAGGAGCTGAGGCTCTAATTGACCTTGCCAAAACTGCTCCTGACGAACAAATTGCTCCACATCCCCACGGGCATATTCCAACATCGTCGTGTCCCGGCTCAGATCTGCCACGAGAAAATCAGGAAGGCCACTTTGTTTTTTTCCAAAGTAATCACCAGGACCACGAAGCTCAAGGTCTTTCTCTGCAAGGATAAAACCATCTTGAATCTCTGCCATGATCCGCATCCGTTCTTTACCCACCTCACCCTTGGGGTCAGCGATGAGAATACAGTAGGATTGATCATCTCCTCGTCCCACCCGTCCCCGCAATTGATGGAGCTGTGCGAGTCCAAAACGATCGGCATCATAGATCACCATCACCGTAGCATTGGGCACATTCACACCTACTTCAACAACGGTGGTAGATACTAGAACCTGCGTCCTACCAGCTGTGAATTCCTCCATCACACGATCCTGCTCCTCATTTTTTAAGCGTCCATGCATGATGTCAACGGTTAAATGAGGTAGATACTGTGTAATGGTTTGATATAGATCTAGGACATTTTGAACATCCAGCTTGTCTGATTCTTCGATGAGAGGAGCGATCACATAGGCTTGATGACCCTTCGCCACTTCTTTTGCGACAAAGCGTAGAATGCGCTCTAGCAACTGAGGCTTTACCCAGTATGTCTCTACCTCTTTGCGTCCAGCTGGCATTTCATCAATCCGCGAAATATCCATATCTCCAAAAGCAGTGATGGCCATGGTCCGTGGAATGGGCGTTGCTGTCATAAAGAGCGTATCTGGTAACCAGCCCTTCGCGCGGAGTATTCTCCGTTGTTCAACACCGAAACGGTGCTGCTCATCGGTGATCACCAAGCCTAAGCGCTGAAAAGTAACATCCTCTTGAATAAGCGCATGGGTGCCCACTACCACTTGGGCAAAGCCAAGCTGAATTTGGGCAAGAATATCCCGACGTTGTCGCGATGGTAAGCTACCTGTAAGGAGAACCACCTCAATGTCATAGGGAGCGAGTAGCTCCTGTAAGGACTGAAGATGTTGATTGGCCAAGATCTCTGTAGGTACCATCAATGCACCCTGATAACCTGCCAATACGGATGCATAAAGTGCAATGGCGGCCACAAGGGTTTTACCTGAGCCCACATCGCCTTGAAGGAGACGATTCATTTGAAAAGGAGAAGCCATATCCTTTAAGATCTCCACCACCACACGTTGCTGCGCACCAGTGAGAGTAAAGGGTAATCTCTCAATAAATTGCTCCACCTGATCTTGCGGAAAAACTTGCGTGATGCCTCCGAGCTCACGCCTTTGCTTCATGCGAAAAGCCTGCATCTTCAATTGAAAAAGAAAGAGTTCTTCATATGCTAGACGACGGCGGGCCCATGAGCCCTGTCGAAGATCCTGAGGGAAGTGCATCCAACGCAGGGCATCCCAACGTGATGCTAACCGATATTTCAGCAGTAAGGAGGCTGGGAGAATTTCCTCCAGATGGGCTCCATACTGCTGGAAACTCTGCCGAATTATTTTACGAAGAAAGGTTTGACTTAATGAACCTGTTACTCGATAGACCGGCTCTAGAGCTTGATCAGCCTTGGGTGTGGCGAAGCGATGCTTCTCTACATTGACTTGAAGTCGATGCATGTCCCAGGTTCCAGTAATGGTAATCTCCTTACCTGGCACCAATTGCTCCTTCACATATGGTCGGTTAAACCACACTGCAGTCACCACATGGGGGCCAGAGACCAGGCGGCAGGTAAGCCGTGATTTTTTTCTTCCGTAGTATTGTACAGTGGGCAACCCATAGATGGTTGCACGAATCGTCGCCTTTTCACCATGCTGAATCTCTGTAAGATCACGCAGGCGAAAATCCTCATAACGAATGGGAAAGTAATAGAATAAAGCACCGATACTCTCTACACCTAATTGGGCAAAATCTTTCGCCCTCTCCTCACCAACTCCAGATAGCTGAGTGAGTGGAAGACTCCATGGATCCATGAAACATCTACTCCTACTCCGATTTCTGACCAAATATTTGGCGTTGAAGTTTGATCCCCGTTGGTGTAGCAGCTAATCCTCCTAGCGCTGTCTCTTTTAAAGCATGAGGCATCTGAAGACCAATTCGGTACATGGCTAGTATCACTTCATCAGGAGGGATGACACTGGTAATACCTGCAAGGGCCATATCCGCTGAGACAATAGCATTGGCTGCACCAATTGCATTACGCTTCACACAGGGAACTTCCACCAATCCTGCAACAGGATCACAAACTAATCCTAGCACATTTTTTAGGGCAATGGCCATGGCATGGGAAGCCTGGAAGGGTGTGCCTCCAGCCATCTCCACAATGGCTCCTGCCGCCATAGCCGCTGCTGAGCCCGTCTCTGCCTGACATCCACCTGTGGCTCCTGCGATAAACGCATTATTGGCAATCACATAACCAAAGGCTCCAGCAGTTAATAAATAATCAGCCATCTCCTTACGGGAGGGATGAAATCGTTCTTTCACAGCGAAGAGCGTGCCTGGAACAATGCCACATGAGCCTGCAGTAGGTGTTGCCACAATGGTTCCCATGGCAGCATTCACCTCGTTGGTTCCGATCGCCTTACGAACAGCATCCATGAGAATATCTCCAGATAGATACTGTCCGCCCTCCATATAACGAGATAGCTTCCGAGCATCTCCGCCTGTCAGCCCACTTGTGGAACGAATCTCCTCTTTTTCACTGCGCTCTAACGCCTTCTCCATAATATCTAATGAACGGTACATTTCATCATAGATCTCATCAGCAGATTTCTGTGAGATCGACATCTCTGCCTTCAGCATCACTTCAGCAATGGTTCGCTGTTCTGTTTCGGCTAACTCCACTAATTCAGCAACTGTGCGGAACTTCATCGCGCTCCTCCTTTACTCTTCGATCCGGCAAACGCCGCGAATATATGGAATCTCTTCAATTTCACGAAGCAGTGATTCATCCATATTTTGATCCACTTCAATTAACATCATCGCTTCTTTACCCTTCTCCTTGCGCGCCACCTTCATCTGACCAATATTGATCTCATGATTGGCTAAGATGGTACAAACCTTAGCGATCATCCCGAAACGATCCTCATGAAGAACTAATAACGCGGCATTTTCACCAGTGAACTCCAGTTCGAATCCATTCACTTCCACAATCTCAATTTTTCCACCGCCCACGGAGATTCCGACCACCTCAAGGGCTCGTTCACCTTTTACTAAACGAATACGAGCTGTATTTGGATGTGTCGGGACATCGTCAGAGGTGAAGAATGTAACAGCCATTCCCAATTCTTCTGCCAACTGTAATGACTGAGGAATTCGGTCATCATCTGTATCAAAATTGAGCAGACCGCCTACGATAGCCACATCAGTTCCATGACCACGATAGGTTTGGGCAAATGAACCGTACAAAGTGATGATCGCCTTGTCTGGTTGATTACCAAAAATATGGCGAGCCACTCGGCCAATGCGAGCTGCTCCAGCTGTATGAGAGCTTGATGGTCCAATCATAATCGGACCGATAATATCAAAAACCGATCGATATTTTGCCATTATACCCAATCCTTTCTTTTTATGTAAGCGTATTCACGAATACGTTCTTTATATAGCATTCTATGTTGTTAATGTACCATATGGAACAATATTTGAACATACTGACCACAGGGTATCCCTAAGTCATGGAGAGGACAGCCAGACTTTGCTTACCTAGCATGCGAGCAAGATGTGGATTTAAGGGAAACTGAGGTAAAGTAAGTGCTAAACATTTTCCTAGATCTGCATCTTGTCCGTAACTCACATAGAGTAGCTGGGACTTCGGATAAGCTGTTTGCAAAAAATTCAGAAACCAAGCAGTAGGTTCCTTCCACTGCCAACACCACTCATCTAACACCAAGTTCCCTAGTGGATCACAACCCAAAACCTGCTTATAGCCGATGAGGTGAAGCAGAAAACGCGGTATTGGGGAAGAAGTAACTCCTGCAGAAATTTGCAAGGAATGCATGGGAAAAAGATGAAGTTGAAGACGGGCCTGTACTTCTTCAATGAGCTTGAGAAGTTCACCTAGGGTAGCACCTTGCTGAACCGCTTTCGCAGCTTCTAACACCAAGTATCCTAAAGCACAAGAAGTGGTTAATGTATCAACAACCACCACTTTCATCCGTTGCTTCACGATATTTTGGGCAAGCATCGCCTGCTGGACTAGCCTGCTTAAGCGGGAGGAAAGATGGAGTGAAAGGATGATACTTTCAGGATGCTCCTCAGCAATTTTTTGATATAATGCAACAATTGAACCTACTGAACTATGAGGTAATAATCTTCTAATTTTCTCGTCCTCATTCGATAAAAAAAGCGTGGAAAAATCCTGCGTCCACGCTTTTTTAGGTCGATTATCTTGAAGGGAGATCATGTTAATATTGTAATACTTCAGCAATGATGGTGACAAATCGGCTGTATCATCTGTGACAATACAGATGCGTGTCATCGGGCGACACCTTCCTTCACAACCTTTTTGTCTACATCTTATTCAACAGAAACAATAAAATGATAAACCGGTTGATCTCCTGCATGTACTTCATATTCAAAGCTCGGATATTCTTCTTCCAGCAGCTTTTCAGCTTCCTGGAGCTCGTCCTCCGTCACATCTTCACCATAGATTAATGTAATCACTTCATCATCTTCACTGATCATCGCTTGTAACAGTGCACGGAGTGCTTCCAATCGTGTTGATGAAGAATGTACGATTTCCTTCTCCATAATACTAATAAAGTCACCCTCATGAATTTCCACATCATTGAGATTAGAATCTCGTACAGCAGTGGTAATTTGACCTGACTTTACATTGAAGAGAGCGCTATTCATTGCATCTTGATTCTCTTCGAGGCTCGCATCTCCATTAAAGGATAGCATCGCTGTCATCCCCTGTGGAATGGTCTTGCTCTTTACAACAGCGACAGGGATCTCTGCTAGCTCTGCTGCTTGATCTGCTGCCATAATAATATTGGAGTTATTAGGAAGAATAATAACATATTCCGCATGACTATCTTCAATTACTTTGAGGAAATCCTCAGTACTAGGGTTCATAGTTTGACCACCCTGTAGTACATAATCCACACCAAGGCTCTTAAAAATCTGTTCCATTCCTTTTCCTGCTGCCACTGCAATCACATAGGAAGAATGATCAGTTATTACTGCAGGCTCCAGCTCAGCATGATGGGCAGTAGCTTCTTCAATCTCTGCTGCAAGGATCTCTGTATGTTGAATCCGCATATTCTCCACTTTAATCTTGACGAGGTCGCCATATTGTTGACCTAGATTCATAATCTCACCAGGGTGCTCTGTATGAATATGCACCTTGACTAGTTCATCATCTGCTGCAACGAGTAAGGAGTCCCCATGTTCATTCAATTCCTGACGGAAAAGTGCTTCAGAGAAGGCTTTAAACTTCCCAGAATGGTCTAATTCCACCATGATTTCTGTGCAATAGCCATATACAATATCTTCTGTATTAAAGTGTACTTGTGCATGATGTGTCTCATCGACTGCATCATGATAATCCACATTTATCGCTTCTTCATTCACTGATAACTGTTGACCAAGCAGAGTAGATAGCATCCCTTCGTAAATGAAGACTAATCCCTGACCACCTGAGTCTACAACACCTACCTGCTTTAAAACAGGCAAAAGATTAGGTGTATTCTTGAGCGATACCTTAGCAGCTTCCAATACTTCTTCCATGAGCTGATTCATATTGGCTACATAACGAGCTCGGAGCTTGGCCTCTTTTGCTGCATCTTTTGCAACCGTTAAGATCGTTCCTTCAACGGGCTTCATCACTGCTTGATACGCGGTTTCAATTCCTTGCTGCAGCGCATCAGCAAATTGGTGAGAATCTAACTCTTCAAGCTGTTCTACATGCTTTGCAAAGCCACGAAAAAGCTGAGAAAGAATTACGCCAGAGTTTCCGCGTGCACCCATAAGCAAGCCTTTTGCCAAAGCTTTCGCTGTTCTACCAACATGGGCCTCCTGTTTGCTCTGCATCTCCTTAACTCCTGAGGTTAAGGTTAGATTCATATTGGTACCTGTATCCCCATCAGGCACAGGAAAAACATTCAACGCATCAACTTTAGCTACATTGCTTTTTAAATTTTGCGCTGCAGCTGTCATCATTTGCGTGAATAGATAGCCATCAATTCTCTGATGTGTCACAATATTTCCTCCTTACGTATTACGCGTTTACCACACGTACCCCTTGTACAAAGATATTTACAACATCTACTTTATAGCCTAAGGTATTTTCCAAAGTATATTTAACAGTTGATTGAACATTATTGGCTACTTCAGATATCTTGGTTCCATAAGCAACAATTACATAAATATCCACATGTGTCTCTTCACCAACTTTGCGGACCTCTACACCCTTGGAAATATTTTCACGCCCTAACAAGTCAATAATCCCATCTTTTAATGCATTCCGTGAAACCATTCCCACTAAGCCATAGCAATCAAGCGTAGCGCGACCAGCAATCATGGCGACAACATTATCATCTACCATAATCGTGCCCAAATCATTTTTTAAATTGAGACTCATGAGATGACCTCCTTACGTATTCCTACATTAAGGACAATTTTACACTATCATAACCATAAATGAAAGAGAAAGGGGGAATTTGACCGGTTATTGAAGGTTACGCTATGTTATGATATACTTCTAAAGTATTTGTATACCTTATGATTTTGTAATGCGCTACTCGCTAAGGAGGTGGAGACATGGCACGCGTATGTTACGTTACAGGCAAAAAAGCTGGCTCCGGTAATCAACGCAGCAAAGCATTGAACGCCACAAAACGGAAATGGAATGCAAACCTTCAAAAAGTCCGTATTTTAGTGGATGGAAAGCCAAAACGTGTCTATGTAAGCACAAAGGCTTTGAAAAAAGGTTTAGTAGAACGTGTTTAATTACTGATAAAAATGAAAAAAAGCACCTAGATGGTGCTTTTTTTCATTCCTATTTGCGCCTAGCGAACATGCTCATCATGGCCTTCACAACGCCACTTAAAAAGCGAGGTAGTTTAATTGTATAAAAGCGCAAGCCCTTCTCCTCCTTCATGCCACAACCCTTCACATCCACTGTATGCAGAAAGGGGTGGACAACATCCCTCTACTTTTGGTGACCTGCCTGCTCATCGATTCTCAATCCTATGTATATTCACCAAGCCCAAAAAGTTGCACATAATTCTTCTAATCTCTACTAAAGATTGCAAATAGATATCCTGTTTGAAAGCGCAGGGTTCCCGTCTTATCTATCAGTTCATTGCTAATCCCTAAGGTTTCACCTAGTCGGAAGGTAGCCTGTGATAAAGGATAGCGAAACCCTTCTAAGTCTACGCCTTCCACCGTTGGTGTAACAGGAAGGAAGGAGATAAAAGGGAACTGCTCACGTCGTTGAAGCTGGTATTCACCTGGTCCCAGAACCGTTGCTTCACTATGAAGTGTCCGCAGAAAGGTAGGAATTTTTTTTTTGTATCCTTGAACCAATAGATAAAGATTGGCCAAGCTGTGATCTAGGCGCGTACCAATCCCCGCAAAAATCGTAATCCGCTCAGGTACTTGCTGGAAAGCCCAATTTAATGCTAACTCCGTATCTGTATAATCTTTCTCTGGAGGAAAACGCTCGATGATGGTAGATAGCTCTTGTAACAGTTGAAAATCCTGCTGAGACAAAGAATCAAAGTCTCCCACACAGTGATGGGGGACTACATGATGCTGCAGAAGTCGTGCAGCCCCTTGATCACAAGCGATAATTAATTGATTTGCTTCAATCTCTGCAATGAGAGGAAGCTCTAGCTCTCCTCCGCTCACGATGGCGATCTGCATCACGCTTCACCTCGAATGAGACGAATCGCTTCCTTTCGATTCACTTGACCGAAGATGGCTGAGCCTGCAACGAGAACATCAGCTCCTGCAGCGATTACAGTAGAAGCTGTAGTTGGATTAATTCCTCCGTCCACCTCAATATGTAGTTCCTTTCCTTTCTCCTTACACCATTGATGTAATGCAGCAATCTTTCCTGCTACGTGTGGGATAAATCGTTGCCCGCCAAAGCCTGGGTTTACACTCATAATCAAGACTAAATCAACATCATATAAAATCGGTTCAATCATCGCCAGCGGAGTTGCTGGATTGATGGCTACACCTACCTTAATGCCTTCCTCCTTAATATGATAGATGGTTCGATGTAGATGAGGACATGCTTCTTGATGAACGGTGAGTAGATCAGCTCCAGCTTTCACAAACTCTGAAACATAGCGATCGGGTTCCTCAATCATTAAATGAACATCCATTTTTAATGATGTATGGCTACGAATTGCTTCCACTACCACGGGGCCTAAGGTGATATTGGGAACAAAATGGCCATCCATGACGTCCACATGAATCCAGTCAGCTCCAGCTTCCTCTACGTCATGTACCTCTGCAGCTAAATTAGCAAAGTCAGCTGATAAAATGGATGGGGCAATCTTTATCATTTCAATACCTCCGTTGATACTGATCTTTTATCTCTTGAAGAAATTGTAGATATCGTTCATAACGCTCTACACTTATTTCACCGCGCGCCACACGTGCTTTAATCGCACAATCTGGCTCGTGATCATGAAGACATTGACGAAATTTGCATAGCTCATTCCAAGGCTGCATCTCAATAAAGTAGTTGGATAGCATCCAGGGTTCCATCACAGGAAGATCCAGGGAGCTAAAGCCTGGTGTATCAGCGATCCATCCACTCTCCTCAACAGGATATAATTGGACATGCCTTGTGGTATGACGTCCTCGTTGGAGCTTTTGGCTAATGGCCGATGTTTCTAATTGTAAGGTTGGAAAAAGACGATTTAGTAAAGTGGATTTTCCCACACCTGATTGACCAGCCACCGCTGTCATTTCCCCCTGAAGTCGTTCTTTGATGGGTATAAAATTATTTTTATCCAACTGAATGCTCGAGAGAAAGACAGGATAGCCCAGCGATTCATAGAGCTCTTTCCAATGCGTGATCTCTCCCTCATCTTCACAAAGATCGATCTTCGTTAACACAATGAAAGAGCGAATACTCGCTTCCTCCATGTGAATCAGAATCCGATCTAGTAAGACGGGATTGAAGGTTGGCTGCTTCATCGAAAAAATGAGCATGGCTTGCGTGAGATTGGCTACAAGGGGGCGGATCAGCTTTGAAGTACGAGGAGCAATGGCTTCAATCACACCTTCATGCTCTGTCGTCTGTTGAACATGAACCCGATCCCCTACTAAGGGTACAATCTGATCTTTTTTGAAGCGCCCTCGTGCCCGGCATAAGATGGAGCGACAGCGGTCGTTGAACGTTACCTCATAAAAACCACCTTGACTTCTTGTAATCAGTCCATTCCATGTTTCCACCCAATTGCCTCCTTCAATACCTTCACTCCTCATTGACCTGTATACTCTACCATCATAACCTCTGCTTCACTACCATCTAAATAGGTGGTAATGGTTGCATTTTTTTGTGGAGATAGTACTAATTCAATGGGAAAGACAGTAGGAGAATCAATCGATTGTTCACTTACAGCATAAATTTCCATCCCTCTTGCATCACGAACGAGGATATTCACAATCGTCGCTCCTTCGTGAGTTGGATTGACTGTAATGTTTTTAACGATTACCTGTGCATCACTTGGGTAACCACTACTGACCCATAGGTTCACCTTACTGCCTACATCCACTTCTTCACCTGATTCATAGGGCGCCATTTTAAACACTTTGCCCTTCTCCAGGTAACTAGGTTGTTCATGAATATCGCCAACTTCTAGATTTCTTTCCAATAGCAGTGCCTCTGCTTCAGGCACAGTGAGTCCCATTAGCTCTGGCATCTCTACGACCTTCTCACCTTCACTTACATAGAGAACCACGTTCTGCTCACTAGGGACCACCTTCACATTAGGGCCTGGGTCTTGAGCAAATACCTGCCCCACAGGAATATCACGACGCACTTCATGTTTTACATCATAAGATTTATATCCATCCAAGAGTGCAATAGCTTGTTTCTCTTGCATTCCTACAAGACTTGGCATATCAAACGCTTTTTTCCCTTTGCTTACAACAAGTAATACCTCTGTATTTTCTTTAACCGAAGTGCCTGGTTGAGGATCTTGACGAATGATATGATTCTCTTCCACTAGATTATCATTTTCTTCCACAACCTTAGGGAGCAAATGATGATCATCGAGAAGGCTCAATGCTTCCTCTAGTTCCAACTGATCCACAGAAGGTACCTCCACTTCAGGAACCCATAACTTCGCTTTGATCCATTGCCCCATGATAAGGAGAAGAACGATGACCACCAGGATGGAGCCTACCCAGATTGCAGGCTTTACCCAAGATTTTCGCCCTCCATGCCCACGATCTTCGTCAATCTGATCATCTGCATTCTCTGAGTCATTGCTCTGGATTCTCCCGAAAGAAGAGGAGGAACTTAGATGGGCGTTCAACTCTTGGCGCCAGTTCGGAAGAATCTTGGTTTCCTCATCATCCATTTCCGGTAGTAGAAACTTCTCTTCATTCCGTCTTGAGGGAGCCAACACCGTTCGTAGATCATCTAGCATCTCTTGCGCCGATTGATAGCGATAAGCTGGATTCTTAACCAAGGCCTTGAGAATTACATTCTCCACGCTTTGGCGGATATCTGGATTAATCTCCCGCGGTTCCTTAAATGGTGCCTGTAAATGCTGAAGAGCCACAGTGATCGGTGAATCACCTGAAAAGGGAAGCTCTCCTGTTACCATTTCGTAAAGAACGACTCCTAGGGAATAAAGATCAGACTTTTCACCGGTCATGCCACCACGTGCTTGCTCAGGTGATAGATAGTGAACTGAGCCCATAAGAGTATTCGTATGAGTAATGGTTGCAGCTGTTGCTGCACGTGCAATCCCAAAGTCAGTAACCTTAATCCGCCCATCCTTGCCGATTAAAATATTGTGAGGCTTAATATCACGGTGGATTAATTGACGCTGATGGGCATGTACTAGTGCATCGCAGATCTTGATGGCGATGGGTACGGCCTCATCATCAGATAGATGTCCCTTCTGTTGAATATACTCCTTCAAGGTGTAGCCATCTACATACTCCATGACAATATAATGAATCTCTTCCCCAGGAACTTCACCTACATCATAGATATTGACCACATTGGGATGGGATAAGCTAGCAGCTGCTTGCGCCTCACGAAAAAAACGTTTTTTAAATTCATCATCCGACGCAAATTGGGGACGTAAGACCTTAATGGCTACTTCCCTCCCCAAAAGGCGATCATAGCCACGATAGACAATGGCCATCCCTCCACCGCCGATCCGTTCTAATACATCATAGCGCTGTCCAAGACATTGTCCGATCATGGCTTACTCCCCTCCTTCTCCTGCGAGCCTCCACAATCTATTAATAATGCTGTAATGTTATCATCTCCACCAGCATTCAATCCTTCTTGAATAAGGAGAGCTACCCGTTCCTCCACTGAGCCCCCCATGGAGATGATTTCTTCAATACGTTTAAATGGAACCATATCACTAAGTCCATCGGAGCATAATAGGATGGATTGGAGCTCGTCAGTAGAAATGGTCTGCAACTCCACCTCAATGATCGCCTCCGTACCTAAAGCACGGGTAATAATATTTCGTTGAGGATGATGGAAGGCTTCCTCCTCATTAATTTGGCCAGAACGGAGTAGTTCATTGACCAGAGAATGATCCTCTGTAATCTGATGTAAGTGATGATCGCGATAAATATAGACACGACTATCGCCAATATGAGCGATGGAACAACGCTCATCATATAAGCATGCCAAAACAACCGTCGTCCCCATACCACGGCAGTTCTCATGTTCATTGGCATATGAATAGATCTTCTCATTGGCATTTTGGATGGCTTCGCGAATTCTCTTCTCCATCGAAGCTTGATCCAGCTCCTCATCTTGTGAAGCTTTTAACCATTCTTGGATTAGTTCTACCGCCATCTGACTGGCCACCTCACCTGCTTGGTGTCCGCCAACACCATCAGCTACAATGGCCAAGGTCCAACCTTGGGGAGATTGATAGAAATAACCAGAGTCTTCATTGATCGTTCTTACACAACCAGTGTGGGATTGTAAAGCCCCCTCCATGGATGGCATCACTCCTTTGCTCGATCATATTGAGCACGTAATTGTCCACACGCAGCAGCAATATCACTGCCTTGTTCGCGGCGGATCGTTACAGAGATCCCGCGGTCCTCCAAGGTGTGCAAGAAATCAAAGATCTTATTACGAGGTGTACGAACATAATCCCGCTCTTCCACCTCATTGACTGGTATTAAATTCACATGGCATTTAAGGCCTTCGAGGAGATCCGCTAAACGTTCTGCATGGTAGATAGAATCATTCACACCACCGAGCAAGGCATATTCAAATGAAATACGCCGCCCTGTCTTCTCAACATAGTAAAGACAAGCCTCCATCAGCTTTTCTAAGGGATACGCACGATTAATTGGCATGATCTGCGTCCGTAATTGGGAAAGAGGAGCATGCAAGGAAATGGCCAAGGTCACCTGTAGCCCTTCATCGGCAAATTGATAGATCTTCGGAATAATACCGCTAGTGGAGACCGTAATATGACGTTGCCCGATCTTTAATCCTCGGGTATCATTGATAATTCGGATGAAGTTCATGAGATTATCATAGTTATCAAATGGTTCACCAATCCCCATAACAACCACATGGCTTACCCGAGCATCCTCTTGATCAAGCCAGGATTGGGCAGTGACAAGCTGGGCCACAATTTCACCAGCACTCAGATTACGTATCATACCACCTAGTGTAGAAGCACAGAAGGTACAGCCAATGCGACAGCCCACTTGAGTCGTAACACAGATTGAATTGCCATATTCGTGGCGCATGATGACTGTTTCAATGGCGTGACCATCGCTAAGCTGAAAGAGAAATTTAATCGTTCCATCACTGGATTGTTGCTTCGTTAAGATGGGAAGTTGTCCTATCTGAAAATTATGCTCCAATTTTGCCCGTAATGCTTTGGAAAGGTTACTCATCTCTGAAAAATCTAAGATGCGTTTCACATATAGCCATTCATAGATTTGCTGAGCACGATACTTGGGCTCCCCTTCTCCTTGTAACCACTCCTCCAGCTGCTGGTAGGTGAGGTCATAGATCCATGGTTTCATCATCATCCATCCTTTTTGCAAGGGGAATTTTTCCTTATTCTATCACAGAAAACTCCCCTATGTCCTAGTTGATTTATTCCCATTACCCACGGCGCTGTATCCTTGCCATAAAGAAACCGTCTCCATCGGTAAGATAAGGTAATACTAATAGACTACCCAATTTCGCATCGCTACAGGCAGGTAAATCCTTAAAAACCATTGAGGTAGGTGGAACTCCTTTAAAATTCTCATGGCTGTTCAAAAATTGGGCTACCACCGCCTCATTCTCTTGAGGCATGATGGTACAAGTACTATAGACAAGAAAGCCCCCTGGTTTGAGATAATTTGCTACTGCTTCTAATAATTCAAGCTGTAACTGTGCTAATTGTAGGATCTCCTCCTCCTGCTTCCGCCACTTGATCTCTGGTTTTCTCCGCAATACACCTAGACCAGAGCATGGAGCATCTAAAAGTATGAAGTCAAAGGTTTGATCAAGCTCTTTAAGCATGGTACGCACATCCCCTGCATGGGGCTGCACAATGGTAAGCTGTAGACGTTCCATCTGCTCAGCAATTAACTGTCGCTTATGGGGATGGAGATCAACAGCAATAACCTCACCGCGATTCTCCATGAGCTCAGCAAGATGTCCTGTTTTTCCACCTGGAGCCGCACAGGCATCTAATACTTTCGAACCTGGTAGAGGTTGCAGAAGCTGGGCCACAAGCATCGCGTTCTCATCTTGGATTGTACAATAACCCTGCCGAAATGAAGTGCTCCGCGCTACGCTGCCACCGCGTAAAATTCGTAGCCCTTCAGGCAGGTAAGGGGAAGGTTCAACGGTAAACCCTTCCTGCTCCAGCTGCGTAGCCACTTCTTCCCGAGTGGTTCGTAGTAGATTCACCCGAACATGCTGATGAGCTCGGCGCAGATTCGCCTCAGCTATCCGATAGGTCTCCGCTTCTCCATATTGCTCAAGCCAGCATTCAATCATCCAGGTAGGATGAGACGTTTCGAGAGCAATCCGTTCTGACTTGGGAAGGGTGTCTGGAATGGCGAGGCGTTCTGGGTGACGAGTAACATTACGGAGGACCGCATTGACGAAGGATGCGGTTCCTGGATGGCCATAGCGTTTCGCTAATTCTACTGCTTCATTGATCACCGCATGAGCTGGAATCTTATTGAGATATTGCAATTGATAAATACTCATGCGTACCAGGTTGCGTACCCAAGATTCCATCTTTCGCCATTGCTTTGCCACAACAAATTGCTGAATGTAATAGTCCAAAGTATTCTGCCTTTGAATTGTACCGTAGACAAGCTCTGTGTATAAGCCTGCATCTCGTGATGACAATGACGCATGCTCGAGAACGGCGTGCGATTCCAGATTCGCATAGGCTTCCCCTTCATCCACTCGATTCAAGGTCTGAAGTACAAACTCACGTACACTCTGTTTACGATTCAAATTGCATTCCCACCTTCAAATAGGCTCCTGCCCCGTTCAGATAATCGGTTGCGCACATCCGTTTTTTTCCCGCTGGTTGCAGATCGGTAATACGAATAGCACCATCTCCTGTTTGGACAAGAATACCTTCATCCAACGAGAGAATCGTACCTGGCTTCTGTTGAGATGTTTCATTAACCTTTTCTCCCCACCAAATCTTGAATACCTGCTGAGCAAAGAGGGTATAGGCTACAGGCCATGGATGGAGGCCGCGGATTTGATTGTATACTGCCACATTGGATTGCGTCCAATCGATTCGTTCTTGCTCACGCTGAATATTGTAAGCATAGGTCACCTTCGTCTCATCCTGTTGAACCGGCGTTATCTCTCCTCGTATCAGCGGAGGGATGGTCTCAAGGAGTAATTGGGCACCTGCAACACTCAGTTTATCGTGCATGCTACCCACATGATCCATTTCCAAAATAGGGACCTCAACCTGGGCTAATATATCTCCTGCGTCCATCTTCTTCACCATGTACATGATGGTTACACCAGACTTTGATTGTCCATCGATGATAGCCTGATGAATAGGGGCACCACCTCGATATTGGGGAAGGAGGGAGGCATGTACATTAATCGCTCCATAGGTAGGTAGATCTAACAAGACCTGTGGTAGGATCTGTCCATAGGCTGCTGTGATAAGAAGATCGGGCTGGAGCTTGGCAAGTTGCGCCAATTCTTCTTCATCCTTAATCCGTTCTGGTTGAAAAACAGGGATATGATGCTGCAAAGCTTCTACCTTGACCGGCGAGGGCGTAAGGAGCTGTTTTCGACCCTTAGGGCGGTCAGGCTGCGTTACCACACCAACCACATCATAATTCTGTTCTACTAAACTACGTAAAATGGGAACCGCAAAATCAGGGGTTCCCATGAAAAGAATACGCATACAAATCATCCTCCTAAGAAACTACTAGCGTTCTACATTTCCATGGTAAATTTGTTCTGCAAGATCGGTGAATAGAACACCATTTAGGTGATCGATCTCATGCTGAAAAGCTCGTGCTAGTAGGTCTTCTCCTTCGATTTCAATCTCTTCCCCAAAGCGATTCTGAGCACGCACCTTCACATATTGTGCCCTCCGAACATCGCCATTAATCCCAGGGATACTCAGGCATCCTTCAGGACCGAACTGCTCACCTTTTTTTTCAATAATTTCTGGATTAACACATTCAATGAGACCATCGCCTGTATCGATGACGATCACCCGTTTGGAGATTGCAACCTGAGGTGCAGCAAGTCCAACACCATTGGCATCATACATGGTCTCTGCCATATCGTCTAAAAGTCGGTGAAGTCGTTCATCAAATTTGGTCACTTGTTTCGCAATTTTACGTAAAATCGGATCTGGATCCTTCGTGATAAGTCGTATTGCCATCTGTTATCCTCCTCCAGTTTTCACATTAAGAATAAGGGGTCTACATCTATACTGATCATCAATTGACGCTGTTCCATCTCTTGCTTCATATTACGAAGAACTTCCACAATATTTTCCACGATCTGCGGTTCATTTTTATATTTTATCACGCATTGCAGGCGATATCTATCTTTAATCCTTGCTAATGGCGAGGCAACTGGACCAAGAACCTGTACCGTTGGAGCCATTCTTCCTCGTACCTGCTGTGTTACGATTTGGGCCATCTTCATCAGATAAGGAAGCTCCGTATGAGAGAAGGTGATGAGTAACAGTCTGCGAAATGGGGGGTAGGACATCTGCTTACGATGTGCTAGTTCCTCTCGAGCAAAGCCTAGATAATCATGGTGCGCAGCATACTGGATGCTATAGTGCTCTGGTGTATAGGTTTGGATCACTACATGACCTTTCTTCTGGTGACGACCAGCTCGTCCGGCAACCTGCGTTAGTAGTTGAAATGTCTTTTCTGCTGAACGAAAATCCGGGAGGTTTAAAATGGTATCCGCTGCAATGACACCCACCAAGGTTACATTAGGAAAATCCAGTCCTTTGGCAATCATCTGAGTACCTAGTAATACATCAGCCTCCTGTTGCCGAAAGGCTGTAAGAATCCGCTCATGACTTCCCTTGGTTGATGTGGTATCTACATCCATTCGGAGTATACGCAGCCCTGGAAATTGACGAGATAACTCCTCCTCCACCTTTTGTGTCCCTGTCCCAAAATAGCGAATATGAGGGCTTTGGCACGATGGACAATGATGGGGGGTGGGCTCTGTATAGCCACAGTAATGACAGCGAAGTAGATTCTGTCTACGATGATAGGTTAGCGAAATATCACAATGGGGACATTTCGCCGTATAGCCACATTGCCGACACATCACAAAGGTTGCATAGCCCCGGCGATTCAAAAAGAGGATAATCTGCTCTTTATTCTTGATACAGGCTGTCATCCCCTCAATTAACTGACGGCTAAACATCTGACGGTGGCCTGCTCTTAATTCTTCCCTCATATCAACGATGGTGATCTCGGGTAGGGGCTGCTGATTTACTCGTGATGGAAGTGATAAATAAGAATAATGATCGGTATGCGCTCTTACATAACTCTCCAAGGATGGTGTTGCACTCCCCATCACTGGAACAGCACCATAATAATCAGCTCGCCACTTGGCTACCTCCCGTGCGTGATAGCGTGGCTGTTCCTCCTGCTTATAGGTTGTTTCATGCTCTTCATCGATGATGATGACCCCAAGCTTGGTCAGTGGAGCAAAAATTGCACTACGGGCGCCCACCACAACAGGTGCTTCACCTTGACGAATCCGTCTCCATTCATCAAAGCGCTCCCCCTGTGAAAGTCCACTATGCAAAACCGCTACCTGATCGCCAAAGCATCCCTTAAAACGCCGAACCATCTGCGGTGTGAGAGAGATCTCTGGAACGAGTAAGATGGCTTGACGTTGTTGATCTAACACCAATTGAATAGCATGAAGGTAGATCTCTGTTTTACCGCTCCCTGTTACCCCATGGAGGAGAACTGGTTTAGAGCTTTTATTTTGTATGGCTTCTTTAATCACGGCCAATGCTTCATGCTGCTCCGCTGTTAAGACCTTGGGCTCCTCCTGGGAAAATTTATGCTCCTCAAAGGGATCACGCCAGACCTCAACCTCATTGAGACTGAGAAATCCCTTCTCTACAAGCTGATGCACAACCTGTGTGCTGACAGAAACCTCTTGGCAACATACGCGTAAGGGGATTCGCTCCTCTTCATCGAGATGCTCTAGAAGATATGTAAGTACATCGCGCTGACGGGGCGCTCGTTTCAATGAGGAGAATTGGGAGCGAACCTCCTCCTTTTTCATCGCCCATGTCAGCTGTTTCTCCAGCTTGGGTGCAATACCATTCCCCGTTAGTGATTTAAGAGGAGAGGGAAGCATCGCTTGAATGGCAGTGATAAAAAAGCAACCATAGGTTTTACTCATCCAAGAAGCCAGTTGGATCAGTTCCTCAGTGAGAGGCGGAGTCTCATCCAATACCTCGTTAAGTGAACGCAGCTTAGCAAAAGCAGATTCGCCTTTGATTCGGGTCACAAAGCCTTGGAGCTTCCGCCGACCAAAGGGAACCATCACCCGTGACCCAACCTGTAGCTTATGGGCAAAGCGATCGGGAATTTCGTAATCAAAAGGACGATCTGTATCATATGATGGCACATCAACAATCACCTCTGCGATCATCCCATCTCCTCCTTCCGTTTATTTTAAACTTGATTTAGCTATACCTACGCTAACCATGTTGAGCTCAATAGGAGTATGAGGATAAAAAGAATAACAACCTGGAAACAGGTTGTTATTAGCAAGCTCTCCTCTAATTACGGCTTTGCTCACAAAGAAGCTTACCTGCGACAAACTCCTCGAGAGCCATACCCACAAATTTTTGTGAATTATACTTTGGCAATATTGGTGATTCACCTTCTTGTAATTTCCGAGCACGTTTGGCGGCGATGGTTACGATGGTATACTTGCTCTCTGCTTTCTCAACCAGTGTATCAATGGATGGATATAACATCATATGGCAGTCCTCCTTCTATAATGTTTCATTTAGTTTTGCTTGATAAGCGGGATAGATTCGTTCTACCTTACAGTGCTCTGCTGTGAGAATTGCCCGAATCCGTTCACAAGCCAGTTCTACTTGATCATTCATTACAGCATAATGATAATTCTCCATCATCTCGATCTCTTCACGAGCTTTTTGCAGGCGTGCCGCAATTAATTCTTCCTTCTCGGTACCTCGTCCCTCGATACGTTTTCGTAATTCCAACATATCTGGTGGCATGAGGAAGATAAAAATCGCCTCAGGGAATCGTTGATGCACCTGCATAGCACCTTGCACCTCGATCTCCAGAATCACGTCGCGTCCAGTATCCAGTTCCTGTTCTACAAAGGATGTGGGGGTGCCATAGTAGTTACCCACATATTCAGCCCACTCTAAAAGTGCTTCTTGAGCAATCATCTGCTCAAACTGCTCCCGTGTCTTAAAGAAATAGTTGATGCCATCCACTTCACCTTCACGTGGAGAACGGGTTGTGGCAGAAACCGAATACGATAATTGGGGCATCATGCGTCGTAGTTCCTTACAAACCGTTCCCTTGCCAACGCCTGATGGACCAGAAAGTACAATAAGTAATCCTCTACTTCTCTCCATCCAAAATCCTCCATCTTCATCCAATCTACTGATTCGTCACCGGATCTACTTTTTCTATTGTAGCCAAAACTGTATGGTTACACAAGGGTTTATGGGAGAAGCTTAACGAGCCATCCTAAGCTGGCGTTGCTGAAGTAAACCACCCATACCAAAAAGAATGGTGGGCATCACTGCTAGCATCCCGATTACAGTCCAGTCTCGTAAGGTTAAGGATACGGTATGGAAGATGGGCTGTAAGGCTTCGATTTCGATGACACAGACAAGCATGAAGAAGGAGAGCAGCACCGCACCGACGAGCAAGCGATTTTGCAAAAGGGGTCGAGCAAAGACAGAGCGTTCGCTCCGGCAATCAAAAACATGAATCAATTGTGCCACAACCAAGGTGGCAAAGGTGACCGTTTGAGCATAGGCTAATTGCTCCATATTCCCCTTATAGGCCCAATTGAACGCCAGAATACTCACAATCCCAATGGCCAAACCACGGCTGACAATTTTACTGCCAAGACCACGACTAAAGAAGTTCTCACCGTGGTGGCGAGGTGGACGTAGCATGGTTTCTTCCTCCGGCTGATCGACCCCTAAGGCAAGGGCAGGTAAACCATCTGTAACCAAATTGATCCAAAGAATTTGGATCGGTACTAAGGGGAGAGGAAATCCTGCGAGCATGGCAAGGAACATCACCAGAATTTCGCCTACATTGGACGCAAGAAGATAGCGAATAAACTTACGGATATTATCATAAATATTACGCCCCTCTTCAATGGCAGCTTCAATGGTGGCAAAGTTATCATCTGCCAGGATTAAATCAGAGGCCTCCTTCGCTACATCAGTTCCACCCTTGCCCATGGCCACTCCGATATCCGCTTGCTTAATGGCAGGTGCATCATTTACACCATCACCAGTCATGGCAACCACATGACCATTAGCTTGAAACGCTTTCACGATCCGGAGCTTATGCTGTGGGGAGACACGGGCAAAAAGCTGGATCTCTTCGATTTGGTCTGCTAATTCATCGTCATTCAGCTGATCAAGTTGACTTCCATCTAGTACCTTTCCCTTAGGGGGGAGCATACCCAATTGGGTCGCAATAGCAACTGCTGTTAACAGATGATCCCCAGTAATCATCACCGTACGAATCCCAGCTTCATGACATTTTTTAATGGATTGCGCCACTTCAGGACGTGGTGGATCGATCATACCTGTCATGCCAACGAAGATCAGCCCTTCTTCCATATGTTCATCCAACTTATTACCGCCTCCTAGCGGCATTGGACGATATGCAAAGGCGAGATTACGCAGAGCACTTCTTGCCATCTCCTCATTGACTGCTAATATCCGCGCGCGCTCTCCAGCTGATAAACGTTCTAAGCGTCCATCCAATAGCTGCCACTCACAGCGCTGGATGATTAAATCTGGAGCTCCCTTACAGAAGAGGAAAGCTTCATCTTTACCATTTTCAACAAGGACCGACATCCTTTTCCGTTCAGAATCAAAGGGGAGTTCTCCCATTAATCGCCAGTTTTTCTCCAGATAGGCAGCATCAACGCCACCCTTATTAGCCATGACAAGCAGAGCACCCTCCGTTGGATCTCCATCCACACGCCAATGTGCAGGATGGCTGCCATCTCCATTACAGAGTAACTGTGCTTGATTACAGAGTGCAGCAATCTCTAACAACCGTTGTAATTCCAATATTTTTGCTACATTGACTGGTGTGCTGTTCTCTGTAAATGCTCCCACCGGCTGGTAACCATTTCCGCTCACATCGATTCTCCGTCTCCCACTAAGAAGCTGTACGACCTCCATTTTATTCTGTGTTAAAGTCCCTGTCTTATCAGAGCAGATTACTGTGGTACATCCCAATGTTTCCACAGAAGGTAGCTTCCGAACAATCGCACGTCTTCGAATCATCCGTTGTACACCAAGGGCTAGTACAATGGTAACAATAGCTGGTAACCCTTCTGGTATAGCTGCCACGGCCAAGCTGACTCCTGCCAATAACATTTGGTAGAGAGGTTCACCATTCAAAACGCCTAAGCCTACCACCACCATGGTCAAAAAGATAGCTAAGACAATGAGGAGTTTCCCCAATTGTTCGAGACGAATCTGTAGTGGGGTCGATGCCCGTTCTGCTGATTGTAAGAGATGGGCGATCTGACCAATTTCCGTATCCATCCCTGTTCCAATGACCACACCTACTCCTCGACCACGGGTCACCGAGGTCCCCATAAATGCCATATTCTCTTGATCACCTAAGGAAAGGTTAGACTTCATAATCGCATCGGTACTCTTACGTACAGGTAAGGACTCTCCAGTTAATGTGGCTTCATCAATATGGAGGCTATGGGTCTCAAGTAGGCGGAGATCAGCTGGAACACGATCTCCATCATGGAGCAATACAATATCACCAGGAACCAACTGCTCAGCTGGGATAAGTAAGCGTCTCCCTTCGCGAATCACATGGGATTGGGGAGCTGCCAATTGGGACAGTACCTTAAGGGATCGTTCTGCTCGATATTCCTGAAAAAAACCTAAGAACGCATTGAGAATGATTATCGCAATAATTGCTAGCCCATCCATATATTCACCTAATAAACCTGATATCAAAGTGGCTACCAATAAGATAATCACCATCACATCACGAAATTGTTGTAATAATAAACTAAACGCAGATGTGCCCTGCTGCTGTTGCAACTGATTCAGCCCTACTTCTTCTAGTCGGTTGGTAACAGCTTTCGTCTGCAAGCCGCTCTTACGATCACTCTTTACTAGCTGGAGAACCTCATCTTCCTTCATCTGATACCATACTTTTGTTGTCACCGACCACTCCCCCTTAATCTTTCTCTCTCCACTCTATGCAGACAAGCACCATTTCATGATCTGATTCCCATGATTGTCCCATGAGAAAAAATGAAGTATGCTATACAACAGACAGTAGAGAGGTGAGAATCATGGCATTTGATGGTTTTGTGGTCCGTGCCCTTGTACATGAATTATCACAAGCAATTATCGGAGGAAAGATTGCCAAAGTGTATCAACCTTTTCCCGATGACCTTTTGCTGATCATTCGCAATCAAGGACAGAATTATCGGCTGCTTTTCTCCGCAAATCCTACTTATCCACGCTTTCATCTAAGTACAGTGGAAGAGGAGAACCCGAAAGAGGCTCCCATGTTCTGCATGCTAATTCGGAAACATTGTGAAGGTGGAACGATTAAATCCATCGAGCAGGTAGGAATGGAACGGGTTATCCACATAGATATTCAAACAAGAGATGAACTTGGGGATGAGCAAACACGGAGAATGATTTTTGAATTGATGGGGCGGCATAGTAATTTAGTCCTTCTCGATCTTAAGACCGAGATGATCCTCGATAGTATTCGCCATGTAACCCCTGCCATTAGCCAATATCGTGTAGTACTACCAGGACGTCCTTATGTGACACCGCCAGTACAGGAAAAAACCAACCCACTCCACGCTACGAAGGAGGAATTTATCAGTAAAATCCAATGGAATACAGGACGTATCGATCGCCAAATGGTAGAGCAGTATCTCGGCTTAAGTCCTTTACTGGCAAAAGCGATCCTCCATCAAGCTGGTCTTGCCAACCATGAGTCACTCTGGAACTCCTTTAGCCAAGTGATGGATTGGGCTAAACAGCATCACTATACACCGCAGATCGTCCATACTGCGGAGAAGAGTTACTTCTCTGTATTCCCTCTTCCCCATCTTGACGGGGAGCAGATCAATTTTGCAACAGTGAGTCAATGCCTAGAAAGCTATTTTCATGGCAAAGCACAACGGGATGCCATTAAGCAAAAAGCCCATGACCTCCTCCGTTTTGTCAAGAATGAGCGGGATAAAAATGAGAAGAAGATTGTCAAGTTGGAGGCTGGAAAACTCGAGGCTGAAAATGCACAGATCTACCAATTATATGGTGAATTACTCACCGCCTATCTTCATGAAATTCAGAAAGGTCAGAGCGAGGTCCACTTGATCAATTACTATGATCCTGATCAAGCAACCCTTACCATTCCACTGCAGCCTAACAAGACACCTGTAGAAAACGCTCAGATTTATTTCAAGCAATACAATAAGGCAAAGAAGAATCTACAATTGGTTGATGCCCAAATTGCTGATGCTCAAGAAGAGATCAACTATTTTGACACATTGCAGCAACAGATCGAGGTAGGAGGTCTCTCCGATATCCAGCAGATCCGTGAAGAATTAGAAGAGGGTGGCTATCTCCGTTCCCATCAAAAAATGAAACGGAAGCGGAAGCCTGAACAACCACTTCCTCACACCTATATCTCTTCAACAGGTATCCCCATCGCTGTTGGGAAAAATAATAAACAGAATGATTATCTCACAATCAAATTGGCCAAGGCATCCCATTGGTGGCTCCATACGAAAGAGATTCCCGGTTCTCACGTGGTGATTCAAGCTGAGGACCCTGATGAAACTACCATCCAAGAAGCCGCTATGTTAGCTGCCTATTTTAGTAAAGCACAGCTTTCTAGTAAAGTCCCTGTGGATTATACTCAAGTACGTAACGTGAAAAAGCCACGGGGAGCAAAGCCTGGTTTTGTCATCTATGAAAAGCAATCCACCATCTATGTAACACCTGATGAAGGGAAGATCCAGCAAATGAACAAACGGTCCCCGCGATAGGGAACCGTTTGTTTTTTCATGCATTTTCTCTTATTAAGCGCTATTTCGCTTCATGCTGCGCTGTCCATGCCCATGGATCTTCCTTCCAATCATTAATGGTAGCCAATTGCTCCTGCTGCCATGTTCCTGAGTTCTGTAGGACCTCCAATAAGGTGGCAAGATTGGTGAGACTATTTAAACGATACCCTGCCTCATTAAACTTTTGTTGCGTGGAGGGAAAACCATATTGAAAGATGCTAACCACTCCAAGGGGAATGGCATCAGCAGCCTTAACTGCTTCGATACTCTGCCAGGAGCTTTTTCCTGTGGAAACCAAATCCTCTACAATGACTACCTGATCACCCGCTTTAATTCTTCCTTCGATCTGCTTGCCCATGCCATGTGCCTTGGCTTGGGAACGCACATAGATCATGGGTAGCTCGAAGCGTTCTGCCAGCCAGGCTGCATAGGGGATCCCTGCTGTAGCTGTGCCTGCTACCACATCGATTGGCCGTTCCCAGCCCTTCACCTGCTTCGCCATCTCTTCCACCACAGCCCTTCGTAGCTGAGGGAGGGAGATGATCTGCCGATTATCACAATAGATAGGGCTTAGTAAGCCTGAAGTCCAACGGAATGGTTGATCTGGACGAAGTTGAACGATCTTCTGATCAAAAAGCACCTGTGCCCACTCATGTTCATTCATCTTCTTGTCCTCCTTTAAACTGCTCAAGAATAGTGTGATAAGCAGCAAGCGGATCTGTCGCCATGGTAATAGGACGACCAACCACAAGATAATCTGCGCCTAGCTGCCTTGCCTCATTAGGTGTTGCGCTCCGCTTCTGATCATCCTGACTGATTCCAGCAGGTCGAATTCCTGGTGTCACAGTCAAGAAATTAGGAGAACAGTAGCTCTTAATCTCTTTCGCTTCCCAAGGGGAGCATACCACACCATCTAACCCTGATTGCCATACGAGCTGGCTTAAATGCTGAATCATCTTCGGTAAAGGAAGAGCATGGAGCCAGTTCTGGCGCATACTCTCTTGATCCATACTGGTTAAGAGAGTAACACCCAGAAGATAGGGCTTGTGGCTGCCATGGGCTGCTTCTAAGCCTTCCCTCGCTGCTTCTAGCATTGCACGGCCTCCCATAGCATGTACATTCACCATTTCAATGGGATATTGCGCCATATTCTTCATGGTTAGCCGTACTGTATTGGGAATATCAAAGAGCTTCAGATCGAGAAACAGCTTGTAGCCTTGTGTTGCTAACTTTTCTACAAGGGGTAAGCCTTCTCGGTAGAAGAGCTGCATTCCAATCTTCAAGCCCTTTACTTCTCCCTCCATTCTATCGAGAAATCCCCACAGCTCATGCTGTGTAGGAAAATCACAAGCGACATAAATCCTTTCCTGCCACGACGGTTGCATTCAGCTTCTCACCTTTCTTATCAGCACTATTCTTCCAAGCCATTCCAATAACCTCTTCTACGGAACGCCAACCTCGTTCCTGCAGGGTTTCTGCCAATTCGTCGATCAGTTGGGAACAGATGAGAGGATTACGGAAGTGGGCTGTGCCAATTTCCACTGCAGTGGCTCCTGCCATCAAAAATTGTAAGACATCATCAATATTCATGATTCCACCAATCCCAATTACCGGGATGGAGATTGCCTGGCTAACTTGATAGACCATGTATAAAGCTACCGGCTTAATGGCAGGTCCAGATAAGCCTCCATACCCACGAGCTAGGATAGGCTTCCCAGTCCTTGTATCGATGGACATCCCCAAGAGCGTATTGATCAGGCTCACACTATCTGCTCCACCCTCCTCAGCCGCACGGGCAATGGAGACGATATCCGAAACATTGGGGGAAAGCTTCACTACCAGAAAGCGTTGTGTCAATTTGCGGAGTCGTGCTGTTAGCTCAAAGACACTCTGTGGATTCTGACCAAAGCTCATCCCTCCTGCTGACACATTGGGACAGCTAATATTGATTTCATAACCCGTTACCCCAGCTGATTCTTCAAGGAGCATAATCACCTGCTCCATCTCCTCCAAGGTGGAGCCAGCTACATTGACCAGCACTGGACTTTGGTATTGGGCTAAAAAGGGAAGCTCATGCTCTAAGACATGATGAACTCCAGGATTTTGTAAACCGATGGAGTTAAGCATTCCACTGGTGGTCTCAGCGATCCGTGGCAACGGATTACCGATACGTGGTTCCAATGTTGTCGCTTTCGTCACAATGGCTCCTAGCTTGGATAAATCATACAATTGCCCGATCTCCTCACCATAGCCAAAGCAGCCTGATGCCGGTATAATGGGATTGGAAAGGGTAAGGGACCCTAGTTGAACCTGCAAAGGATTGGTCTTCATCGCGATTCCACCTCACTTGCTGCCACTACTGGGCCATCGGTACAGACACGGAATGGCTTGGTAGAAGGATGAACACAGCCTTGACATACACCAATACCACAAGCCATTCGTTCCTCTAAGGAAAGGTAGCCTAGCTTGCCAGAAAGCTGCTGAGTTAACACATCTAGCATGGGTCGTGGCCCACAGGCATAATAGAGCTCCCAACGATCCTGCGCTGGCAAATATTGAGTCACATAGCCTGCTTCCCCTAGCGAACCATCCTCCGTAGCAACGATCACTTCACCTAATTGTTGAAAGGCTTCAAGATAAAAAGCTTCATCAGCAGAACGAAAGCCTGCTGCAATCACAAGGGGAATCTGCTTCGCTGCAAGCACCTTGGCCAAATAATAGAGGGGAGCTAAGCCAACGCCTCCACCAATTAAAAGGCGAGGCTTCTTAATCTCATCTTGATTAGCGAGCAAAAGGGGAAAGCCCTGACCAAGGGGACCCATCACTGAAACCATTTGACCTACTTCCCAGGTTCTCATCCGCTCCGTACCTACTCCAACTACTTTATAGATGACATGAAGATGACCTTGCTCTGAGTCAAAGTCAGCTACGCTAAATGGGCGGCGTAGCAAAAGCTCATTCCCTTCATCTACCTGGATGGTCACAAATTGCCCAGGCTCTACCATATAAGAAGGTGGTGTTTGCAGCACCAGCTCCAAGAGATTGGTACCTAGCACCCTATGATCTAATAATTTCATCTCTTGAAGAATACTCATCCTCATCGACTCCCTTCTTCAAGCCAAGCCAAGCGGCCACCTACAAAGGTATGGGTTACACGTCCTTCTACCTTCCACCCAGTAAACGGTGTATTGCGTCCTTTCGAGGCAAAGGTAGATGGCTGAATCGTATACGTCTCATTAAGATTGACCACCGTCAAGTCCGCTACAGCACCTGGGGCAATCCTCCCGCCAGCAAAGCCAAAGATTTCGGCTGGTTGTGTAGACATCCGCTCCACCAGCTCCCGTAATGTTAAGTATCCGGGTTTAACAAGATAAGTATAGAGGAGAGGAAATGCTGTCTCTAAGCCAACGATACCAAAAGGTGCTCGCTCCATCCCCCGCTCCTTCTCCGCTACGGTATGAGGAGCATGATCAGTAGCGATCATATCTAATACGCCTGTTTGTAGAGCATGTACAAGTGCTTCCCGATCCTCTGAACTGCGGAGAGGAGGGTTCATTTTATAATTGGCGTCCAACCCAGGGATATCATCATCGGTTAAGAGCAGATGATGCGGTGTTACCTCAGCGGTTACATGAACTCCATGCCTTTTTCCATCTGCAATGGCGCGGATGGATTCCCATGCAGAGCAATGGCAGACATGATAATGGGCACCTGTAGCTCCGGCTAACTGAATATCACGAGCTACTTGCAAGGATTCACTTAAGGAGGAGATGCCAGTGAGCTGATATTTACGAGCAAAATTTCCGTCATGCACACAGCCACCAGGCTCTAACATCCCCTCATCTTCACAATGAGCGAGAATGGGCATTTCTAAGGCTGCTGCCTCCTTCATTGCTTGATACATCATGCCTGAGTTCTGAACTCCCCGGCCATCATCGGAGAGCGCCCAAGCTCCTGCTGCCTTTAATGCAGCAAAATCGGTTAATTCTTCTCCTTTTAAGCCATAGGAGATCGCTGCCACTGGATAGAGACGAGACAGTGCTAAGCTCTTTGCTTTCTCAACCATATCGCTGATTGTCTCAGGATGATCCGCTGTGGGCTTGGTATTGGGCATACACGCCACACTGGTATATCCTCCACGAACAGCAGCCTCTAACCCTGTTTCGAGACTCTCCTTCTCAAGAAAGCCAGGGTCACGGAAATGGACATGTACGTCGATAAAGCCCGGCATAAGATAAGAACCATTCAGATCGATCACCTGCTCACTTACATGTGGTGTAAGCGTCGGTGCGATCTCTACAATCCGGTCCCCTTCAATCCGTACATCACCATGACTCTCTTCAGGCAGAAGCAGGTTTGCTTGTTTTAGCAAGATGGACATGGGACACCCCTCCTGTAAGTAGATATTCTAAAATAGCCATCCGAACAAATACGCCATTCTCCATCTGTGTAAAGATTTTGGACTTCTCTGCTTCCACAAGGATGGTGTCTAATTCCACACCACGATTGATGGGTCCAGGATGCATCAAAATCGCATTTTCTTGCAATCGGGCATAGCGTGCTCGTGTTAGTCCATAGCATTGATGATATTCTTCCTGTTCCAGCCCTAGTAAATCTTGATGCCGTTCATTCTGGATTCTTAGCATCATCACCACATCTACTTTTTCTAAATACTCATCAAAATCAACAATCGGAACTGAATTTAACTGTGGAATAGTTGTGGAAATGGGAGTGACAAAAGGAGTAGGACCGCTCACCATCACATTAGCCCCTAGTTTCTGAAGAAGCAAGAGATTGGAATGAGCCACACGACTGTGTAAGATGTCACCAGCAATCAGGATATTTAAACCCTCTACATGACCAAAATGCTGCCAGATTGTATAGAGGTCGAGCAAGGCTTGGCTTGGATGCTCTGCAGAACCATCGCCTGCATTAATGATGTGCAAGGAGAGTTGGTCAGCAACCTCCTGAAGTAAGCCATCTTGACCTTGACGCACGACAGCAGCTTGAACGCCTAAAGCCTCTAAGGTACGTAAGGTATCGTAAAGCGATTCCCCCTTTAACACGCTAGAATGCTGGACATCGAAGGGAAGTAGCTCTGCTCCAAGGCGGCGTGCCGCTACTTCAAATGAGCAGCGAGTTCGGGTGCTCGGTTCATAAAATAGCGTACTCATCCATGTACCCCGTAATGGAAGTGTATCGGGCATAAGATTACTTGCGTAACGATTCGCTTGCTTCATCAAGGTCCAAATCTCATCCTTTTCCAACTGATTGATGCTTAGAAGATCCTTCATCTGACCATTCTCCTTCCTAGGCTTCATAGGGTATAGGAATGGATGGTTGGCAAGAAAAAGCCCTCTTCCTGAACGGTAAGAGGGCAAGCGCAATCAACCGTTCCTTATCAGCCTCACGGGACTGATTTAAAAGAATCGTGTTCAATAGTTTTTCATTATTTTTATTTGTTTTCCATGGCCTTTTCCTGTTTCCTCGTACCATAGGCAACTGCTTTATCAGGTAAGATAGCATGCAGGATAATCCCTAGGAATGTAGCCATGGCAATATTATCAACGGTTAAATGGGCAATGAAATCACTCACACTGGAGAGTTCAGCAAAGTCCAGCTTATATCCACCGATACCTGTGATAAAGATGACAGCAATCACGAGCATATTCCGCTTATGTGAGATATCAACGCCATGCTCCACAAACATCCGAACACCTTGAGCAGCGATGGTACCGAAGAGCACAATGGTTACACCGCCTAATACGGGCTTAGGAATCAAGGCTAATGCTACACCGATTTTCTCGATGAAGGAGAAGGTAATGGCAAATACTGCTGCGAGTCCAATCACTTTTGTACTAAATACTCTTGTAATGGCCAATACACCGATATTCTCACCATAAGTAGTATTTGGAGGTCCGCCAACGAAGGCAGCCAAGGTTGTTGCTAAACCATCACCAAGGAGTGTCCGTGTAAGACCTGGTTTTTTCATCAAGTCACGGCCCATAACCTCACTAGTTACAAGCAAGTGACCAATATGCTCTGTAAGTGTTACAAGGGCAACCGGTACAATAATCAGGGCTGCCAACCATGCGTCTGGACTACCAAATGCGGTGAAGAGCTCTGAGGTTGTAAAATCCGGAACCTTGAACCAGCTTGCTGCTCGAATCGCCTCCAAATCAATCCATTCAGGGTATCGGATGAAGGCATAGATATAGCCACCGATAATCCCTACAAGAACAGGAATTACTGAGAAGAAGCCGCGGGCAAACATCATGGTACCAACCACAATGATTAGAGTGACCAATGAAACTTCCATGGCATGTAAGGTATAAACACTACGGTCTGTAATCATGGGGTCATTCATGGCCCAGCCGATGGAAACACCAGCTAAGGCAAGACCGATGACACTGATAACAGCACCGATAACCGCTGGAGGAAGGAGACGATCCAACCAAGCAATCCCGATCTTCTTCACAATGAGTGCCACAATTACATAGACCAAACCTGCTAAGAGTGCACCTAGCATGGCAGCTCCTACACCTTGGCTAGCGCTTACTGCAATAATCGGCCCGATAAAGGCAAAGGAACTTCCAAGATAATTGGGAACTTGTCCCTTCGTTAGAAAGAGGAAGAGCAATGTACCTAAACCACTGGAGAATAGGGCAACTGAAATATCTAGTCCCGTAATAATCGGCACTAACACCGTCGCACCAAACATGGCAAATAGGTGCTGTAAAGATAAGGGAATCCATTTTTGAAGTGCTGGACGCTCATGCACGTCAACAAGAATTTTGCTGTTCTCCATCTCCATAACCTCCTCATCCACTCTTTTTCTGTTGGTCACGGAGAGTTGTGACCCTTTTCAGCCTCACTGGACTGTTTTAAAGAGTGATCTTGTTAGTTTTTGCATTGCTGTATCATATAAACGGAGAGCATCCGTTCTATGAACGATTAAGAAATATCACGTTCTTGAATCACAACACCATCTTCTGAATCAATCTCATCAAGGAGTACCGAAACAAGCTCGCGGCGTGATGTTGGAACATTCTTTCCTACATAATCTGGTCGTATGGGTAATTCACGATGACCTCGGTCTACCAGCACAGCCAGTTGAATCATCGGTGGTCGTCCTAAATCAATCAATGCATCTAGAGCAGCCCTAGATGTACGTCCTGTAAAGAGGACGTCATCCACTAAGATGACCTTATAACGGGTGATATCAAAGGGAATCTGTGTATCCTGTAAAACTGGCTGCTCACTCTTCTCCGTTAAATCATCGCGATATAATGTGATATCTAACTCTCCTACAGGAACCTGAATGCCTTCAATCTCTTCAATCCGATTGGCAATGCGACGGGCCAAGTAAATTCCCCGTGTTTTGATCCCCACAATGGCAATCTCCTCAACGCCTTTGTTTTTTTCAATAATTTCATGGGCAATCCGTGTTAAAGCACGGCGTACTGCATCTCGGTCCATAATCTCCCGTTGTTTCATGAAAGTGAACCTCCTTTATGGATTACAAGCATATAAAAAAGCCTCCAACCCATAGGCTGGAAGCTTGACCGCTCCTGTAAAATCGTCTCTACCTATCAACTAGGCAGATCCCAAGATGGTTCAAATCACTTCCTTCATAGCCTCACGGGACTATCTTAAAGGACATCATTAACCCTTCCTGTATTATGACAGGTTCTTCTCATGAAGTCAATGAGAAATCGAAGAATTATCGTAGCTTTTCCATGCGTCTTAATTCTTCGATTAATCGAGCCATCTCTTGGGGAAGTGGCGCTTCAAAAAGTAATGACTCTCCTGTACGTGGGTGCGTAAAACCAAGAACCTTTGCATGCAATGCCTGGCCTGCAATATCCAAGGTTTTCTTCGGGCCATACTTCGGATCTCCTACGAGGGGAAATCCAATAAACCTCATATGCACCCGAATCTGATGGGTTCTTCCTGTTTCTAATCGACATTCCACCAAGGTGTAATCCTGAAACCTCTCCATCACCTGAAAATGGGTGATCGCCTCTTTTCCATTCTTCTCCACAACGGCCATACGTTGACGATCCGAGGGATCACGACCAATAGGTGCATCAATGGTTCCCCGTTCGTGGGGAATCACGCCATGAACCAATGCCCAGTAGCGACGAATCACCGTATGATCAGACAATTGCTTTGCCAGGGATTCATGGGCTAAATCGTTTTTCGCTACCACAAGAAGGCCTGAAGTGTCCTTATCAATGCGATGGACAATGCCTGGTCGCATCATTCCATTGATTCCTGATAAATCAGTACAATGGGCCAGCAGGCCATTGACAAGGGTATCTTCAAAGTGACCTGGGGCAGGATGTACCACCATCCCTCGCGGTTTATTGACCACGAGGAGATCCTGATCCTCATAATAAATGTCTAAATCCATTGGTGTAGCCACAAGTTCTAACTCTTCAGGTGGTGGAATTAGGAGAACGATCTGGTCATTAACAGCTACCTTATAATTGGCTTTTACCACTGCTCCATTCACCTGTAAGCGATTCTCCTTAATCCACTTCTGAATTAAGGAGCGCGACCAATTACCTGCCAAGACGAGATATTTATCGATGCGTTCACCAGAATCCTTAGGTTGAACGTTCCATTCCCAGACATCATTACCTTCTTCTTCATCATGCCAATTGGTTACCATCTTATTCACCCATTCTTCCGAGACAGCACGAGCATATCAAGGATGAAAAGAAATACTCCGATGACGATAGCTGAATCGGCCACATTAAAAATTGGATAATCATATGTAAAAATGTAAACATCAATAAAATCAACCACTTTTCCTGAAAAGAGACGATCGATGAAATTTCCAATAGCGCCTCCCATTATCAAGGATAAGGCAATGGAACTGACACGATTAATTTGACGTTCCTTCTCCAGCATGTAGATAATTGCAATCACAACCACCAGCGTGGTTACAATGAAAAAGATCCGCTGGTTTTCTAAAATGCCAAAGGCAGCACCAGCATTTCGATGTGAAGTGAGGTATAAAAAGGAATCGATCAACGGGATGCTCTCCCCTACTTCCATCCACTTTACCACAGCTAATTTTGTTATTTGGTCTACAGCGATTACAATCAATGCAATTAGATAGTAATACAATAGAGGTTCCTCCTCAACCAATGGTCCCGAAACTTATCCCTTCGATTGTATCACAGGGAGAAAAGCACCTCAATATGAAGTGAGGAGCTATAGACGCATAGCCCCTCAACTTCCTACTCATTATCATATTGATTGGGTAAATCCATCAAATCCGCCAACTCATCATCCATGAGCCATTCATCCATATAGACAAAAGAATAAGGACCATCAACAATCTGTCCATGTTCATCAATCTCAAGATAGATCCCCTCCAATGGGATCCCCTCTAATTCAGGGAGTTTCATGGTGAAATCCCCCATTTTACTAGCTACAATACTGACGTCTTCATGCTTAGACTCTAGTGTACCCCCTGATGTTGAGGTCCCATACTGCTCCACTGCATCCCATATTTCATCAAGATACCAGTCCCACATCTCATTCACCTGATTCGCTGCCATGTAGGTATTATCCTGATCACGGATGCCCTCACCTGGAACCACTTTGCCTGCAGTATTTACCATCTGTGAGTGATCTATGCAAAAGCTTGCTGTAGGAAGCGCATCGAGCCGTTCATAGGGTATCTCCTTACCACATTCTTGGCATATTCCATATTTGCCCTCTGCTAACCGCTCCAGCGCCTGTTCAATCTCTATAACTCGTTGTTTTGAGCGTTCCAATAAGGCCGAATCCTTTTCACGTTCATAATATTGATCGCCATAATCAGCAGGATGATTGTCGTAGCTGGACAATTCAGTATTAAACATCCTTGTGCTTAGGTCGAAGCCAAGCCGTTCATTCTCTTTGATCCGTTGTAGCAGCATGGCCCGCTCTGCTTGCAAACGTTGTTGAAAATAAAGCTGATGCTCTGCTTTCATAACGATGAATCCCCCCTTTCATCCATTAGTCTTTACGGAGAAAGGGGGGATACGCAAACAAATTGCAACCAGTATTGTCAGCAATACGCCTGATTAATTAGTGCGATTATTGAACTATGTGATGGTCCTCTTCCTCCATCACATGAGCACAACGTGGGCACAGATCAGCATGATGTGGATCATGGCCAACTTCAGGAAGCACCATCCAGCACCGCTCACATTTTTCGCCTTGGGCGTTTTCCACTTTTACTGCAACACCATCCAAAGTCATGGCATCAGCTGGTACAGCTTCCCCTTCATGGACATGAACCTGGGATACAATAAAGAGCTGCTCTAGTTCATCGGTTAATCCTAACACCTTTAAGGTAGCCTCATCAGGGTAGAGATGTACATCCGCTTCCAGAGAAGAACCGATTTGCTTGTCCTTACGCGCTACCTCTAATGCTTTGAGAACCTCATCGCGAAGGGCAATCAATTGACCCCATTTATCTTCTAGATCTTGATCCACATATTCGGAATGAACCTCTGGCATATCTACTAATTGAACACTCTCCACCGTTTGACCAGGAATGTACTGCCAAACCTCCTCCATGGTATGCGGTAGGATGGGAGCAAGGAGGCGAACCAATACCTGTAGCATCTCGTACATAGCAGTTTGAGTAGAACGTCGACGTGTACCCTTTGAAAGATCACAGTAGAGTCGATCCTTGCTTACATCCATGTAGAAGGCACTCAAATCAACGGTAAGGAAGTGATGTAACGTCTGATACACTGTACTAAAGTTATACTCTTCATAGGCATTGAGGACTTTTTTGAGAACAGATTGCATCCGACTTAACATATAGCGATCTAACTCGTTCATTTCGGCATAAGGTAAGCGATCTGTGGCTGGATCGAAGTCCGATAGGTTACCTAAGAGGAAGCGGAAGGTATTACGGATCTTCCGATAGCTCTCAGCAATCTGCTTCAAAATATCGTTGGAGATCCGTACATCTGCTGTATAATCCACGCTAGATACCCATAAGCGTAGGATATCTACACCTAATTGTTCACTCACCTTCACAGGATCAACCACATTGCCTAAGGACTTGGACATTTTGCGGCCCTCTCCATCTAAAACGAAGCCGTGACTGAGAATGCTCTTATAGGGAGCTCGACCAAATACTGCAGTGGCTGTAATTAAGGATGAATTGAACCAGCCCCGGTACTGGTCTGAGCCTTCTAGATACATATCAGCTGGCCATGGGAGTCCACGTTCTTTCAGTACTGCAGCATGAGAGGAGCCTGAATCGAACCAAACATCCATGATATCCTTCTCTTTTCGGAAGTGGTCATGGCCACAGGCTTCACAGGTCATTCCCTCTGGCAAGAGTTCCTCTTCGGATTTAGCAAACCAGACAGATGAACCATGCTCACCAAATAGCTTGGAAATATGTTCAATGGTCTGATCATTGATTAAAGGATGGCCACATTCCTTACAATAGAAAACAGGTATTGGTACACCCCAAGCTCGTTGTCTGGAGATACACCAGTCGCCACGATCGCGGATCATATTGTGGAGACGTGTCTCTCCCCAAGCAGGAGTCCAACGAATTGAAGCGATCTGTTCCAGCATTTTATCACGGAATGCATCAATGGATGCAAACCATTGCTCAGTAGCACGATAGATTACAGGCTTCTTCGTCCGCCAATCATGGGGATATTGGTGATTGATAAAAGCAAGTTTAAGTAAAGCACCCTTCTCTTCAAGTAACTGGGTGACTGCCTTATTCCCATCCTCATAGAACATCCCTGTAAATCCAGGAGCCTCTGCTGTGAAATATCCACGATCATCTAAGGGGGATAGGATTCCAAGGTCATATTTCTTACCCACCAGATAGTCGTCTTCACCATGACCAGGTGCGGTATGAACACAGCCAGTACCTGTATCAAGGGTGACATGTTCACCTAAAACAACAGGAGATTTGCGTTCATAGAAGGGATGTTGAGTGATGACTCCCTCTAATTCTGCCCCCTTGAAGCGCTTAGCAATCTCAGGAGAGGACCATTCCAGCGCCTGACTCACATTCGATAATAATCCTTCTGCTACAAGGTATTCTTCCCCAGCAACCTTCACCAGCACATAGTCAAGTTCTGGATGAATGGCAATCCCTAGGTTAGCAGGAATCGTCCAAGGTGTAGTAGTCCAGATGATCACATAAGAACCATTAGGGAGCTTGTCTTGGCCATCGGTGACTTGAAAGCGAACATAGATGGAGGGTGAGCGTTTATCATAATACTCAATCTCTGCTTCAGCCAACGCCGATTCAGAGGATGGTGACCAATATACGGGCTTCATTCCCTTATAAATATAACCATTCTTAGCCATTTCACCAAAGACCCGAATTTGCCAGGCTTCGTATTCTGGCTTGAGGGTAATATAAGGATGATCCCAATCGCCACGGACACTGAGACGTTTACATTGCCCACGTTGATGGTCAACATAGCGCAAGGCATATTGGGTACATTTTTCTCGGAACTCGATGAGGTCCATGGATTTACGATTTACTTTTTCCTTCGTTTCTACTGCATGCTCGATGGGGAGACCATGGGTGTCCCAACCTGGAATATAAGGAGCATCGTAGCCACTCATCGATTTGTAACGGACGATAAAGTCCTTCAGAACCTTATTCAGTGCATGCCCCATATGGAGATCGCCATTGGCATAGGGAGGGCCATCATGTAAGACAAAGGTAGGGCGTCCCTTCGTTCGAGCTTGAACCTTTTCATAAATCTTCTCTTCATCCCAGCGTTGCTGTGTCTTGGGCTCATTTTGTGGTAAGTTTCCCCGCATTGGAAAAGCAGTCTGGGGCAAACATAATGTCTTGCTATAATCCATCACCAATTCCTCCTATTCACAATGAATTCCTCATTTTAAACGACAAAAAACCTTTTCATCCCAAGGGACGAGAAGGTTTGCTCGCGGTACCACCCTCGTTGATCATATTTAGTCTGACCTTCAATATGATCCACTCAGCAATTCGTAACGTGAATTGAGACGGCTTCCCTACTAAAGATTTCAGGTTGCAGCTTATGGGTGATTTTCAAAGGCGCTCCTTATCGGTCTCTCACCATTACCGACTCGCTTCAAAAGTAGCTGCCATTTACTCTTCCCATGCATAGCTGTTGTTGGTTAACAGTTTTTAAAAAAGAGCTGTTATTCTAGGAATTATATCCTCTGTTTCATTCTTCGTCAAGTAAGTTCTTGCCATTGTCTGAAGCATTGGCCAGTTCATCCCAATCATGCTGGTTTAGCATTTCCAATTGAGCCTCAAGCAATGCGCGAAAACGCGTCCGATAGACAGAGGCACGCTTCTTCAATTCTTCAATTTCATATGTAATTTCCCGTGCTTTAACCAAGGCTTCATTGATAATCCGATCGGCATTCTTCTCTGCTTCTTTAATGATCAATTGGGCCTCTTTACGGGCATTGGTCTTCACTTCTTCAGCGGTTTCCTGTGCAACAATAATCGATTTACTTAAGGAATCCTCAATATTATTGAAATGACTAAGACGATCCTCAAGTCCGGAGATTTTTTCTTCTAGCTCCTTGTTCTCCTTCAGAAGTAATTCATAATCCTTTGCAAGATGATCCATGAACTCATCTACATCATCCATATCATAGCCGCGAAAGCCACGACTAAATTCTTTATTGTAGATGTCTAATGGAGTTAACGCCATCGCTGCCTCCTCCTCGTCAAGGTACTTATTTACTTGTCATATTCGACAAATACTACCATACTCCCTGCCATTCTATGAAGGATGCTGAAAAAATATACAAAATGATCATATCCCAATCCGTCGATAACGAATACGAATCTTGCCCCGCTTACTCATTCCTTCTACTTCAAGGAGTTGACAACGCCCATAGGAGCGAAGGGAGAGCATATCACCTGGTGCTACCTCTTGAAATCCGCGGGTTTCTACCTTCCAATTATGCTTCACATGACCTTGCGTTAAATATCCTGCCCCCTTACTTCTGGAGAGATGGAAGATCTCACAGATCACCGCATCTAGACGGAGGGAAGCGACAGTACAGCTACCTTCCATCCACTGTTCATGACCAGGGCCAATTTGAGAGAGCGGAATTTCCTGACAGGATACAGGCTCCTTACCAATTCGATTCAGTGTGAGGCGAAGATACTCTGCCATATCCACTGTAACCAATACATAGGCCAACCCTGGATGGACTAAGATGTCTCCACACTTCTCCCGTTTAATACCTGTATTCAATAAAGCACCCAGATAATCCGGATGCTTCAAGTTGGAATGCTTATTGTGAGACCTAATCTCTAGCGCTGTGACTTGGAATTCATTCTCCACAGGCTCACGATAAGTAGGATAGAGGAGTCCACGTACCCGTTCTGCTCCTTCATATCCTCCACAAAAAGCAATGCCAATCTGCTCATAGTTTGCAATACTCTGCAAGATGAACTGCTCCCGGGGATCAAGAAATGGCGTAACGATAGTCTGATGACGTTCTTCCACTAGATCGATCCAATCTAGAATCCGATCAACAAAGGGATGCTCCTCCTTGCGAAAATGCTGATACAGATTGTTCATTATTTTCCCCCGAACAACATGATAATCAATTGATTTGCCCCGATCTGTGCAAAATAAAGAGCAAAAAATGCCACGATTGGAGAAAGGTCAATCATCCCAATGGGTGGAATAATTTTTCGAAATGGTACAAAGATTGGTTCAACAAAGCGTGATAACAATTGTCCAATGGGTGAACCCTGTAAGTTTGGAACCCAGCTCATTAGAATATAAGCAAACATCATAAAATAATAAATACGAAAAAGCAGATTGACCACTGTAAGAACAAATACCATATCATCACCTCGTTCGATTTGAAGAGTTCATTTCTGATTAAAATTCTCGTCCTACTAAACGACTACCGATCCGAACATGGGTAGCCCCTTCTTCTACGGCAACTACAAAATCATTCGACATCCCCATAGAGAGATACTTTAGTGGAAATTGGGGATAGTGTTCCTTGGCGCGTTCCAGCATTTCACGGGCCTTGGCAAAGACAGGTCGTGCTTTTTCAGGATCCTCTACGAAGGGAGCCATGGTCATAATCCCCACAGGTTGTAGCGATGAGAATTGATTCAGCTCCTCTAAAAATGGAAACAGTTCCTCTGGATTTAGGCCATACTTACTCTCCTCTCCAGAAATATTCACTTGAATAAAGGCAGAGAGGGGGGGAAGCTGTAGACCATCTGATCGTTTTTCGATCTCTTCTGCTAGTGAGAGTCGATCGAGGGAATGAATATAGGAAAACTTACCCAGGATGTATTTTACTTTGTTTGTCTGTAAATGACCAATAAAATGCCATGTACCACGGGACCCTAACTCGTCCCATTTAGGAATAGCATCTTGTACCTTACTCTCACCAATATGCTGAATGCCTGCATCTAATGCAGCAGCGGTAGTAGCAGGGGAAACATACTTGGTTACTGCAATCAATGTTACATCTTCAGGACTACGGTGGGAGCGTATGCATGCTTCCTTAATTTCTTCTTCAATGGCTTCTTTCTGGATGCAAATATCCATCAGTGTTGTCCTCCCGCGAGTTGAATAAATGCTGCCATTCGTCCCGTTTTTCCTCCCTCTTTACGATATGAGAAAAATCGATCCACATGACAACTTGTGCAATCGTTGGATTGAACAATCTGATCCGAGGGAACACCAACAGCTTCAAGGATGAGACGGTTCGCCTGTGACAAATGACATCGATACTGACCCTTATTAGATAGGGGCGTTAGCACCTCTTCAACTTTATCTTGTAAATGATAATGTTCTAATTGCTCAACTAAAGGAATGGCAACATGGTCTGAAATCTCATAGCAACAGCCCTGAATGGATGGGCCTATGGCAACAAGGATCTCATTGGGCTGCACATGATATTCCTTCTGCCAGCGTTGGACCATTGTGGCTCCGATTCCTTTTACGGTTCCACGCCAGCCAGCATGGGCAAGACCAATCAGTTGAGCGCCAGGAGCATAGAAAAAGAGGGGTACACAGTCGGCAAATAATGCTGTTAGAAGGATCCCTGCTTGATCTGTGTATGCACCATCCCATTGAGGAATCGCATCCTCCAAGCTATCACGACCACGGCCTGCATCGAATTGCGATACATAACCAATTTTGTCGCTATGAACCTGTTGAAATGAAACCCAGCCATTCCATGCAAGCTGGGCATCCTCACAGAGTTGATGGCGATTTTGCTGCACAAGCTCTTCCTTATCTCCCACATGATAACCTAGATTATTGGATTGGAAGGGCGGTTCACTAAATCCATGCAATCGTGTAGTAAAACCGGCTCGAACCGGATAGGCATTTTCCCAGGTGGACAATGCTAAATAGTGCTGATCGAGTGTTAAAGTAAATGGCTCCTTCTGACTCATCCTCACTCCTCCTAGCTTCCATCCTGATTGTAACATAGTTTTCCTCTCCCTTGTCATTAAAAAAAGCAGACCAATGCTCGTCTGCTCTTTTTATGACATGGATTCACCTGATTAATTTGCTTAAATTGCTGGGTATTCATTTCTCTGATCATAAGGAGGAATGGGCTGCTCTAGACGAACAAGAATCACATCCTTACCCACTTTTACGATATTCTGCCAAGCGATTAACACCTCTTCTCCTGATCCAAATATACCGAAGCGCTTCGCATATTTAGGCAGAATGATGGCCCGTATCTTTCCTTGTTGTAAGTCGATCTCAAAATCCATAATTTGGCCAAGCCGACTACCATCTATAATATTCACCACATCTTTAGTCTGAAAATCGGACAGTTTCATAAGCCCACCCACCTTTACTTCTTACTACAATATATGATGGGAGGATGAAATATGTCCGCTCACTTCATGTTTTTACATATTTCTGCATCTGTGAGATAGCTGCTTTCTCTAGTCGTGATACCTGTGCTTGGGATATCCCAATCTCCTCAGCAACCTCCATCTGAGTTTTTCCCTCGAAGAAACGCATGGAGAGAATAACAAACTCACGATGATTCAATTTCCGCATGGCTTCTCGTAAAGCAATGTCATCGATCCAGAAAATCTCCTTATTCCGATCATCACTAATCTGGTCTAAGACATAGATAGGATCTCCCCCATCTTGATAGATCGGCTCGAAGAGGGAAACAGGTTCTTGAATCGCATCCAGTGCAAAAACCACATCTTCCTTAGGAACGCCTAATAAGCTGGCAATCTCATATACTGTAGGCTCCCTTGAATAGCGATTAGTCAACTCATCACGAGCCTGTAATGCCTTATAGGCAATATCTCGCAAGGAGCGTGAGACACGAATGGGATTATTATCCCGAAGATAGCGTCGAATCTCACCAATGATCATGGGAACAGCATAGGTGGAAAACTTTACATTCTGCCCAAGATCAAAATTGTCAATGGCCTTCATTAAACCTATACACCCTACCTGAAATAAGTCATCCACATTTTCACCGCGATTATTGAAGCGCTGAATCACACTGAGCACAAGCCGTAAGTTCCCATTAATTAAAACCTGTCGTGCTGATAATTCCCCACTTTGCAAGCGGGTGAATAGCTCACGCATCTCCTGATTTTTTAGTACGGGGAGTTTGGATGTATCTACTCCACAGATCACCACTTTGTTACGTGCCACCATTCTCCCTCCTCATAGAGCTATGTTAATAAAAAGTATCTCCATGAAGGGAAGAAATATGCATTACTCCATTTTGTGGAATTCTTTCTTTAGACGCTTAATAATTCGCTTCTCCAAGCGAGATATATAGGATTGCGAGATGCCTAATAAGTCAGCAACATCCTTCTGCGTCATCTCTTCACCACTATTTAAACCAAAGCGTAATTCGATAATCGTCTTTTCACGATCTGTTAAATTGACCAACGCATTTTTAAGTAGCTTGCGATTCACTTCCTCCTCTAATTCTCGCATTACCAGATCATTCTCAGTTCCCAATACATCAGACAATAAAAGTTCATTACCATCCCAGTCTACATTGAGCGGCTCATCAAAGGAAACCTCATGACGTATCTTGTGATTGCGTCTAAGATACATTAAGATTTCATTTTCAATGCAGCGGGAAGCATAGGTGGCCAATTTAATTTTCTTTAATGGATCAAAGGTACGTACCGCTTTGATTAGGCCGATGGTTCCGATACTGATTAAATCCTCAATATTGATCCCCGTATTTTCAAACTTCCGAGCAATATAGACCACCAAACGGAGGTTCCGTTCGATCAAGATTGAACGTACCGCTTCATCTCCCAATGGCAATTGGTCAAGCAGATATGCTTCCTCCTCCTTGCTTAACGGAGGAGGTAAGGTTTCACTGCCACCAATATAATAAACTTCATCCGATCTCAGACCCATTCGCATGAGAAGTCGGACCCAGAAAAGGTTAAATATGAAACGCCACCGCTTAAGCATGAAGAACCTCCTTTTTTAATTCCTTGATCATATGGGGATGAAGAATGGCCTGAAATGAGCCCTCCGTTGCAAGAACCTCTGGATGAATCCCAACCCATACTTGCTCAATGATTCTTTGTTCTCCCTGATACACAAAGGTAAGACGTGTTGGTTTAATGGCAATTAATAGGTGACGCCCCTTAGAAGCGCCCTGAAATGGAATAAAGCGAACCAACGGTAAATATTCATGGGGTACCTCCATGAGCTTCTCCATGGTGACTTGCTCCTGCTGCTCTACCAATCTTCTGATTGGCTCCGGTAAAAGCTCCTGAAGAAGCTTGAGCTCCACCAACATGACAGGGACACCACTAAAGGGATCTACCAAGCGATTTCCTGTATCCACCAAGGCATTACAGGTGATGCGCTCCTGAAATAGGACAATTTCCACTTCAACGATCCATTGCTTCAGCATGCTTTCCTTCTCACGCAATGATCGTTCTCTTATTTGGCTCCACAATACGAGCACAACCCCTAGTAATAATATGGAGAATGAGATGGTGGATCCATCACCCCAAGAGATGAGTACTCCTTGATAAGCAGTTCCAGAGGTCTGCGCCATGTAATGAAGTCCTAAGATACCTCCACCTACTGAGAAAGAAAGAAGAAAGAACGTAAGCAGGATCTGGAAGTAAAACCTAAATTGCCGAAATCCAAAAGCAATCCAACACATGAAAGCTGCCACCAGTACCTTGATCGGAAGACTTAATAAGAATGTCCATGTTGGCGTTAAGATCATCAGCGCATAAAGAGCTCCTATTAATGCAGCGAGCAACAGCCGCCACCAGCTGATTCTTTGTTGACGAAAGCGCCCTGTAAAATAGAGCAGTACAAGATTGAATCCTCCATTCAGGATTAGGAAGAGATCAAGGTAGACAACCATTTTCTTCACCCACCTAGGTGAAGCTAGTATACTGTATTTATATTACAATGTCTGTCAAAACTTGCCGATCAAGTACAGCATTTTTTGTAAAAAAATAGAGTAGATTCATAGTAAAATGAATCTACTCAAGTATCAGGCGTATTCTAGTTTATGGCAAGAATTAAGGACGATTGCGACGACGACGCTCGCGAAGGAAAGCAGGAATCTCTAGATTATTTAGATCATCACCCAAATTAGTCGGTTCCAATTCCTCTTCTAAGCGACTTGGACGTCGATTAGCACTATGGAGATGCCGTTCCTCTCTTGTTACCGGTTGCTGCTTGGTCTCATCAAAACCAGTAGCGATCACAGTGACAACAATCTCATCCTCAAGATCCTCATTGATTACAGCACCGAAAATCATATTAACATCGCGGTCAGCTGAAGAAGAAACAATATCTGCTGCTTCATTCACTTCGTATAGACTCAAATTCGAGCCCCCTGTAATATTCATCAGAACGCCATGGGCGCCATCGATGGAAGTTTCCAGTAATGGGCTACAAATGGCCTTCTTCGCAGCTTCAGCAGCGCGGTTCTCCCCTGTGGCAATACCGATCCCCATCAAGGCTGAACCTTTTTCACTCATAATTGCCTTTACGTCAGCAAAGTCGAGATTGATTAAGCCGGGTACAGCAATTAAATCAGAGATCCCCTGAACACCTTGGCGCAGCACATTATCTGCCTCACGAAAAGCTTCAAGCATCGGGGTGTTCTTATCAACGATCTCGAGCAAACGATCATTGGGGATAACGATCAATGTATCTACTTTTTCTTTCAGAGCTTCAATTCCGTTGATCGCTTGCATCATACGCTTTCGTCCTTCAAAGGTAAAAGGACGTGTCACAACTCCAACAGTAAGGGAGCCAACTTCCCTAGCGATCTCAGCAATAACAGGAGCAGCACCAGTTCCTGTACCGCCTCCCATTCCTGCTGTAACGAAGACCATGTCTGCACCTTTTAGTGCATTGACGATGCTCTCTCTGCTCTCCTCAGCAGCTTTTTTTCCAACCTCTGGATTAGCACCCGCTCCTAAACCACGGGTCAACTTTTCCCCAATTTGAAGTTTATGGGGAGCCTTGGAGAGTTGAAGTGCTTGTGCATCCGTATTCACAGCGATAAATTCAACACCTTGAACACCTGCTTCAATCATTCGATTGACCGCATTGCTGCCACCGCCACCACAGCCGATTACCTTAATTCGGGCTAATGTATCTACGTCCATATCAAACTGTAACATATCGATGGTTCCCCCTCACTAATCATACGCCTAGATAAATTCTTTTAACCAATTCTTCATCTTATCGAAAAAGCCTTCTGAGCTTTCATCATCAACATTTTGTGTATTACGATTACTTGGTGCTGCATAGGTAGCAGGGGATGCAGTCGTGGTCAACGTTCTACGTTTGCGGCTTTTCTGAAAAGCATATTTAACCAAACCCACGCCTGCTGTAAATGCAGGTGTGCGCACACCAATATAATCTGGCACAGCTACGCGAACCGAGGTCTGTAAAATATCCCGCGCTAGATCAAGGGCACCTGGCATCGCCATTACACCACCTGTTAGCACATAGCCTCCAGGAATCTCTTCACGAAACCCTAGACGCTTAACCTCTTTTTCAATCATTTCATAGATTTCAACGAGACGTGCCTCAATAATATGGGCAAGATCAATCTGGTCAAATTCCTTCTCCACATTACTGCCAATCCTTGGAACACGGAATGTTTCAGATTCAAGAGCATCCTCTACCAAAGCACAGCCGTATTTCAATTTCACCTTTTCAGCCACATCAGTTTGAGTCCTTAATCCAATGGCGATATCATTGGTAATCATATCGCCACCAAGAGGAATTACAGAGGTTGCAACTAAAGAGCCCTGATCAAAAATAGAAATGGTGGTTGAGCCTGCTCCAATATCAGCGAGAACAACACCTAAATTCTTCTCATCATCAGATAGAGCTAGCATACTCGTGGCATATGGCTGCAAAATTACCCCAGTAATCTCTAGATCTGCTCGCTTTACACACCGAATCAAATTCTGCATCATCGTCTTGGAGCCGGATACAATGATGCCTTCCATTTCGAGACGAACACCAACCATCCCTAATGGATCATTAATGCCATCTAGTCCATCCACAATATATTGTGTAGGTATGACATCAATAATTTCACGTTCTGGTGAAATATTAACAACCCGCGCTGCATTCATTACACGATCAATATCCTCATCGCGAATCTCCCGATCTTCACTGGATACAGCAACGACACCATGTGTTGGAGTCAATTCTATATGGTTACCTGCAATACCTATGTATACCTCATGGATTGGGAGTGCAACCATCCGTTCGGCGTTCTCTACAGCCTGACGGATCGCTTGTACTGTTTGATCAATATCCACGATGGAACCTTTTTTTATCCCCTTGGAATCTGCTGTTCCAACACCAATAATATGAATGGATCCACTGCTCTTTTCAGCAATGATTACGCGTATTTTTGATGTACCTATATCTAAACTAACCACATATTCATTGTTGCTCATCTGGTGGCACCTCCTCTAGCAACATACTATGTCAATCCCATTACTGCAGATGAGATAGATCAAATCTAAATAATACTAATTCTACAAGCATAGCTATAAAGCCTACTAGAAATGTAAAAAATTATCGTCTAACAATATATATTTCAAAATACCTATACTTAATCTTTAGTATAGCATACTTCTTTCCCCCTCGTAGGAGACTTTTTACCTGTATATTGATGGATTATTAGTATGAATATCATGAGGATAGGAAGGAAAATTGGTCTCATTCGCCAGAGGAATCTAGGTCTTTATTCTCGTTTAGAAGATCGTAGGGTTGAAACCATGCTGCTTCAAGTAAATAGATAACCCCTTTCTCCGTTCCCATGACACTGGTAATCTCTAAATAGCGTTGCATTTTTTCCAGATAGCGTAATGAAGTAACTGTTTCATTACCATCTCTCATATAGATGTGAATCCGATCAGGTTCCTTCTCCGTTGGAACGAGAATCACTTCTGACATGGATTGTAGAATCGCTTCATCGAGACGATCTAACTTGATCCCTAGCTCAGGCAACAGTGTGGTATCTGACCAAGTGGTGATTAATGGTCGATCCACATAACGGCTTGTCCAATCAATGGACTTTAAAATAACCCCATTTCCTAATAAGGGGTAAAGTTTTCCATCCTCTTTCCATAGAGCGACTCGTTCGTACTCGGTGATCTGAAGTAATAGCTTCCCTGGAAAGCTTTTTTTAATCTGAACTTCTTTCACCTCATCTAATTCTTCTAGTAAGCGTATTACTTCTCCTGTACGTAATTCAAAAAAATTGATACCAGGATGTAATTTGGCATAGGAGAGGATCTCCTCATCGGTGAGTAACTCATTGCCAACAATTCGTATGGTGTCAATTTTACTCCAAGGTGAACGCAGAAAAAGAATAACGAATATGAGAACAAAGAAAAAAAGCAAAAGAAAAAGGAGTCGATAATTCTTACGTTTCTTTTGTGGTTCTGGTTGCGCATGTGGGATAGCCATCACCTTCACCTCACCAATTCAACCAATCGTCCTACATTGTTAGATGTTCACCAACACGCAAGACCTCTGTTTCCAATTGAATACCAAATTGTCGTTTAATCTCTTGTTGAACATGGCTAATAAGCTGTTCAATATCTGCTGCTGATGCTTTTCCACGATTCACAATAAAATTTGCATGAATGGTGGATACTTGTGCATCACCCAACGAAAAACCTTTTAAGCCTGCTGCTTCAATTAAGCGGCCTGCATGATCTCCTTCAGGATTTCGGAACACACTACCAGCACAGGCTTCTTTGAGTGGCTGTGTTTTTCGTCGACGATCCTTATAGCTAGCAAGCGCTGCAGCGATCTCCTTACGATCACCTTTCTGCAATTGAAAATGTAGCTCTGTTACAATCCAAGGTTTTTCTTGAAGAATGGAAGTACGATATGCAAACTGCATCTCACGATTGGTAAGATGCAGAATTTTACCAGTTTCGGTCACCACTTCTACCATTTCGCATACGGCAGCCATATTTGATCCATGGGCACCTGCATTCATATAGCAGGCACCTCCTACAGTACCTGGAATTCCTCCTGCAAACTCCAATCCTGTTAATCCTGCTTTGCCAGCGGTTATGGCTAAATTGACCATGGAATAGCCAGCACCTACTTGAATCCGAGTATCCATGATCTCTAATTGATTAAAGCGATCTAATTTTATCACAGCACCGCGAATTCCAAGATCAGAAACAAGGATATTGGATCCCTTTCCCAGAACAAGCCAAGGAATTTCATGGCGATGTAGGATTTCAATCGTGCGCTGAAGTGCAGCTTTGTCTTGGATCACGAGGAAGAGGTCAGCAGGACCCCCAACCTTCCATGTGGTATACCTTGCCATGATTTCATTACATACGATGGTACCCACTTTCGCTTCATGTAGCTCCTTGATGGCATTCTGTAACATGGGATGCCCTCCTTCTGTTCAACACAATCATATCTTGCATGATAAATATTGTATGCACATCTAGAGGCTAAAGTGCCAATTAGCCTATCTCTTCGGTAATAGCTTCATCATTTCCAGATAAAAGCGTTGACTTGCATCGGGAATTCCTAGCTTTTTGGCTGCAATACTCATGGTCTCCATACATGTAGGGTTATTCATAATTTGTAACACTGTATCAAAAAGCAATGTCCCAGTCAAATGTGGCTCTAGAATCATGATGGAAGCACCTGCTTCTTCAAGCCACACAGCATTCTTCTCCTGATGATTATTCGTAACGTAAGGGGACGGGATCAAAATACTTGGGATTCCAAGTGCAGTAATCTCAGCAATGGTTGATGCACCTGCACGATTTATGATACAAGAGGTACGGGCAAGTAGTTCAGGCATCTGATAAATATAAGGAAGGATGGTGAGATTCTCTGGAATCGTAAGCTGTTCATCCTTGATCAATTTTTCTACCATGGAATAGTTAGCATCGCCTGTTTGTAAGATAAAATGAAGATCAGGATGCATTACCATATAGGGAATCATCTGAACAGCAGCCTCATTGATTGGTCTCGCACCACGACTTCCACCTACAATAAGCACAATACGACGCTCTGGGGGAATTGGTATATTCAATTCTTCCTTGCCCTCACTATTCTGAACAGAGACCACTTCTGAAGCTCTAGGATTGCCAGTTAAGACTACCTTTTTCTTTGGAAAATACCCACGGACTCCCTCAAGACTAATGGCAATCCGATCCACATACCGTGCTAGAAAGCGATTGGTTACCCCTGGTATTACATTCTGCTCATGAATCATCGTAGGAATTCCCAAACGATGGGCAGCATAAACAACGGGACCGCAAACATATCCGCCTGTTCCAACAACAACATCTGGCTGAAACTCTCGCAGCATCTTTTTCGCCAGATACGTTGACTTGATGAACTGCTGAATCACTTTGAGATTTTCCAGTGTCAGCTTTCTTTTAAATCCTGATATCTCAATACTTTTAAATGGAATTCCAGCCTTTGGTACCAATTCGCTTTCAAGGCCTTTGGCAGTTCCAATAAAAAGAAACTGTGAATCAGGTTCCTGTCGCTGTACTTCTTTTAATATCGCTAAGGCTGGATAAATATGACCACCAGTTCCTCCACCAGATAATACGATCTTCATTTTCATACCCCAATCTGAAGCAGATCTTCTTTATTCATTCTAAGATATTGACTACATTGATTAAATAGCTAAAGTCGAGAAAATCGCGAAATGTTTAGCAAAACTCCAAGGGATAAAAGAATCAACGTCAGCGATGAGCCACCGTAACTAATGAGTGGTAGTGTAATACCTGTTACAGGAAACATTCCTGAGACAACCCCAAGATTGATTACAACTTGAATCGCAATCAAGCCTACAATACCTGCTGCCAAAAAGCTACCAAATCGGTCTGGTGCAGCAAAGGCAATGGAAATTCCCCGCCATAAAACAATCATAAAAAGTCCGAGTACTGTAGCAACTCCAATAAAGCCTAATTCCTCTGCAAGGATGGAGAAAATAAAATCATTATACGGTTCAGGTAGATAGGAAAACTTTTGCCTACTCATCCCTAATCCAAGACCTGTAAAGCCTCCTGGCCCAATAGCATACAAGGATTGAATTAAATGATAGCCACTGCCCAATGGATCTTGCCACGGATCTAAAAAGGCCAAAATTCGGGCAATTCGATAGGGAGCCGCTAGAACCAAGGCCACAAAACCTACGATGCCTAGCAAGGCCAAACCAAAAAGATGTGCAAGACGTGCCCCAGCGATGTAGATAAGGACAAGCACTGTTCCCATCATCACCGTTCCTGTTCCAAGATCAGGCTGCATCATAATCAAAGCAAAAGCGCTTCCTGATAAGAGCAACAGGGGTAAGACACCCTTCCGGAAGTGGATAATTCGTTCCCCGTAATCGGAGAGCCAACGTGAGATAAATAAAATCATCGCTAGCTTCATAAACTCAGAAGGTTGTATGGAAAAAGCACCGATCCCTAACCAACTACGAGCCCCACCCCGCTGTAATCCTACACCGGGAATTAACACAAGTAGAAGTAAAACAAAACAGATAATAAGAAGCAGTTGGGACCAGCGTTGCCAACGCCAATAATCTACTTTCATGACTACAAACATGAGGAATAGTCCAATTCCTGCAAAGAGCAGTTGCCTTTTTACATAGAAAAGCCCATCGCCAAATGTTTCTTGAGCGATAACAGCACTTGAACTATATACCATCACCACACCCACTGCTAGCAAAGCACAGGTGGCAATAAGCAATAGTAAATCAGGGGGTCGTACCGTTTTGGCCACAGTGGACACTCCAATCTGTAATAAGTCCTGTCTTAGTAGACAGGCTTATTACAGGTTATGCACGGCCTCCTTGAAAATATGCCCTCTTTCTTCAAAGCATGAATACATATCCCAGCTCGCACAGGCAGGAGATAGTAGAACCACATCACCTTTATTTGCAAGCTTGGCACTTGCTGTAACCGCTGCTTTCACATCATTCACCTGAATAATCGTAGGAATCTGCGCAGACTCTCCGAATTCTTTAAAACGTTCTGCCGTCTGACCATAGACAACCATGGCCCGAACATGCTGAAGATAAGGGCGTAATCCCTCAAAGGAGTGACCGCGATCTAAGCCACCTGCAATCCAGATAAGCGGTTCATCAAAAGCTGATACTGCTTGAATTGCTGCTTCTACATTGGTTGCCTTGGAGTCATTATAGTAACGAACATCTTGAAGGGTTCGAACATACTCAAGCCGATGTTCTACCCCTTGGAAATTTCGGAGAACTTGTTGAATCGCTTCTACCTTTCCTCCTGCTAGTAGTGTCATACAAATCGCAGCGAGGATATTGGCAATATTATGCATACCCTTCAGCTGAATCTCACTTTCCTCAATAATGGGGATGGGGACCTGCTTGGCGTATTTAAAATAGACCTTGCCATTCTTTAAATAGGCACCCTGTTCAACCTCTTCATAGGTATGAAAGAAGCAGACTTGTGATGCCACTTGCTTTGCCAGCTTATATGAAATCTCCTGTTCACCATTGAAGATGGCCCAATCGGTGCTGGTTTGATTTTGAAAAAGCTTCATTTTCGCTGCGATATAGGCTTCCTTAGTTTTATGAAAATCTAAGTGGGCATCAAAGATGTTGAGTAAAGCAGCAATATGTGGATAGAATTGGCTTGTCCCTTCCAGTTGAAAGCTACTCAATTCTGTAACTAACCAATCATTCCGTTGGCTCTCCATGGCAACAGAGGTGAGAACCGTTCCAATATTTCCTGCAACATGTACAGGTAATCCAGATTGAGCGAGCATCTCACCAACCAGTGTAGTTGTTGTTGTCTTCCCATTGGAACCTGTAATTCCAATGATCGATGACTCTGTCAGGCGACTGGCAAATTCCACCTCGGTGATGATAGGAATACCATGTTCCTGGGCCCAACGAATAGGAGGAATATCATAAGGAATCCCTGGATTTTTCACAACCAGATCAAAAGGTTGCGCATAGACCTCCTCAGGATGACCACCGCAATGAACCTGAATCCCCATCTCTTCTAGAGCGGCAGCTTCAGGAACCTCTTCCCGTGGTTTCTTTTCGTTGACAATAACCTTAGCACCTAGTGAATGTAAAACTTGAGCAGCAACAAATCCGCTTTTCGCCATACCAAGCACTAGGATATGTTGGTTATGAAAAACCTTGCTTTTCTCTTCATTCATGCTGCATACACCTCGATATAGATTCCTAGAATGGCAAAGATGAGGGAGACGATCCAGAAGGTGATCACAACTCGCCATTCTGACCAGCCAACCAACTCAAAATGATGATGAATGGGACTCATTCGGAAAACACGTTTCCCACGTAATTTGAACGATAAGACTTGAATGATTACGGATAACGTCTCAATAACATAGACTCCACCAAGAATAATCAAGAGTAACTCCGTTTTTGTCAAGACAGCAATTCCTGCCAACGCGCCACCCAAAGCAAGCGAACCCGTATCCCCCATAAAGACTTTCGCAGGATGGCGATTGTATACTAAGAATCCTAAGACCGCACCGACGATCACAGCGCTATAGGTAGCAACATTCCATTCACTTAATGCCCAAGCAATCACAGCATAAGCGCTGAAGGTAATCGCGCTGCTTCCTGCTAGTAAACCATCCAAGCCATCGTGGAGGTTCACAGCATTGGTAGTAGCAAGAAAGAGTATGATTAAAAATGGCAAATAGAACCAACCCAAATCCCATCCAATGTTGGTTCCTGGCAGATAGATTGAATGATCAAATGAACGTTGTAATAAACCATAATAAAAGATGAGGGCGATGACAAGCTGGCCAAATAATTTCTGCTTGGCAGTTAAGCCAAGATTGCGTTTTAATCCTACTTTAATAAAATCATCTAAAAAACCAATTAACCCATACCCGACGGTGACCACCAGTAACAGATAGAAGTCACTATTCTTGACGGCATAGAATAAGGTTGTTAGCAAAATCGAGGTTAAAAAGATCACACCACCCATGGTAGGTGTCCCCTGCTTTTTAAAGTGGGACTTGGGTCCTTCTTGACGAATACTTTGACCCACCTTTAAGCGACGTAACAAGGGGATATAAATAGGTCCCACCAAGAGAGCGATAATAAAAGCAGCAGCTGCACTTACCAGTAGTATCTGCTTCATGCTACAACACTTCCTTCCACGAAAACTTTGATCTCGCTGATTGTTCTCTACCGGTGGTAACGAAGATGAATCGCTTCAGCTGCTTCTTCACGGTCATCAAAATGATGACGTACCCCGTTAATCTCTTGATAAGTTTCATGGCCCTTCCCAGCAATTATCACAATATCGCCTGGCTCTGCTTGAGCAATAGCATATTGAATTGCGTCACGGCGGTTCTCAATCACTTCATAGGTTGCATCAGGATCATTTTGAACACCTGTGAGCATATCCTGTAGGATGGCCTCAGGAACCTCTGTCCGTGGGTTATCTGACGTAAAAACTGATAGATCAGCCAGCTGTGTAGATATTTGAGCCATTAAAGGACGTTTACTCCGATCACGGTCGCCCCCACAGCCACAGACTGAGATCAATCTGCCCTCCTTCACTTCCTTCATGGTTTGTAATACATTCTGAAGTCCATCAGGAGTGTGGGCATAATCTACAATTACCCGGAATGGTTGGCCTGCTTCAACTCGTTCACAGCGGCCGGGCACCCCGTGGGCCTTTTCTAGACTGGCTTTAATCTGTTCTAAGGAGAGTCCTTCCAACAATGCAGCTGTAATCACTGCTAATGCATTATAAACATTGAAGCGCCCCATTAGGTGAAGAGCAAATGGGGCAGAACCAGCAAAGCTCTCCACGATAAACTGTACGCCATCTGAGTTGAGTGTCACATTCGTCGCCCGAACATCTGCCTGTTCATGAATGGCATAGGTAAGAACTGGTGCTGCAGTTGCCTCTGCCATCAACTTTGATGCAGGATCGTCCCCATTAAGAATGGCAACGGGTAGATTTTCTCCTTCATAAGCATTTCCAAGCTGAGCAAAGAGCAGGGATTTTGCATAGGCGTATGCTTCCTTCGTATGGTGATAATCCAGATGATCTTGCGTCAAATTGGTAAAAATAGCACTACGGAATTTACAGCCCCATACCCGTCCTTGGGTGAGGGCATGGGAGGAGACCTCCATCATGGCATAATCTGTTTTTTCCTTACGCATTAAAGCAAATGTTTCCTGAAGAGTAACAGGATCAGGGGTGGTATTATTCGTTGGAAAGCTTGTTGTCCCAACCTTCCGTTCAATGGTGCCGATCAGACCTGTTCGATAGCCAGCATCTTGAAAGATCTGCTCCAATAAATATGTCACTGTACTCTTTCCATTGGTTCCAGTAACCCCAATTAAACGCAAGTGCTGAGTAGGATGATCATAGAATCTATCTAAAAGAATGGCAAGTGCTCGTCTTGTATTACGTACATAGAGGGTAGGAACCGTAACCTCTACTGGTTGAGATGCAACAATGGCGACAGCTCCCTTAGCAACCGCTTCTTCAGCAAATTGATGCCCATCTACACGGTATCCTGGGATGCAGACAAATAATGTGCCAGGAACAACCTCGTTCGATTTATCAGTTATTTTTGTAATGGTACATTCATGATGATTTACCACTGTAATAAAGGGTAAACCATGAATGAGGGTAGATAAGTTCACGTCTCTCTTCCTCCCGATCACGATATTACGGCTACGATGGAATGAAAATCATCATTCAGTATTGACATTAGTTCATAAAAACAGTCAGAAACCGTACCAATTCATTCTAATTCTTCTCCTGCAGATTGTCACCTAGATATATGCGGATTCGCTTTCCCTCTTCTACTTTTGTTCCTGGGGCTGGTGACTGCATAATCACCTGCTCACCATGGCCTGTAACCTCAATAGGGAGCTGAAAATAACTCTGCCGTAGTTCATCAATGGACATTCCCCGTAGATCAGGTACCTCATAGAGAATGGGATCACCCCAGCGATATTGCTTGGGCAGCTGATTTTTCCGTGGTTCAACCTCCAGGTATTCTAAGACATCCTCCATGATTTTTTGAACCACCGGTGCTGAAACCACCGAGCCAAACTGAATACCACTAGGATTATCTACAGCTACATAGATGACTACAGCAGGTTCATCTGCAGGAGCAAACCCGATAAACGAAACGATATGTTCATTGGCAAGATATCGCCCATTAGGTCCAACCTTCTGTGCTGTACCTGTCTTACCACCAACACGAAAACCATCGAGATAAGCTGCACGACCAGAGCCATTGGCTACCACGCTTTCCAATGCCTCACGTACCTTGGTACTAGTCTCCTCGGAGATGACTTGTTCTCCTTTAGGAACATTGATGATCTCTGTAACCTCATGAGATTCAGGATTCACCCACTGCTTTCCTACATGGGGTTGGACCAAGTATCCCCCATTAATAGCAGCTGAAATTGCTGCGACTTGTTGAATCGGTGTGACGGAAACACCTTGACCAAAGGAAGTGGTGGCTAACTCCACAGGCCCTACACGATCCAACTTAAAGAGAATACCTGTCCCCTCACCTGGCAAATCAACGCCTGTCTTCTGACCAAACCCAAAACGTCGAATATAATCAAACAAGCGATCCTTTCCCAAGCGTTGGCCCATGGCGATAAATCCTGGATTGCAAGAGTTCTCTACAACTTGTAGATAGGACTGAGAACCATGTCCACCATGCTTCCAACAACGAATTCTTGCACCACCTACCATGGCATACCCCGGGTCAAAAAAGTGATCACGATGAAGATCCACCTGACCTTCCTCGATCGCAGCAGCTAAAGTAATCACTTTAAAGGTTGAACCAGGCTCATAGGTTTTCCAAATCGGTAGATTGCGATTGTAGATTTCGCTCTCGTACTCTCGATACTGCCCAGGATGATAGGTAGGACGTGAAGCCATACCCAATATTTCTCCATTACCTGGGTCCATTGCAATGGCCAAAATATTATCGGGTTGAAACTGCTGCACTGCTGAATCTAATTCTCGTTCAATGATCTTCTGAATATTGATATCGATGGTTAAATAGAGATCCTCTCCATCGCGCGGTGGAAGAAAGCGCTCACTCTGATTGGGCATCATTTTCCCTTTCGCATCCGCATAGAAGGAAATATATCCTCGGTTACCCACAAGACGTTGATCGTATTGACGTTCAACCCCAGTCAACCCTTGATTATCAACACCTGTAAAGCCTAAAATATGTGCGGCTAGCTCACCATGGGGATAATAACGTTGACTATCCTCCACAATGAGGACACCTGGTAGCTGTAGTGCTCCAATTGCCTGTGCTTTCTCCTCCGAAATTCTTCTACCTTCCGGTGCGATCCAAACCAATAACTGTCGTTTGCGTACAAGCTTATCTATCTTGTCTCGATCAATTTCGAGAATGTGAGCAAGCTGAAAAGCTGTTTCATCCTTATCGACAATTTGCGAGGGAATTAACATCACTGAAGGTACACTTACATTGTAGGCTAATACATGTCCATTCCGATCCAAGATCTGTCCCCGTTTTGCATCGAATGGAACATCCCGAGTCCAAAGATTTTCCGCTTTATCCATCAATTCTTGCCCTGCGAATAATTGAACATATGCAAAACGAGCTAATAATAAAAAGTAGAGCAATATACTGAAAAACAGTGTGATTGCAAGCCGCTTACGTATTGTTACATTGGAGTTTTTCATCCTGAGTCACCTCGCCATCTACTTGCTTTCACCTTTATTCAGGCGAGGTTTTGTTTAGAACAAGCTATCTCCTCTAATGCTGAGATAATCTAGTATTACCAGTATGCTTACTCAAAAGGAATTGTCCCTGTTTCCCGTTGCCCCCCTTTTCCTTCGTTGGAATCCTGTGATTCCTGTTCTGAATTACCCTCCTGCTGTTGTTGCTCAGATATATCCTCTATCTCTTCATCTCTTCCCTGGCCTGGAACGGGACCAGAAAGAGGCTGTAAACGGAAATGAATCACCTGGTCGCTAGCAATTTTTACTCCAGGCTCAATGGATTGAGCAATGACATAGCCTTGACCATCCGTTTGTGCTTGAATTCCTAATAATGAGGTATACTCCATCACCTCACGCAATGAAGTCCCTGTAAAATCAGGGATCGGAATTTCCTCTGGCTTTTGTACCAATAAATAAATGGTCTGCTCATTGGTCACCACCGTATTGGGGCGAGGGTATTGCTGAATGATCGTGTCCCCCGTACCCACAACCTCCACATTTTTCCCCTGCTCTAATAGCATCTTCTTTGTAGGAAGGACCTGCTCACCTTCAAAGCTAGGTAATTGATAGGATTGTGCCTGATTAGATACAACCACCATTTCAGAATTAGGTGCTACATTGAGATACTGTAAGCTACTCTGCATCACTGATGTAAAAATTGGGGCAAGCACCTTACTACCGATATAAGGAAATTCCAATTGTGGTTCATCTACAACAACATAGACCAATAATTGTGGATCATCCTTTGGTGCGTATCCGATAAAGGAGACAATATGCTTGGTATTTGAATAACGGCCATTTTCAATTTTTTGAGCTGTCCCTGTTTTTCCTGCTACCTCATAGCCAGGGATTTCATATTTTCTCGCCGTGCCATGTTCACTGGTTACGGTAGATACAAGATATTCCGTCACCTGTTTAGCTGTTTCTTCTGAGATAACACGATGGATCTCCTCACGCTGGCTTTGATAGAGTACAGCGCCAGTATCCTCGTCAATAATCTCCTTCACAATATGAGGTTTTAGAAGAGTACCTCCATTGGCAACTGCACTTACAGCAGTGACCATCTGGATCGCGGTGACATTGATCCCTTGTCCAAATGAAATATTAGCTAACTCAATGGGTACAACATGGGCAATATCTTTGGCGACACCGCCAGCCGCTTCCCCAGAAACTTCTATACCAGTTTGTTTCATAAATCCAAACCGTTCAATATATTGAAAGAGTCGTTCCTTCTGTAATCTTTCATAGCCAAGAATAGCAAAGGCAACGTTACTAGAACGTTGTACCCCTTCAAGAAAGGTGAGTTCTCCCCAATGGGTATTTACGTCAGGAACGATCCCACCTGGAACCTTTAACCTTCCAGATTGATAGCGTTCCTCCGGATTAAAGAGTCCTTCTTCTACAGCAGCTGAAAGGGTCACAATCTTAAAGGTTGATCCCGGCTCAAACGGGGCACCAACGGAGTAATTTACATAGTTGCTAATCCCCTTCCAATACTCTGACGGATTAAAATGTGGGCGATTCGCCATGGCTAATATCTCCATGTTGTTTGGGTCGACAACAAGAACACTCATCCGATTGGGATGAAACTCCCTTTCCGCTTCATCCAATGCTTTCTCCACATATTGTTGGATTCTTTCATCAATCGTTAGAATGATTTTTTTACCGTTTTCTGGTTTTTCTAAAGAAGCTTTGGTAGCAGCCAACTGGTACCCTCGCTTATCCTTCGTAAAGAGTTGGAATCCCGCTTTCCCTTCCAATTGTACATTGAAGTCTTTTTCAATTCCCATCACCGGCTCATTATCGAGGTTCACATAGCCTAGTACATGGGAGGCAAATGATCCATTGGGATAGAAGCGCTTGGTGGTCTTCACTAATTCGATGCCAGGCAACTCAAGTGCCATAACCTGTTGGGCCACATCCTGCGTAATCTTATAACCACCTGGACGAAGCTCTACTTGGTAAACCCCGTCCTTACTCAATAATTTATTAAGTTGATCCACATCCATCTTAAGAATGGGAGCTAGCTTCACTGCCGTTCCCAGCTTATCCTCAACATAGGAGTCTGCTTTCGAATTGAGTACAGCTACCACATTATACGCCCGCCCCTCATAGGCAAAAGGCTTACCATTCCGATCAGTGATAGTTCCTCTCTGTGGTTCCAGTACAGAGGAGCTACGCCAATATTTTACCGCCTGCTCCTGTAGCCACTCCGCATCTACTACTTGAAGGGTAAAAGACTTAAACATTAGCAAAAAAAATAGGAGCGTGACAATAAGTCCAATGCCCATCGCTCGAACTTTTGTCTTCCTCCGAAATTGACTCATCTCACTCATCCGCCCCTCGACTTTCTTCGGCAAATTCTCGAGCACTAACATCTCCATTCTCTTTCTGTACCATCTGCTCTTGAGGATTCGATGTGAGTACTTTCACGGTTCCGTTTCCCATCTTTAATCCCTTCGATTCTGCAAAGCTAATAATCCTCTCCTGATTGGATAGTTGCTCTTTTTCATACAATAGCTGTTGATTCCGATCCTTTAAATCTTGAATTTCAATCTGCAGCTGTTGTAGTTGATAGTTATACTTATTAATCTGTCCATAGCGTGAAAGAATCAATGTGGACATGAGAACGATAGCAATGATTAGAAAGATATATAATAATTTATCAAAGCCGCTTAAACCACTACGCATTTCTACAACTCTTTCAGTTGAAACACCGGTACCATACGTTTGCCCACTCATGCGAGTTCACCTCTTTCCTTACTGCATCTAATAGACAGATTCGTTATTCCAGTATTTTTTCAGCCACCCGTAACTTCGCTGAGTGTGCTCGACGATTTGTTGCTACTTCCTCGTCTGTTGGAAGAATCGGTTTTCTTGTAATAATTTTCACAGAGGGTTGGCGTCCACAAACACAAACAGGAAATGCAGGGGGACACTCACAGCCTTTTGCTGCTTCTTGATAAATCTCTTTACAAATTCGATCCTCTAAGCTGTGAAATGTAATCACAGCGATCCTGCCATGAAGGTTTAGCAATTGGACTCCTGCTTGAACCGCCTCGGTGAATGCACCTAGCTCATCATTGACAGCAATTCGGATCGCCTGAAAGGTGCGTTTTGCTGGATGACCACCAGTTCTACGTGTTGCAGCAGGGATCGCATTCTTGACTAACTCCGCCAATTGAAGTGTTGTCTCGATTGGTGCTTCAGCCCTTGCTTGACAGATTGCATGTGCGATCCGCTTCGAAAATCGTTCCTCGCCATATCGCCAGATAATCGATGCCAGTTCTTGCTCAGGCCATGTGTTCACAAGTCCTTTTGCTGATAGCGGTTGCGTACGATCCATGCGCATATCCAATGGAGCATCCTTCTGGTAGCTAAAACCTCGTTCAGCATCATCTAATTGTGGCGAAGAAACACCAAGGTCGAAAAGAATTCCATCAATTTTATTGACACCAAATGTCGCAAGCTCCTCTTGGAGCCTACGAAAATTAGCATGGATATAGGTAATCCGATCAGCGTACTTCTGTAGTCGCTCTTGGGTAGCCTGTAGTGCTTCTTCATCTTGGTCAAAGGCGAAGAGCCGCCCTTCCGAACCAAGACGTTGGGCAATCAGTTCACTGTGACCTCCACCACCCAAAGTTGCGTCGACATAGATGCCATCCTCTTGTACATTGAGTGCTTCTACAGCTTCATGTTGTAACACAGTCACATGATGAAACATGATCGTCCTCCATTTCAGGATCATTTTTCAGAAATATTATTTGTTAAATATATTGCGCATTCTCTAGGATCCTCATCCTAAGATGTAAGAATCTACAGTTGGAAATCCACAATGGTCTCGGCAATTTCCGCAAAGGATTCTTCAGATTCTTCATAGTACTTTTGCCATTCATCATAGGACCATATTTCCACCCGATTGGAGACACCAATAATGACACAGTCCTTTTCCAAATGGGCATATTCACGAAGGTGGGCAGGTATATTGACACGTCCTTGCTTATCAAGCTCGGCATCAACAGCACCAGAAAAGAAGAAACGTGTAAATTTGCGGGCATCGGCACGTGTTACCGGCAGAGCTCTAAACTTTTGCTCTATTGCTTGCCACTCAGCAGGTGGGTAGACAAATAAGCAGCGGTCAAGCCCCCGTGTGATAATAAAGGAGTCCCCCAGAAGCTCACGCAACTTGGCTGGCATAAAGATTCTACCTTTTGCATCTAAAGAATGCTGGTATTCTCCCATCAACACAGGCCTTCACCACCTTTACCCCTATTATACCCACTTTGCCCCACTTTTCACCACCTATTCTCCTTTTATTCGTTGGAAAAACATAAAAACCCTGCTAAGTACTTAGCAGGGTTTGAAAAACAGGTCTAAAGTAATATAAAGGCCAAGTTATATGCAACTAAAGTATAGCGTGGTTAAGCTGGAGAATCAGTGGCACCGCCGAGGCAAATTTCATAGTGACAACCATCTGCAGGTAAATCACACTGCATTAATTCCTTAAACCAGTTCTCACCATACTTATTTATATATTGAAAAATATTATAAGTTCTTTCTTGATATCTCCCCGTTGGTAATAGACCATATTCCATCCTTTGAAAATGTTGAATCGCTGTATGGTGCTGTTTCTCCATCTCATTGAGGGTTCGTTGCTGTAAAAATTGTACCTGCTCCAGAATTTTCTGTAGGTTCTTTTCTCCTAGCTGCTTCATGCCATCATGAATCTGTTCCAATCCAGCAAGGATCGTATCATAACGACGAACTAAGTCCTCTTGCAAGTGGGTAAACTGTGCAAGGAGCTGCTGGTCGTCCTGTCCCTTAATCCAAGCATCCTTATATTGCTCCACACCATGTAAAACTTGCGTGCATTTCAGATCATATTTACGTAGTAATTTTTGAATCGTTCCTTCAACAATTGTCCCTGAGAAACGTGGAATGATAGGTGGCATGGGGCTCCCTAGCCATTGAAAGAGTGGTTTTAACATCGCCCAGTAAGCAATTTCTCCAGGTCCAGCCACAAAAGCAAGGGTGGGAAAAAGATATTCTTGCATCAATGGTCGTGTAACCACATTGGAACTGAAGCGACTGGGATCAGCTTCAAGAAGCCGGAGTAGTGCTGGTGTATCCCACTTCAGTTCACCATGCTTTCCAGACCATTTCCCCTCCATATGATCAAGCAGCTCCCGTTCCTGCTCCTTAATGTAGAAGAGATGTCCATTCTCCTCCACAGTCTGAATCTGACAGGGATAATCCAACTCCATGACTTGCATCTTTCCCTGTCTAAAGGCTGCTTGTACCTGAGAATTCTCCTTGATGATCCTCGCAAATAATGGTGACTCCACATGGCGTAATGGTGGGTAAGCAGAATCAATTAACACTAAGCCATGCTCTCCAAGCAGCCGAACCATGATCTTCGAGAAAAATTCCGTCAAGGAACTGGAGGCTTGCGCTAATTCCAGATAGGCCTGTTTTAAGGAAAGAGTAAATTCCGTTTGCAGGCAGCTGTCAAAAAAATGATTCACATATTCAGATAAAACCTTGGGCTCAATTCTCCGATATGAAATGGGTATTCGTTGTTCACCCTCTAGCGGTAATCTTTGTCGCTCAATGCTATTGTCTTTGTTAAGCAAATATGTATGATTGACCTCAGCAAAATCATGATCCTCCCCAGCGATCCAAAAAACAGGAATGACAGGGCGCTGTAAGCTCTCACTCCATTTATTAGCCAATTGTACAATGGAAATGGCCTTATAAATGGAATAGAGGGGTCCTGTTAAGATTCCTGCCTGTTGTCCTCCTACAATCACAAGGGCATCCTCATCGATGAAACGATGGATATTTTCCAACGCTCTAGGATGGTTGTCAACCAGTTTGTTATATTGAAGCAGTGCTTCTCCAACATCTTTTCGCCGATCCTTTGGATACTGTTTTAATTGGCCCACCCGATCATGGAAGCTTGTATCCATAAATGGTGGATAAGCAAAGAGCGATGATACACGTGAATATTCTGTACAGTATGCTTCAAAAATAGGATTGGAAAATCCAATCTGACATGCTTCTATCTTCATTTGATCGCTCCTTATTGTGACATTCTCGCATTGATGCTCTGTTTACTTGGTTAACAGATGAGTAAATAACCAAGTCATATATTGGGTATTCTCCTCCGCATTTTCAGGATATGTAACGCCTAACTGTGTAAGCGTTCCAACAAAGGTTAAGGTGAGTCTCGTTGCTTGCTCTGATGAATATCCGCCATCCATGAACAGTTGATTCAATTGGTCTTTCAATTCTTGATGGGCGAGCAATTGTGCCTGTCGACCCTTGTCGCCATGGTGATGATATTGAACATCCGCCATAATTTCATGCCATTCATTGATATGACCAGAAATAAAGGGGAAGAGCAATGCAGAAATCTGTTTAATCCGCTCTCTGCACGAGGATTCCTCAATCATCAAGCGTTCAATTCTTGTACGGATGGTTTCCCACTCGCCAATTAATATATCGTGATACAAAAGTGCCTTGTTTTGATAATAGTTATAGATGGTGCCTACAGCAATATTCGCTTCTTGGGCAATAGTTCGCATATCAGCTCGTTCATATCCTCGTTCCTTAAACACCTTTTCAGCTGCTTGTCGAATACGCCATTGAATCTCCTGTTTCGAATCCATTTCCATTCCTATCTCCGCCTTCTAAAGTTCCTATTAGTCCAGCATAGATTACGAGATTTGATATTGATATATGATTCCTAGTACTACAGTAACTACATGTAGTATAAGCAGAACTAAAAAACTTAAACGCCAGCCAGCACGGAATAGACGTTGTGGGTAAAAGTCGCCATGCAATTTATACTGCAATAAGGCAAGAATAATGAAAAATAGGAGCATGACAATGGCATACCACCAAAGAAAAGCCTTTGATTGATAGGTGATGTAAATCGCCGTTTGGATATTGAAGAGCAAGAAAAGTGTGATGATATCCGTGGTATGCTGAAAGGCTATTTTTCTTTCCTGGCGGGCAATTCGAAAAATGATATAAATAATCGGCAATATCAAAAGTGGATAAGTGATCATTATCGATAAGATATTAACCAAGAATGCAAACACGGGCTACTTCCTCCTGAAGCATCCAAAAAGAATCGGGATGCTAGTCTTGTTTCTTCCTATTATAGTTTATAATAAGTACTTCGTGCAAAGTAGAGTGTGAAAATCAGTAAAATAAACTCTTGAAAGTAATATAAAGAAGGCGAGACAGACTGCCACGCCTTCATACTGCCTAGGAACATTCCAATTTCAAACAGGATATACTGGCTTTTTACGCTGTGAAAAGGTCATGTTCTTCGTAGCGTAAAGAGCGTAACGATGGATCAACTCCTGACGTACATTTTCAATGGGGATGATTCCATCCACAATCAACTTGGAGCCTAAGCGATAAATATCGATATCCTCTTGATACTCCCTACGCTTTTCGTGGATGAAGCGTTGACGTTCCTCTTCATCCTTGAGCTGGGCAATTTTATTCAAATAAACTGCATTCACTGCTGCTTCTGGTCCCATCACCGCAATTTGTGCATCCGGTAAGGCCAGGCAGCAATCTGGTTCAAAGGCTGGACCTGCCATCGCATAAAGTCCAGCGCCATACGCCTTTCGTACAATCAAAGAGATCTTTGGTACAGTAGCCTCACTTACCGCAGCGATCATTTTCGCCCCATGACGAATGATCCCTGCTTGCTCGACCTTTGTTCCTATCATAAAACCAGGCACATCAGCCAAAAAGAGTAAAGGAATCTGGTATGCGTCACAGAGATGGATAAAGCGTGCAGCCTTATCTGCAGAATCAACAAATAAAACCCCACCTTTAACCGAGGGTTGATTGGCCACAATGCCAATGGTTCGCCCTCCCATACGTGCGAGGGCAGTAATCAACTCAGGGGCAAACTCTTCTTTAATTTCTAAGAAACTATCTGCATCGATGATACCATGAATCAACTCCTTCATATTAAACGGAGCATTAGGATGCTTGGGAATAATGGTAGAAAGTTTTGCATTGGCTTCTCCATCAGGCTCTTGACTCTCCTGAATTGGAGTAGAATGGCGATAATTGGCGGGCATATATTGGAGGTAGCCACGAGCGATGACGATCGCTTCTTCTTCATCGCTAGCCAAAAAATCTCCACAACCACTGATTCGACAATGCATGGCAGCCCCACCCATCTCCTCCAAGCTTACTTTTTCTCCAATCACCATCTCTGCCATCCTTGGGGAGCCCAAATACATGCTACTATTTCCTTCTACCATGATGACCACATCACAAAATGCTGGAATATATGCCCCACCAGCTGCTGATGGTCCAAAAAGCAGACAAACCTGCGGAACTCTTCCCGACATGCGAACCTGTTGATAAAAAATTTTACCTGCTCCTCGTCTCCCTGGGAACATCTCCAGTTGATCGGTAATTCTTGCACCTGCAGAGTCCACTAAATAAAACATTGGCACTTCTAAACGGTCCGCTAACTCCTGAATTCGAATGATTTTCTCCACCGTATGAGGTCCCCAAGAGCCTGCCTTAACTGTAGAGTCATTAGCCATGACACATACAGTTTGGCCAGCGATCTTTCCCATTACAGTCACTACACCATCTGCAGGAAGACCAGATTCTAAACAATTTGCAAATAATCCATCCTCAACCATGATCGAGTCTGGATCTAATAGGCGCTGGAGCCGTTCTCTTACGAACCATTTCCCTTGTGCCTTTTGCTGCTCATGATATTTTGCTACACCACCTTGTAAAATCCGCCCGACTCGCTCTTGCCATGTTTGATTAATCTCTTCCATCTTCGCCTCCCCTTACTCTCCTCGATATATTGGCTTCCGTTTTTCTTGAAATGCCCGTAATCCTTCCAAACGATCTTGCGTCCCAATGACTCGCTCATATGCTTCTTGCTCCAACTGTAGTCGCTCTTCCAGCGTGAGATGTGAACCCATATCAAGTGCTTTTTTTGCCTGCTGAATGGCAACAGGACCATTGGCTGCAATAACTGCAGCCATGGTCTCCGCTTGTTTCAGCACTTCTTCCTGCGGTGCAATCTGCTGAACTAGGCCGATCCGCCATGCTTCCCGTGCGCTTATACGGCATGCGGTATAGATTAATTCCTTCGCCTTCCCAACACCCACTAGTTGGGGTAAGCGTTGTGTTCCTCCTGCTCCTGGGATAATGGCCCAGGATGTCTCCGTCAATCCTACACTGGCACGTTCCGCTAAGATTCTAATATCTGCAGCCATGGCCAATTCTAATCCGCCCCCAAAGGCATTGCCTGTCATTGCGGCGATGACAGGAACACGAAGCTTGGATAAGTGAGTAAAGGTAAAACTAAGTTCGCGAACAAAACGACGGACATCCTCCACAGACATTCTGCTCCGTTCAGTTAAGTCTGCACCAGCACAGAAGGATGAGGAACCTTCTGCTGCCAAGATAACGACGCGAAGATTGGGAGTATGAGCACATTGCTCGATGGCGATCCCTAGATCTTCAACCATCTGACGGTTTAAAGCATGATGTACCTCAGGACGCCTTAACCAGATATAGCCGATGGTTCCATCTCTCTCGTACTGTACACTCATTCCTTGCTCTCCGTCTCATAGAAGACCAATGGGTCACCTTCATTCACAAATTGACCCGCTTCTACACAAACCTGACGAACAATGCCTGCGGAGGGTGTAATCATAGGAATCTCCATCTTCATTGATTCCATAATGACTACATCCTGTTGGGCACGAAGTATCTCACCCTCTTCCACTAATATGGCGATCACAGTACCTGCCATTTCAGCATTAATCTGCTTCACTCTACATCCTCCTCGCATATTATGCTCAATGGACCACACTGAGCCACTGTTCAGTATGGCTACTTATTTCTACACCATATTGTACGAATCCTCCAATTATTCTAAAAAATAGAATGAAGCTTTTAATGAGGTAAGCTCGTTGGAAATACGGTATAATAATGGATATAGATGCCTATGGCGAAAGGATGAGGATTGATGAATAATGAACCATTTTCCGTCGTCCCCTTAAAGATCAACTACAAGACCTTGGAAGATTTTAAACAGTTTCGCGAATATGGCTTAGAAGAGTTGTATATGTTAGAGGACTTGGAAGAGAACCTGATCGAAAATCACCTGCGTTCACCCTTCTTTGGTATCTATGATGGGGACCGTTTGGTGGCCCGAATGAGTCTATATGAAATAGAAGCACCCTATGATCGATTCTTTCAACCTCCACAAAACTACTATGAACTCTGGAAATTAGAAGTACTGCCTGACTATCGCAACAAGGGATTAGGTAGCAAGATGGTTCAATATGCTAAAAACTTAAACCATCCCATTAAAACCAATGCACGTAGCCGTTCTGATCAATTTTGGCTCAAGATGGGCTTTCAACCAGTACATTACGATCCAAATCGTGACCGTGGAGAAAATCCATACGTCTGGCTTCCTGAAGGTATTGAGTTACAAAAATAACAAACGGAAACGACCGCTACTCTTATGCGGTCGTTTCCGTTTTATTTCTCTACGCGCTCTAGATTCCCATTGCCATCCATCCGAAATACCGATTTTGGATGACTAGATTCACCGAAAATCGCCATTTTTCGGGCCCGATCCATAATTTCTAGCAATGTTCGGTAGTCATCATTTACAATGCGATAATCCTTCTCCACATGATGAAAACTGTTCATAATCTCTTGGTTCTCCTGCAATAGCCGTTCGTTCTCATACTGTAGTTCTTCTAATTTCCGCTCTAAATTTTTTAGCCTTCTTTCCTGTTCCTCGACACGTCCCTTTTCAGAGCGCAAGAATTGAATAATCGTGGAATAGGTAAGAGATTCATGCTCTTTCTCATTGACTTCCATAACAGGTAGTCCTCTTGTCTCCTCTTCCATTTCTCCAGAAAATTCTCTAGAATTCCAACGCTTCTGTTCTTTCATCTGCTGACGCTGGGCTTTGGCGATGGCGATGGCTGTATCATATTTTTTTCGAATGGCACTATTCCAACGGAAACCACAGGCCGCAGCTGTCCGAGATAACTTTTTCGCCACCTCTTCAAATGCTGCTAGCTGGGTGCTTCCTTCCCGTATATGACGAAGAACTACCTCTGCCAATGCCAAATCATCATCTGGTGTCCAAGCATCTTGTCGATTAGCCGTCATGTATTTCCCTCCTATACTATTTATGTATATTCTATGCTACTGCTAGAGTTCATAGAATAATCCACATCTAGTATAGAATTATCTCCACACCCCTCCTGCTTTAAACCTAGTATAAGAACACGTCAAAGTTTTTTTTGAAGAAAGGCTTCAATTCGCATGCGGTGATTAGGATGAATCCAGAGACGCGTGGCCTCTTCCCTCTCAACCTGTAAACAAGTTTCGTAGTCTTCTCCTCGTTGGACAGTCCGATACAGCTTCATATATGCCAAGATACTCTCACGCTGGTGTACTGTCATCGAGCGCACATACGCCATGACAGCTTCGAGAAACCCCTCCTGGGGAAGCAGCCTATCTAACAAGCCTAGACGCTGTGCTTCATCAGCAGGAATCAGCTTGCCACTAAGTAATAGGGGGAGTGCATTTTTTCCCAAGAGACGAATAAGACGAGTTCCACCACCCCAGCTCGTCATGATGTGATGTATAATTTGAATAAACCCTAGTTTTATCTGGGGATGAGCAATACGAAAATCACAGGCCAATGCTAATTCACAGGCTCCTCCCAGTGCATTCCCATTTAGCGCTGCGATAGTAGGAAGGGGAAACTGCTCCAATTGGCTTAAGATATCATTTGCTTTTTCTAAAATATTGGAGACCTCTTCTTGACTCTGGTATTGATGAAACTCTTTCACATCACCACCTGAACTAAAATAGTCAGAATCTCCTCCCGTGATAATTAGAGCTTTTATGTTTGGTGCGCTTTTGACCTGATGGAGGACAATTCCTAGTTCATCTAGCATCCTAAGATTGATTGCATTTTTTACCTTGGGTCGATTCATGGTGATAATCGCTAATTCATCACTTGCTATTAGCGTTAGTGTGTCAAAACTATCTCCCATTTACAAACTCCTTTCTCCTAACAAAAAAGTGAGAGGATTAATAACGCAGTTTGAGCCACCTGAGCAATGGCACCGATAAGATAAAAAAAGGAAGGCGGATTTACCGTCTCCCCTTTTACTTTAGCTCAAGCCAAGATACTTCGCAAAGCTGATTTATTGTAGCCAACGATGAGATGTTCGCCATCAATGATTAGTGGGCGACGTAGAAGCCTTGGCTCCTCAGAAATCATCTCAAGAAGTTGGGTCATATTCATATCTTCGATATCCATGTCCAACTCCTTATATTTTTGGCTCCGCGTGGATAAAATATCATCAAAACCATTTGTAGTAAGACGCATGATATCCTTTAATTCTTCGATTGAGGGTGGATCTTTAAGAAGATGACGCTCTTCATAATTAATACCATTCTCTGTTAGCCACATTTTTGCTTTACGACATGAAGTGCAACTTGGATAAGTATAAAATTGAACTGCCTTTGCCACAACCATCGTCTCCTCTCATTTTCATTTTTCAACATTTTTTAGAGTATGGTTGACCTTACGGGCAGGCAGCACCGTATTAAAAGATGAAATGATTACTTATTTATATCTATTCTGTTCAAATTCATTATATTCCTAAATATAATACTATGTCAATAATGTTTATGTGTTTTTTGTTTACCCCATACGACAAATGTACTATAATATTGTATAATGTATGATCTTTTTAACAGAAGGGAGTATCACCATGAATGAGGATGCGCTAAAACTAACCAATGTCCTTTCGGATCCCACACGTTTCTCCATTTATCAATATGTAACTAGGAAACATGACACAGTAATCGTTCAGGAGATCGCTGAAGTATTTCATATTCATCCCAACGTGGCACGCCTACATCTAAGTAAACTAGAAGATGTCCGTTTACTTCAATCTACAACTGAAAAAAACGGTAAAGGAGGACGACCCAGTCGTCTTTATTATTTATCTGATGAAGTGATTAGTCTGCAGTTTCCTCCTCGTGATTACACCTTGTTAATCCGTGTACTTATGGACACACTTAGTACCTTTGGTGAGCAGGGGTGTGAAGCCTTGATTCAAGTAGGCGAACAGTTTGGTATTGAAGCTGCAAAGCTAGCTCTACAGCAAGAGTCTAAAGTCCTCTCTCAGATGAGTGATGAAGAGAAGATAAACAGTATTGAACGTGTTATTGTAGCGCAAGGATTAAATCCCGAGCTAAAAATTCTTGATAATAAATCCATTCAGTTCATGGTTCACAACTGTACCTTTAAGGAACCTGCTGAGAAGCATCCTGACTTAGTATGTGAAATGCATCACGCCTTGTTAAAGGGGATTTTCGCCACATACTTCGATAAAGTGAATTTTACCCAAGGTAAAGAGAAAATCGCCTGCGGTTCGGGTGCATGCAGCTATACAGTAGTCAAGATCGACTAATTTTTGGCTAGATTACATACGACATGATTACATTCAATGTGATCTGCTGTTCATTCCCTCCTTATACTTTTGTAATAAAGTTTACACAATTTCATTTCTTCGTTATAATGAATGTGTATTATTACCATGCTTATATTGGAATTAGGGAGGGATATTGAATGGCCCGGATGTATCGATTGTTAGGATTTATTTCTTTACTTATTGCATTAATGGCTTTATGGGGCGATTTAATGACCATGTTTTATATTTTCCTTGCACAGATGGTGCTTTTTGTTGCCCTTGGGTATATGAATCTGCGAGAAAAAACGTATCTCTATCTATTTTGGGGATACATGGCCTTCTCTTTTGCAGGATACCTATTTTACACATTCTTTCTACATACACCACCACAAATTTAAGGAAGCAGAGAGCGCTGATAAGGTACCGATTCTGGTAGCTTATCAGCGCTTTTTCTATCCCAGTGTGAACTTAAAAGGACGAATGATACTTAATTGATTCGATACCTCTCCCTTTCCTTGAACACAGACCATAAATTGATCGCCCATCCCACCTGGAAGAATCAATTGTTGAATAGCACGGAGCTGCTTGTAGTTCGACGAGAATGGATCTTCTCTCTCATGAATTGTCGGGATCAATTGTAGTATACCTGCAGAGAGCAAAAATTCTCGCTGTGTCATAAAACGAAGCGTATGTAACTTATGTTCCTCTCCCCGTTCCATCCACTGTGAAAAATTTACATGACTCGTAATATCCTTCTGACCCGGCTGTGATAATAGCTCATCATCTAGCTGATGCTCCTTAAAAGCACGAAGGGTCCCATGCTTGCGCTGTGGCAGATAGAGTTGTTCACGTGTTAGCCCATAATCGATGGTGATGAGATAGCCACGCTCTAGTAATTGACTGATTTGTTGCTGCCATTGAAGCATGGCTAGATTCACTTCCATCCGCTGACCTACCATGGCTTGCACTTGTTCTTGTTGAACCCAATCATGTATCTGCTCATCTTCAATGGGATAAAGTACTTCGATAAATCGTTGCCTTTCTTCGTCCCATCTTACATAGATCTCTTCCCAAGCTTCATCGGTAAATTGTAGCCAATGCACAGGAAATGCATCCAGTAATTCATTGGATAGGACGATTCCCTGAAATGCAGAAAGTGCAGTTAATGATGGGATAATATGAACTCGCTTTTCATGGCGCTGCACCATATCCTCGATCATTTGGCGGTGTGTAGGACTCTGCTCTACAATGGTATAAGTTAAGCGGTTGTAGAGAGGATTCCCCTGTAAGGCATCTAAGATTTGACAGGCTAATCTTCCGTTTCCTCCACCGACCTCCACAAGTGTCATCCTTTGATCGAGGAACATCTTCTCACCAATCTCTGCAATGGCTAATGCCAATGCCCTACCAAACACATCCCCTACCATAGGACTAGTATAAAAATCACCATCTTTACCAATCTTCACTCTCTGCTGTTGATAGTATCCCCAACGCTCATGATAAAGTGCCGCTTCCATCCAATCGGAAAATGAAATTGCTTTTTTAGGAGAAGCGTTGATTTGATCTTGTAATAGTCTTTCTAAGTTTTCCATCCAATCCTCCCCAGACAGCATGTCCAAATTTTTATTTTATACCATTGACATAGTGTTAACGTGATATTATACTGAAAATGAACCATCTTACATCAGTATGATGTTATGGGTAATCCTCCCACCCTCTGTAGGTTCATTATTTTACCTCCCCCAAACAACCTTCGTTATAGAAGGTTGTTTTTTTGTCTTAAATTTTTGTCTTAACAATGTAGACTTGAAAGTAAGCATCGTTCTGTAGTGGATTTCCTGTCAAAACCATGCAATTTTTTTCATCAAATGTCAAGAAACGCAGACATTTTTTCCTTTTCATTATATAATGAGATGGATATTGATAAAAGTGAGAGGAGCATTTTGCATGAAGTTTCAAAAAAAGATTTTCCTACTTTTCTTGTTATTAGCAATCTCAGTTACCATGATCACTGGCTGTGGATCCAGTGTAAGTGGAAATCCGAAGGGTTCACTTCAAGACGCTGTAGTTAAATTTGGCGAAGCCAAATCCTATAATTACTCAGGCTCGTTTACCCTCAACTTTGATTTAGATGAAAATTTCTTAGCTACGGATCCAGAGGCAGCTGAAGGTTTGGCCATTTTAAATTCTAGTGTGATTAACTTCCGCGGGGCACAAACCTTGGAGCCATTCCAAGCAGAGTTTGAATTATCCACTGAGGTTGATTACCAAGGGCTAAAATTATCCATTGAGATTCCAATCTTTATGAATACCGAAGCAATGTGGATCAAGGTTCCTGAATTCCTCGCAACATTTGATCCAACATTTGAAGCATTAAGCGGGAAGTATGTTGAGCTTAATTTTGCTGAGCTCGCAGAAATGTCTGGAGAAGAAGTTCCTGACCTTGCGAAGGAAATGAAAGCGCAAATGGAGCTTCAACCTAAGTTAGTAGAAGCTTTAATTAGTCCTTATGAAAAGGATTACTTTACCTCTGTTAAGACAGAGGATGTGACCTTACCAACTGGTGTTGATACTAAGGATATTGTGAAGGTCTCCATTACCAATGAAAACTTAGCAGCATTTCTAACCACTGCCATTGATGAAGTTCTTCCAAAAATGATGGACATCCTTGCTGAATCTGAACTTTATAGTGATGTACCAGAAATTAAGACAGAACTTGCAACAGCTAAAGAAGAATTGGCTGCCAGCAAAGAAGAGTTTTTAAATGATTTAGAGGCAAACAAGGATACTTTCAGTATTAACAAATTTGATCTTCTCTTCGGAATCAAGGATGGCGTTCAAAACTTCCAGTCTATTGATCTTGATATGAACTTCAATGATGCTGGTGAAACCCATGCTGTGAAGCTTCAAGGTCATATCTATGTGACCAATATCAATAAAGAGCCAGAATTTAAATATACTGTTCCTACAGAAGAGGAATCCATCTCTCTCTTCCAATTGATGGGGCTTTTCATGGGTGCCTATTAATCGTCAGAAATTCCATGTGTTCATTGTAAAAAGAGCATCGTACCTGATGCTCTTTTTACATAACTAGACTTCTAGAGAAGGTGAGTCTTGCATGTCTCATTTAAAGCAAAGGTGGGATCTGCTCCTATTTCTCATCTCCCTATTATTTTTATTACAGTGGGCTTTCCCTAGTGTCGCTGCAGATGATCCGTTCACATCTCCAGAGCTAAAAGAGCATATTAGCATCGAGGATCTAAAGTTTCAGCTCCAGCAAATGGAGAAGAAAGAACGCACCCTTGGGCAAAAAATCGCTGGGGTTGAAGAGCAAATAAAAGTACAAGAAATCAATCGACTGTCACAAAAGGAGCATGTTGACCAAATTCTGATCGCTTACTACACTGGGGAGCGAGATGATTTGCTCCAACTGTTGTTTGAAGCTGATGGTTTAAAAGAAGCTATCGCCATTTGGGAATATATGCAGGTGGTTTTTGAATATGATATGCATCAATTACTACGATATCAGGACACCTATGATAAGCTCTGTGAAAGCAAGCAGGAACTCCAATATTTCCAACAAGACTTACAGGCAATACATGACCATTATCAAGCACAGGAGCGTCTTCTAGCTGAGCTGGCAAGTATTTATGCAGACAAGTGGGAGCACTGGACAACAACCAAACGAAAAGAAGTCCTGATGGAGCAATTGTTAATCCATTGGAATGCAAGTGGGATACAATCATTCCATCAGTTCTTCCAAGCATTGGCTAGCTCCATGGAACAGCTGCCCGAGATGTTTAATGAGTCCAATCTGAAGCATTCACTTCTCAATTATGAGCTTACCATTACTGATCAAGAATTAAATGATTTTTTAAAGAAGAAGAATCCTTTATTTCAGAACCTGTCTTTTCGCTTTCAAGCTGGAGAACTAATTGTCCATGGAACTTATCAAGAATCAGTACTGTCGATGCGAGGCTATTATCATTTAGATTCGCCAAGTGAATTACAATTTACCATTAATGAGATGATCTATGATGGCTACTACCTTCCAAGCACAAGTATTGAGGAAATGGCTCAATTCTATGATTTAGGCTTCTATCCGCAACAGATTGTACCAAATGTGGAGATTACGCAGTTCTCCATGGAACAAGGCAAAATGGTGGTTCAGCTTTCACTCTCACTAAAAAAATAGTGTAGCCCTGAGCATAGGGACTACACTATTTTTCATTTCTCTACAGGAGGAGTACGGAGAAATTGAAACACATTTTCTCCAAGGCGTGAGTGGACATGTCCTCTCAGCTCTTCGTGGTATTTTTCTAATTGTGTAATTTGTTGTGCCGTTAATCCTTCTGCACCCTGATCTTTCACTACCTGTTCTAGAGGAAGGATGCGATAAATACGCTTACCATCCTGCCAATAACGATTCACATAGGTTGGGATGGCCTCTACTTGTTTAAAGATCACTTTTTGACTAGGATACTCTTTTTCAATGGTCAGATCAAAGATAAGACCTAAATCCTTATAATCTCCCCGTTGATCGGAAATGAAATTACCCAGGGAATAAATCACCACTCCTTGATGTTCTTTGCCTGCTTCATCCTCCCAAGTACGAATTTCAAACGGTTGAACCACATGAGGATGACTTCCATAAATAATATCCACCCCTGCTGCGAACAGCTGATCCACTAAGGTGACCTGTTGTACACTTGGTTCCCTCTGATACTCATTGCCGAAGTGAACGGCCATGGCAATAACATCAGCTCCTGCTTGCCTAGCTTTCACAATATCAGCCTTCATCTGCTCTAGGTCGATTAGATTGACTAGATAATCCTTCCCATTAGGAATGGGAATTCCATTGGTACCGTAGGTATAGGCAAAAAGAGCAATTGTGATGTTGTTTTTGGTTAAGAGCAAAGGCTCGTTCCGCTCTGCTTCAGACCGGAAGGTGCCTGTATATAAGAACCCCTGCTCATCAAGGCGATCTAGCGTTCGAAGCACACCCACCTCACGGCGATCCAAGGAGTGGTTATTGGCTGTTGTAATCACATTAAATCCAGCATTCTTCAAAGCAACTGCCAATTCTGCAGGAGAATTAAACTGCGGGTAACCTGTAAACCCCTTATCACTACCTGCAAGTGTGGTTTCTAAATTACCAAGCACCCAATCCCCCTCTGCAAAAATGGGGCTTACCTCCGTAAAATAGCTATCGAATTGATAGCCTGCCTCTGGAGAGATGAATGCAGCCTGTAGTTGATTATCATGAACCATGATATCCCCAACGGTTATCACACGAACAGAGGTTGTATAATGAATACTTTGGCGAAAGTCTTGCCATTCTCTTTGCAATCTCTCTTTACCTTTAGTAATTCCATCGAATATGCTACTCTCTTCAACTTGTGCTGGCTGCTCAGATTGAGCCATGGGTTCAGTCTGAGCAAGACCATATCCCACTGCAATACTAAGGAGGAAGGCAAAAAACAGCAGAAGCAAAAGAGGTGAAGAAGCTTTTCTCATTTTCACCATTCCTTTTTACTTTAGATTAAGGGGGAGAAGATAAGGGTTGATACGCTTTTCTAGTGCTAATGTCGTCTCAGGTCCATGACCTGGATAGACTTTCATATCAGCTGGCAGCTGTGTAAGAATCTTACCTAGGCTTCGTACCATCACTTCACCATCTCCACCTGGTAAATCAACTCTACCTACAGAGCCAGCAAAGAGCAAGTCACCACAAAAAAGCTGACCATCAATAACATAAGAAAGGCTTCCTGGTGAATGCCCTGGCGTATGAATCACTTCGATCTGAAAAGGAGAAATTTCAAGCTTTTTCTCCTCATGGAGGATGACATCGGCAGGAGGTGCCACAACAAGATCGACCGGCCAATGGAGTGATCCATTATGTTCTGGCTGATATAGCCATTCTGCTTCCAGATGGTGGATATAAACAGGCGCCTTCCTCTGCTTTAATACCTGCACTAATCCGCCAATATGATCAAAGTGAGCATGGGTTATGAGGATGGCTAATAGATCCCAAGGAGCTTTATCCAGCACCCGAAGGAGATCTTGGGAGTCCATTCCCGGATCAATAAGAAGAGCTGACTCTCCCTTTACAAGGAGATAGGCATTGGTATGCAGAGGACCACAGGGGTAGGTGAATACTTCCATCTAACTTACTCCTTTCTCTTAGAAAAAACCCATACTCCTGTGCACTGTTTGCAGAAGTATGGGTTTTACTCTCATGGGAGTTGTAGCATTCGTGCAAAAACCTGATTATCTAGCTTGATGGCTTGTGCAGCCGGATAGGTTTTTTCATATTGAGGTTCTGTAGTAAGTTTAGCTCCGTAGAACATCACATCCCGCACCGCATCCACACGAGCCTCTATACAAGTTAATTTAATGGGAACATCTTGCATACCATCTTCAAGGATGGTCGCTTTTGCTTCAATGGCATAGACTGTTGCTTGTGCAAATAACGTGAGGACAATATTGGGATCTTGTTTTATATTGGTCACAATTCGCGATTGCTGTGAAACTGCGAAACGAATCCTCTGTGCATCTACGGCTCGTACCCAGGAGATTGCACTCATTGAAGGAGTTCCATGTTCAAAATCCACAGTAGATAATAATACCATACGCTCTGCCTGTAAGCTCGTAATCAGATCCGCTGAAAGCTCATTGACGATCTGGTTAGTCATTCCAATCCCTCCAGTCAATGCTATTGTACAGGATGGAAATTGGGAAGGCAATGCTTCGACCCTTGGCTGGATTAGCGATTAAGCTTCATTAATTCTTTCAGCTCCTGTTGAATAGCCGCTAGTCTCTCATCAGGGATTACGGTTGCCTGGCTAGCTGAATCCCAATAAGCATCATTAGGGATGGTTTCGATTTTATCGCTGCCATAATCTTGGAAGGAGAAGGTGAGATCTTTGATTAATGAATTGGGAATATCACGTCGTACATGATCCCCAACAATATCCATGACAGAATAAATTTTGGTCATCCCGTCAAAACTGGATAGACGATCTACAAGGGCACGAATCACTGCTTGTTGACGTCCGTTACGATCGAAGTCGCTGGAGTTATCCCCATCATCACTTTGACGAAAACGTACAAAATCCAGAGCATTCTTACCATCCAAACGTTGTTGGCCCTCCTGGAGATTAATGGATGTTCCATCAGTAGGATCATGGTAGCGCATGTTACGATCCACATAGACATCCACTCCGCCCAATTGATCGATCACTTGCTTAAAGCCTTCAAAATCAATGGTAGCATAATAATCAATGGGGATTCCCAATTGATTAGATAATGTCTTTTTCACTAAGCTTGTGCCAGTCTCTGTAACCAATTCATGATTCCGTTCTGCACGTTTTTCCTCTAAATATCCTAAGGCAAAGACGCTATTAATTTTATGAACACCAGAATAGCCAGGTACCTCCACCTTCAAGTCACGTGGAAGTGAAAGAAGATGCACATTCTTCTCCTGCATATCAACAATGGCCAACATCATTACATCGGTATTCATCGTGCCTAAATCTGGTCGAGTATCCCGCCCAAGAATGATCATAGAGAAAGGACGATGCTTTCCTGCATCTTCATCTCCTGAAGCGAAGGAACCAGTTCCCACAGGTTCAGGTGCATATGTCTTGTCTAGGGTTTGATTCACTTTATTAATCGTAAAACCTGCCACACCAATAATGGAGGCTGCTAACAGAAGAAGGAGTGTAAGAAGGAGTCCTCTCTTCTTTCCCTTTTTCTTTCGATTGCGCCGTTCAATTATTGTTTGATCTTGATTTTGTTCTGACATGTTGCTTACCTCCTGCATATTTCCCTACCTCTTTCGACGCAAAAATCGCTAAAATGTTACACTACTCCATCATGTGTTAAAATTAGTGTAGCATTTCCTTTTAAAAGTATCCTGAAATAACTTGGTTGCACTGGTGAAAAGATGTGATAACCATGGAGAAAAGAGGAAGTCCAATGTCAACTGATGAAACAGATAAAAATGAAAAAAGCAATACCTCCATACATCAGCAACACTTAGATTCTCTTAATCTATTTTTGACCAGGGTCAATATCGCTGATCTGATTACGAACTTTAACCGGCCAGGTTATGTGTTTCGTATCAATTTTCTCGCTGGATTGGCACGTGGTCTTGGCCTAACAGTGGGTACAGGAATTATTCTAGCTGTCACAGTCTATATTCTTGGGCAATTTGTTTCACTGCCTATTATTGGTGAGTATATTGCAGACCTCTTAGAATATATCAATTTATCCTTAAATTCTCGAATCCCTCACCCCTAATGGAATGCATAAAAAGAAGAAAAGAAAAGTACTCTCTAGGAGAGAAACTTTTCTTTTTCGCATGGTTGGATCTTCTTTCCTTACCATTCGACCAGTTTCACTGGTTATTATATCGCGGTTCTGACTGAATAGCAATAATAAGACTTTCCACAGATAATCGATCAAACCCTGCCTCTTCCCAATCCTCTTCAGCCTGTAAATAGTGGACTGTATACTGGATGGGATCCCGTTCATACTTAATCTCTTGAATCTGAAAGTCTTCGCGTAGTACCTCTCGAAAAAAACGTTGTGTCTCTTGTGCCGATTGATCATCAGGGCGTGCTACAACCACCACGGAAATTTGAAGCCAGTTTAATAATGCACCGCGTAGCTCCATTATAATCCCCCTACCTGTTCGGAAAAATAGGGACGCTTACGGACAATGCGATAGACGAGCAGGATGGCTACACCTACAGAAAGTGCTGAAATAATTGGAAGTCCCAAAGCTCGTAGCATAATCAGAGGAATACACCCGACGATTAAAAGCAAATAGATAATTAACGTTTTTAAGATGGGCAATCTCTTTGCAAAGCCTAAGTGATACATCATAGCCGATAGAAACACAATAATAAGAAATGCATAACGATCAATCCATGAAATGGTAAAATATTGCTGAGAATGATATTTTAATCCTGTATCATCTGCTACGATGACCTCAATGCTTGATCCTTCTTCCACGGTCTTCCCTTCTAAGAGTTCCACAACATCCAGCTTCAGTATCCCTTCACTGTTAAGATTAACATCATTTTCTAGAAGAAGTTCTCCATTTTGATTATGAATCTGATAGGTAACCTTACCCTTGCTTGGTCCATGGACAATTGCTTTTTGTTTGATTTGGTCAGCGGTTACATATACCTTAGAAAAGCGGTAAAGATAAGCATGACCTTTCAATTCGAACTGCAATGTTGCATCGTCCTGAAGATACTTGGGATCAATCCCTGTAAATTGGCGGATGCCTCCCGTTGCTTCCTCTAAGCGAAGCTGATCCGTTCCTATTTGCAGTATAATTTGGAGCGGTGTATCATCAGGAACTCCACTTACCTCAATGACCCTGTTAGGAATATCTACCGTTGCCTGTACCATCTGCCAATTGAAGCTCGTTGATGGATTGGACGTTGCAGAGGAACTTGCCCATGGATAGAGCACCAACATGAGTAGTAGCAAACCAATCACTGAGAAAGTGTGGAGAAATGGCCTGATTGTTCTCATCATTTCTTCACACTCCTCCCTTGAGCTGATGGAGATATTGAATCTCATCGGCATACTCTAGTTCATTAGCTACTGGAGTTTCTAAAACCACAGGAAGATGCTGAAAATGTTCATCCTCCAAAAAGAGGCGCAAGGCGTCAGCACCAATCTCCCCTTGGCCAATCTTTTCATGACGATCCTTCCGACTTCCATAGGGCGCTTTACTATCATTGAAGTGAATCGCCACTAAATGATCGAGATAATCTGTTTCGTCCATGGTATGAACCAGTTCATGATAGCTTTCATGATTCCAAATTCCTGCGGCAAAAGCATGGCATGTATCAAAACAAAATCCGATCTTCTCTGGATACTTCGTTTGATGACGGATCTCCATCAATTTCTCCACCGATTGCCCCAATTCAGTCCCTTGGCCTGCTGTGTTCTCCAAGAGTAACAGTGTTGAACCATTATACTCCTCTAGGATCGTATCAAGGGTTTCCACCATTCGTTTTGTTCCATATTCTTCACCGTTTCCCACATGCTTACCACAGTGAACCACAGCACCTACAGCACCATAGGCACTTGCGATCTCCAAATCTTCACGTATGGAGGAGACCGTTTTCTCCCATAATTCCGGATCAGCCGTTGAAAGATTAGTTATATAAGGCGTATGCGCTACAACAGCCAAATCATGGGTCTCACAATATTGAGCCCCTTGTTTAGCATCTTCCATATCTAATTTTTTTGGACGTAGCCCCCGTGGATTCTTCGTAAAGATTTGAAAAGAGCTTGCTCCTAATTCCACGGCACGTTGGGCAGCAGGGTAAAACCCCTTACTTACACTAATATGACATCCAATTTTCATAATATCACCCCACATGTTAAACTTACCATCTTTCGTGGAAAAGGAACAAGCTTTTTGCATCATGCTTACTTATTTTTTGCTTTTACTCGATCAGACTTGGTGAGATATTTCTTACGTAAGCGAAGATAATTAGGAGTAATCTCGCAATACTCATCGTCACCCAAGTACTCTAATGCTTCTTCCAAGGTTAGAATATGAGGAGCCTTAAGCATTTCTGTAGTCTCCTTCGTAGCAGAACGGACATTAGTTAAGTGCTTCATTCTACATACGTTTACCGTCAAGTCTTGATCACGATTATGCTCTCCAACAATCATGCCCTCATAGACCTCCGTACCAGGATTGATAAACATAATCCCACGATCCTCCAAGGAGAGTAGGCCATATGGCGTTGCTGTGCCTGTGTCACTGGCAATGAGTACACCATTTCTCCGGCCACCCACTTCTTCGGTAATAATCGGTTTATACGTTGCGAAGGAGTGATTGAGAATCCCATAGCCATGCGTTAAGGTAACAAACTCTGAACGATATCCGATTAAACCGCGAGAAGGAATAAGAAATTCCAAGCGTACCGTACCATTCTCTTGATGTACCATATTTTGCATCTCGGCCTTCCGTGGGCCTACACTTTCGAGCACCGCACCAAGGTATTCATTGGGAACATCAATGATCACTTCTTCCACAGGCTCCATCTTCTTGCCATCAATCTCCCGAATAATAACCTCTGGCTTGGAAACCTGCACCTCATAGCCACCACGGCGCATCTTTTCAATTAAGATCGAGAGGTGAAGTTCACCACGTCCAGATACGATAAAGGAGTCTGGACTATCAGTCTCTTCTACACGTAGACTCACATCACGCTCCATTTCCGTAAAAAGGCGCTCGCGAATTTTTCGTGAGGTAATATACTTCCCATCCTGTCCGGCAAAGGGACTATTATTTACGATAAATGCCATCTTCAAGGTCGGTTCATCGATCTTTAGGAGAGGAAGAGCTTCAGGGCATGCTGGATCAGCGATGGTTTCACCAACCATCATATCGCCAATGCCTGCTACTGCCACAATATCACCAGCCATCGCTTCCTCAACTTCAATCCGTTTTAGGCCTAAGAATGAGTAAAGCTTTTGAATACGAACAGATTCCTTACTACCATCCCGCTTTAACAGAACTGCTGATTGATTACGGCGTAATTTCCCCCGTTCAATTCGACCAATCCCAATTCGGCCAAGATAATCATCATAATCCAGCATGGTAATCTGCATTTGGCTCGGTCCCTCTTCATCTACATGGGGAGCAGGGATATGTTCAAAAATGGTTTGGAATACGGCCTCCATCCCCGGTTGCTGCTCCTCAGGGATCAATGACGAAGTACCTTGTAAAGCAGATGCATAGACGATGGGGAATTCTAATTGCTCGTCATTGGCACCTAGTTCAATAAAGAGATCCAAGACCTCATCCACGACCTCCTGCGGGCGTGCATTAGGGCGATCGATTTTATTGATAACCACAATAGGCACTAGGTCTTGCTCTAATGCTTTACTAAGAACAAAACGGGTTTGTGGCATACAGCCTTCAAAGGAGTCAACAACAAGTAATACACCATCCACCATCTTGAGAATACGTTCCACTTCGCCACCAAAGTCAGCGTGTCCTGGTGTATCGAGAATATTGACTCTTCGGTCACCTAATTCAATCGCTGTATTCTTAGCAAGAATGGTGATCCCACGTTCACGTTCAATGTCATCTGAGTCCATCATCCGATCTTGTATCTGTTGATTCTTTCGGAAGGTTCCTGCGTGAACCAATAATTGATTCACCAAGGTTGTTTTACCGTGATCAACGTGGGCAATAATTGCGATATTCCGAATTTCCTTCTTCATTCTATTCAGTCTCCTTCTTTGACAGAAAAAAGATATCCTTCATAGGATGCCTTTCGCACCCAAGGATATCCTCACCCCTGTGGCTAACCTTTGAAATACGTATTATTTTATCACAGTGATATCTATCTCGCAAGAAAAAAACAGGAGAAGCCAGCTTCTCCTGTTCAAGTTGAACCAAGCATTGGAACTATCTTGTAGTTTAGAATACCCGTTCCTTAAACTGTGTAAGCTTCTCAAATGAGCTCTTTTCCACATCTGCATGAAGACTATTCCCATGGGCATCCATGGTTACAATGGCAGCAAAATCAGCTACCTGTAAGTGCCACATTGCTTCTGGTACACCAAACTCTAGATAGTCTACACCTTCAACTTTCTTAACCCGCTCAGCATAATATTGAGCTGCGCCTCCGATGGCATTGAGATAAACACCACCGTGCTCCTGCAGTGCCTGTAAGGTTTTGACTCCCATGCCACCCTTCCCAATGACTACACGGATCCCGTACTTCTTCATCACATCACCTTGATAAGGCTCCTCCCGAATGGAGGTCGTAGGGCCAGCTGCTTTCACATGCCATTGGTTATCCTCATCCTTTAACATTACAGGACCACAATGGTAGATGATCGCTCCATTGAGGTCAATATCCACGTCATTTTCGATCAGATATTTATGCATCGCATCGCGACCAGTATGCATCATGCCATTGATAAGGACCACATCGCCTACACGAAGCTGACGAACTTGTTCCTCAGTAACTGGTGCTTGCAGTACCACGGTACGTCCAGAAGGCTTAGCCTCCTTATCTGCTACTGTGGCTTCAACTGCTGCTGCCACCTCTTCCTGACCATCCTCGTCACGATAGAGCCAACGCATTATCTCACCGGTCTTAGGATCAATAATCATCCCTAGACGCCGATAAGCCCAACAATTATATGCCACGGAGACAAAGAAGCTAGCTGGAATCCGATTCATGACTCCGATCTTACAACCTAATAGCGTAGTTTCACCGCCGAAGCCCATGGTACCGATTCCAAGTTCATTGGCTTTTTCCAATATATATGCTTCAAGTTCCTGCAACTCAGGGATTGGATTCACATCGTCTAAGGGACGGAGTAATTGCTCTTTGGCTAATTCATAGCCCATGACACGATCGCCACCGATTCCTACCCCGATGAAGCCTGCACTACAGCCTTGTCCTTGTGCTTGATAAACACTATGTAGAATACATTTCCGAATACCATCTAAATCGCGACCTGCTCGGCCTAAGCCTTCAATCTCAGCAGGTAGGCTGTATTGGATATTTTTATTTTCACAGCCGCCACCCTTTAGAATCAGGCGGACCTCGATGACATCCTGCTCCCATTGTTCAAAGTGAAAAACGGGCGTACCAACTCCCAAGTTATTACCGGAATTTTTTCCAGTCAATGAGTCCACTGAGTTAGGGCGAAGCAATCCATCAGCAGTTGCTTGCGCAATGGCTTCTTCCATCATTTTTTTCATTTCAATCTGGTTTACCCCAATAGGTACCTTACAAAAAAAGGTTGGTAGACCTGTATCCTGACAGATTGGTGAACGCTTCTCTTCTGCTAGGTCAATATTCAACCCAATGGTAGAAAGTGAAAAAGCAGCCCGTGTTGCCGCATCCTCACGCTCTTGTGCTCGACGAATTGCCTTGCGCACATCCGGTGGTAGATTGGATGAGGTTTCTACAACTAGTTCATATATGCTTTTCTTAAATGTTTCCATGGTTAAGGTTCCCCCTCTTCTTCCGAAAACGTTTTCAATTCATAAATATTGTAACACATTTACGATGTAAATGCCCAAATTGTATAACACTTTTATTATATTTCCTCATAAACTTCACCTTGCCAGGATATGATGGCTGTGGCAAGTGGCAGATTAATCTCATGGGCTCCACCAGGTTGGCCATTAATATTAATGATCTCTGTAACGATGACTCGATCGTTATGAATCTCTACTTCTCCTGTATAAACACGGACTTGCTGCGGATCAAGAAAGCACTCCACTTTACCAGAACCTACTGTTTTAGCCATGACTTACATACCCCCTTTTGCTTCCATTCTAAGCCAACCGATGAAATAAATACAGTTGAAAAGCAATCTGATTCTCATACTAGGTTTCACTCTACCAATATTAATCAATTATTGATATAATAATCAACGTACTTACATTGTTTACTGTCTTAAGAAGGAGGTTCAGTCATGAGAGGAATTGTCTCAATTATTGGGGGCGGTTTAGCTTTATTATTAGTCCTGATCGGATTCTATTATATGGATAATCCTAATAAGGAAGAGGCTACAACCATCGATCCCATGGAAAAAATGCAAACCCTAGCGGCTAGTTCTTGTGTCTCCTGCCATGGAAATGACCTGACAGGTAATGCTGTGATACCTAGCTTAGTCGATGTTGGTGAACGGCTTACAAAGGAACAGATCGTAGAAGTATTGAAAAACGGTCGTAACGCAATGCCCGCGAACCTTGTACCTGGTCAAGAAGATTTGATGGCTGATTACTTGCTTTCCCTTGGGCAGCCCCAGGAAGCAGCCCCTGTTGAAGATCAGTCCAAATAGTGCTGATTGTCTAGTAAGCTATGAGAATGAACAAAAATGACCTACGTGTATAAACGTAGGTCATTATTCTTCCATTGATCTCCCTTAGATTTCCAGCAACAGCATCTCCCTGCGTAGTTCCTCGAGACGAAGTTTGGCCCGCTCAATCGCTTCTAAATCACCACATTGGATCGCTTCATGCAATGTGGCTAATTCATAATCTAGTTCAATGCGAATGACCGGAATGCGTTCTTCAGCATCATAGCGATTGAGCACCTCTAACAGTTGCTCCATTGGTGCAACACTCCTTTACTCTAGTCTTTGTAGGGACGAACATGGATATGGAAAGGTTAAACCCTGGTAATCACCGATAGATTACCCTATATGTATGGCAGAGCTCATTAGACTATTCCTGCTGTAGTTCTCCTCATGTTTATCCTTTCCCATTTATGCTATATTAAAACTACCCAGTCCACATCCTTCCAGAGAAAGGGGCCTATTAATGACATTTACTGGATTTAACAAGGATGACTTTGATGTGTTTCACATTCCAGGATTAGAGTCGAGAATGGAAGCATTGCGTACACAGATTCAACCGAAATTTCACCAGCTTGGTGAAATTTTTGCACCGGTTCATTCATTGCATTTAGGTGACCCATTTTATGTCCATGTGGCAAAGCATGCACGGAGGACCGTGAATCCTCCTTCTGATAGTTGGGTAGCATGGTCTCCCCAGCGCCGAGGCTATAAGAACATGCCTCACTTCCAATTGGGGCTATGGGATACCCATCTCTTTATCTGGTTTGCCATTATCTACGAGGTACCGAATAAAGCAGAATTAGGCGCTCAATTGGCACAAGATACAGCCCGTTGGATCAATGAGATCCCTTCACACTTTGTGTGGTCCATTGACCACACAAAGAAAGAGGTACTACCTCATCAAGATTTAACGAAAGCAAAGCTCCAGCACCACCTAGAACGACTACAGCAGGTAAAGAAGGCGGAGTTATTATGTGGAATGCAGATCCCTAATCATGATCCAATTCTGCAAGACGGTGAGCAATTGATTGCATACCTAGAGGAACAATTTCAGTACCTCTATCCCCTCTATCATGCAACTCGCCTTATTCCCATGGGCTAGTCAGTATTGCGTGGATCTAAGACATCGCGCATTCCATCGCCTAATAGATTGAAGCCTAATACAACCAGCATGATGGAACATCCTGGGAAGATTAAGGTCCAAGGTGCAAGCTGAATGAAGCTTCGTGAGTCTGCTAGCATCTTGCCCCACTCTGCTGCTGGTGGAGGTGGTCCCAAATTTAAAAACCCTAGGGCTGCTGCTTCCAAAATAGCTGTAGCGATACTCATCGTCCCTTGAACAATGATGGGCGATAAGCTATTGGGTAGGAGATGACGCAAGAGAATACGACTGGTAGGTGTCCCAATTACCCTTGAAGCTGTAATATACTCCTCTTCCTTTACCGTTATCACCTTAGCACGGACTAAACGTCCAAAAACCGGGATATTCACAATAGAAACAGCAAGAATGGCATTATTTAAGGAAGGACCCAGAATCGAAACGATGGCAATGGCTAAAAGAATGGCCGGAAAAGCTAACATAATATCAAAAATCCGTGAAATAAGTTGATCTACCCATCTTCCGAAAAAGCCAGCAATCAATCCAAATAATGTTCCAATAATACTTGCCCCGAGGACGGAGACAAGTCCAACCCAGAGGGAGAGACGTGCGCCATAGATCACCCTGGTAAAAAGATCGCGACCAAAGTCATCGGTACCAAACCAATGCTCTGATGATGGAGGTTGGAGCCGTTCCTCCCAATAGTTTCCGTCGATTGGATAAGAAGTAAGATATGGTGCTAAAAATGCAATTAGTGTGAATATAAAGATGATACCTCCACCAATGAGAACCCTTGGATTCTTACGGAGACGACGTCGCGTTTTTTTCCAAGGTGTTTCCATTTTAGTGGGGCGGAAGGAGTGCTTTTGGGAAGGAGAGATTGCTGATGATGGTTCCACGTTCAGTCACCTCCTATTTATATTGGATTCGTGGATCAAATAACTGGTAAAGCAGATCTACAACTAAGTTGATCATCACGAAGGTAAAGGCAATAAGTAGAATGCCTGATTGAACAACTGGGTAATCACGGAATTGAATCGCGTCATAGATATATCGCCCCACTCCTGGCCATGCGAAGATGGTCTCCGTTAAAACCGCCCCTCCTAATAGAAATCCCATCTGCAAACCAATGATAGTAAGAATGGGAATAAAGCCATTCTTTAGACCATGACGATAAACGACCCAAAAGGAACGCACACCTTTGGCACGTGCAGTTCGAATATAATCTTGATTCATCACTTCTAGCATACTTGAACGACTAATCCGAGCAATTAGGGCCATGGGAATGGTAGCTAATGCAAAACCAGGGAGTATTAATTGGGATAAAACCAGTTTAAATTGACTCCATTCTCCTTGTATCAGCGTGTCTAGCAGATAGAGATGGGTAATCGGGTGAATCGGATGAGCAGGATTCTCTCGACCAACAGCAGGTAACCACTGCATTTTTTGCGCAAAGAACCATTGCTCCATGAGACCAAGCCAGAAGATGGGCATGGAGATACCGATAAGAGCAACTAACATACTGATATGATCAAACCAGGAGTCCTTTTTCCAAGCACTGATGATACCTGCATTCAACCCGAACAACAGTGCGATGAACATGGCTACCAAGGTGAGCTCAAGGGTAGCAGCGAAATATGGCAGAATCTCCTCTACAATCGGAACCTTAGTTCGATAGGAAATCCCTAAATCCCCTGTGAGAAGCTGTTTAAGATAGATGCCATATTGAATAAACCAAGGTTGATCAAGCCCCATTTTTGCCCGTAATTCATGGAGGGCCTCTTCACTTGCTCGTTCTCCAAGAATAGCCGTAGCTGGATCACCTGGAATATTATAAATAATGAGAAAGACAACAAATGTCATTCCCAAGAGGACAGGAATCAGCAGTGCCAGTCGGCGCATGAGATATTGGAACATGGATCACCCCTCCCATCAAATATGCAGAAATAAAAGTGGAGGATGTATCACCTACACCCTCCAAGACCATTACTCTGCAAGGTATACCCTGGTTAGCTTCTCTGAACCAGTTGGCCATGCTACATAATCTTGAATCTTGCTTGATCCGACAAGAACAGGGGTGGAGTGTACAAGTGGAACCCAAGGAGCGTCTTGATGAATCAAGGCTTGTGCTTGTTTATAGAGTTCAACTCGACGACTTTGATCCGTAACACTCTGCGCTTCAATAAGGAGTTTGTGTACCTCATCATTGGCATAGCGGGCACGATTACTACCATTAATATTATCTTGATCAAGTAAAACATAGATAAAGTTGTCAGGATCACCGTTATCTCCCGTCCAGCCTAAGAGGAACATCTCTTGCTTACCTTGCCGTGTCTCATCGAGGTAGACAGTCCAATCACGGGTTACGATGGTGGTTTGTACACCAATCTTCGCAAAATCTGCCTGTAATGCTTCTGCAATCTTCATACCATTAGGCATGTAATCACGAGGAACAGGCATTGCCCATAACTCCAGTTCAAAGCCATCAGGATAACCTGCTTCTGCTAGCAATTGCTTTGCCTTCTCCAGATCATAAGGATAATCTTCAATCTCATCATTATATCCCCAGATACTTGGAGGCATGGGGTTCTTGGCAGGCTCAGCCATGCCATTGAAGAAAGCCTGAATCAGTGCTTCCTTATTTACAGCGTGGCTTAAGGCGATTCGTACCTTCGGGTTATCTAGGGGTGGCTTCTCCACATTGAATCCTAAATATCCAACATTCATCGGTGGTCGTTTGATAATTTGAAAATCAGGATTCTTCTCTGCCAATGCAATATCATCGGGATTGATCCCATCCATAATCGTGATCTGACCGCTCAAGAGTGCATTGAACCGTGCACCATTATCAGGGATGGAGCGATAGATCAGCTTATCCAGCTTCGGATAACCTGCTTTCCAAAAGTTTGGATTCTTCACCAGAGTAATATAATCATTGCGCTTCCATTCCTGGAACATAAAAGGGCCTGTACCAACTGGATTTTCCATAAATTTATCACCATAGGTCTTTATTGCCTCAGGACTAGCGATTGCAAATGGAGGCATGGCAATATTCTGAAGGAATGGCGCTTGTGGGCGTGTGAGATGGAAACGAACAGTATTTTCATCAACTTTCTCTACTTTCGTAATCACGTGCCCCTCTTGATCGATGGTTCCACCAAATTGCGAATTATAATACTCAAAGGTGATATCTTGATCGCTGTAACGATGAGGATGATCAGGCAGCATCCAACGTTCAAAATTAAATACGACAGCATCTGCATTAAAATCAGTGCCATCATGGAATTTTACACCTTGCTCAAGGTAGAACGTATAGGTTAGACCATCCTCACTAATCTCCCAATCTTTAGCCAAGTGGGGAATTACGTTAGTGGTACCTTCTTCATAATCCAGTAATGTATCGAAGATATTTAATGTGACCTTAAGTGATTCTCCATCTGTAACAATACCAGGATCTAATGCAACAGAGTCACCACCACGGCCGAAGATCAACACCTGCTCTGCAGCACCCTTTCCCGGGTCTGAAGAGGCATTTTGCTTCGATGCATTGGCATCATTCTCTTTCGGTTGAACTCCACCCTCTTGGGAACCACTACTACATGCAGTGACCATCAATACAAGAACCAAGAGAAGAGTCCAGACCAAGGATCTCTTTCTATTCATGAATAATCCCCTCCCTATAAGTAAGTTTCGATCAGTATGGTTCAAATATATTCGACTAAATGCAGCAATTCCCTTCTTATATTTTTGATTTTTTTGAAGATTTTGAAATTGGTTCGTAGGTCATGATTGGAGTTATAAAAACAAGAATAACTATGAATAATCTAGTAATGATTGTTTACATTAGGAATGACTCAATTAAAATTTCATTATCGGTAAAAATTTCTACCTTAAATCACTTGTATTTATCACATCTTTTTTTTATGCTTTTAATATTTGATGTTTGCTATAAGGGGGTATCATATTGATAAATCAAGAAAAAATGCCATTATTCCATGGATTGATCCAACATGCCCAACGGAGGCCCCTTCAGTTTCATATCCCCGGTCATAAAACTGGATTAGGAATGAATAAGGAATTCCGTGACTTTATTGGCTATAATGCTCTCTCCATCGACTTAATCAATATTGCTCCACTGGATGATCTTCATCACCCTCATGGCTTAATCAAAGAGGCAGAAGAGCTTGCTGCAGCAGCCTTTGGAGCTGATTATACCTATTTCTCTGTCCAAGGTACAAGCGGAGCCATCATGGCAATGGTCATGTCCACTTGTAAACCAGGCGATAAAGTAATCGTACCCAGAAATGTCCACAAATCGATGCTGAATGCAATCATTTTTGCAGGCGCATTACCCATCTTTGTCTATCCTGAAATGGACCAGCGTCTTGGTATTGCTCATGGTGTTTCTACCGACTCTGTCCGCCGAGCCATCCAACAGCATCCTGATGCGAAGGCAGTTTGCGTCATTAATCCTACCTATTTCGGGATTGCTGCTGACTTACGCTCCATCGTTCAACTTGCCCATGATGCAGGGATGTTTGTGTTAGTTGATGAGGCTCATGGTGCTCATCTACCTTTCCACGAAAAGCTTCCTGTTTCCGCCATGGAAGTAGGTGCTGATATGGCTGCGACCTCTTTACATAAGCTAGGAGGGAGTCTTACAGGAAGCTCTGTTTTAAATATTCGTAAAGACAGGGTTCGTCCTGAGCATGTACGAGCTGTATTTAGTATGCTAACCACCACATCAACCTCTTACATTTTATTGGCATCCTTAGATGCTGCCCGACAGCAGCTTGCCCTACAAGGACACGAATTAATTGGTCGTACAATTAAGCTGGCAGAAGAAGCACGTCAACGTATTAATGAGATTCCTGGACTCTATTGCTATGGTGCCGATATTCTTGGCGGACCTTCCACCTTCGACTATGACCCAACCAAATTGACCATTCATGTGAATGGATTAGGGATCAGTGGCTATGATGTTGAGAAGTGGTTACGTGAGAAACATAACATTGAAGTGGAACTAAGTGATCTCTATAATATCCTCTGCTTTATCACCATGGGGGATAATGCAGAGAGCATCCATGCTTTAGTACAAGCCCTTCAAGATCTCTCCACTACCTTTTTCAAGGAAGGATTACGACAAGCACAGCCTGTTACCCTCCCTCATCTTCCTGTGCTAGCCATGTCACCACGGGATGCGTTCTACGCTGAGACAGAGGTTGTTCCTTTTGCTGAAGCTGTAGGCAGAATCATTGCCGAGTTTGTCATGGTCTATCCCCCGGGCATTCCCATTCTGATGCCAGGAGAAGTGATTGAACAGGAGAACCTAGCATATATCCAACAGAATCTTGAAGCTGGCTTGCCAATTCAAGGACCTGAGGATAATCAAATTCAATCTCTCAAAGTGATCAAAGAGCATGAACCTATACGCTAAGTGAAATAACCCCATTCAAAAAAAAACGCTTCGTAATTTAAACGAAGCGTTTTTTGCCGTTATTCATCCTCGCACTCAGCATCTTCATCTTTACAGTGACAGCCTGTTTTCCCGTGCTCACACGTCCCATATGCAGTTCCTGCTTTGTCTGAATCAAGATACTGCAATACTTTTCCACAATGTTGACATACCAATGCTTCCATCCAACCTCTCCCCTTTGTATGGAATACCCTAGTTCATCATATTGATCGTAATCTGTTATGCTACATTTCGTCAATAGGATATTAATGCTATACTATTTCCAACTGCTCGCACTTTTGCCCAATTGTCATATTGTTGTCAAACTTATTGGGGAATGTTACACTAATTATAGTAATTATCATGACAATTCAGTGCAATTATCGAGGAGTGGATACCATGGAAAAAAGCGCCTATATCAAGTTGGTTGAAGGCTCCACACAGGCAAAAATTGATTTGCAGGGCGTTGAAAATTTGTTACGGCAATATCAAGAGATGCTTAAGAAAACTGGTCAACAGCTGGATAGTGATTATACACAGTGGGCATTCCCCTATCAAATGGAGAAAAAGAATGATGGTGAACACTATTGGCTACAGTTAACCAGTAAAGAGCCGATGAAGTATAAATATATCCTCATGGGTGTTGGTAATGAAGAAGTCATCGTTCCTGCTGAGAATGAAGAGAATGCGAATCCACAGACCATAACCCGTTCTTACATCCAGGTTGTCCTACCTGATGTAGCCATGCAGAGTGATAAAGGCAAGGCTAATGAGTTTTGTAAATTTATGGCGAAACAATTAAAGGCTGAATTACATATGTTCAATGGACGGATCCTGTATTATAATCCTCGCAAATAGCAAGCCACGTAAAAAAATTGGGCGGAAAACATTACGTTATTCCGCCCTACTTTTTATTTTGGGACTTATTGAACAGCCCCGTTCAATCTACTGTCATTATTCCACTGTAAGTACTTTTTCGGCTAGTGTAACATAATTGGAAGAATCGAAATCTTTCATTTTAAATAGAAGCTTGTAATCCCCTAATTCTGTGAAGGTCCCCTTCGCTACTAAATTACGAACCTTAAAGCTACTATTTTTGTTGGTGGAAAAATAATTACTATCGTTCTTGAAGAAGGAATGAACCTCTTCTCCCTTCGGTGATACCAAGACGATTTTACTGTCAAAAGATTGTGATGTTGGTACATGATCCACTTCAGCATAGATGACTAACTGGTATTCCGCCCCTTGCTTGAAGGTACGCTGAGGCTCAACGATGGTTTTATTATTGTCACGATTTAGTGCCTCATTAATAACGACCATGTTAACAGAAGGTTTATAGATTTGGACTTGGTCCTTCTTCTGATTCCATTGCACAAGAAGCCCTAACTCTTGGGAAACTTCCCGTAAAGGAATCACAGTACGTCCCTCAATAATGAAAGGTGGAACATCACCAGTAATAAGATTACCATTCAATGTGACACGTACTGATTCAAGATCCTTATGCTTTTCAAAAAAAAGTGGAACTGCAGCGTATACACTTAAGGCTGTGATTGAGAGTAAAAGTACTAATAAGACGACAACCTTTCTTTTCATGTAAGACCCTCCATGAATAATAACCTATACTACAATCTTATACGCATGGAGGAGAAAATTGTCTCTCTTAATCTTCGATTTCTTCCATAAGGAGTATTCCTTTTTCTCGTAGTAAAGCACAAGCCTCTTCGATCTGAACCATCTGCTCCGCTTCAATCGTGTGAAGATGAATCCCATTAGTGAGGGAGGATAAGAGTCCTGCTTGATTGTTCTTGATTTGATTCAGAAATTGTTGAACATCCCACCGAGTTTTTACCATCAGCGAACCATGCAGTTCGCCATAGACAGGATGCTCAACAATCACATCTAGCACAGTTACGCCATGATCAACAAGGATGGTTAACTCTTCCTCTGCATCCTGCATGCTGTGCTGACATGCGATGACTTTTCGTACACCGACTTTTTCATGAGGTATTAAGTATTGATATCCCTGAGGTGTAGATATAATCGGTTGATCCTTTGCACGAAGTAGCGCAATATCCGATACAATCACTTGCCTGCTTACCTGTAGAGTCTCTGCCAGTTCAGTACCAGTAATAGGCGCGGGGCTATTACTTAATAATGTACATAATAATTCTCTCCGTTCATCACCGGTCATTCTCTTCTGTACCAAGCTTCTAGCACCTCCGTCCTAAGCTCTTCCTATTCGCATCGATGAACTATTCAATTATTATAACACGTCAATAAGTGCTCATACTAAAAAATGCCACAATTACTCCAAGCTCTCATCATGGACAAAGAATCTTATCAATGTTACAATAAGTCTCGCACTATGTAACACACTGTTACAAATAGACGTCTAGGAGGGAAATTCTACATGAATTTGCGTAAAGCATCTTTGCTTTTCCTTGCAACCATCATGCTGTTTAGTGTTGTATTAGCAGGTTGCGGTGGAAATGATAAGAATGAAGGAGCTCAAGAAGAGAACACAGCCACCGAGGCTACTCCTCAAGAGCTACATTTAATGATCAGCGATGAACCATTACTTGATCCACAAAAGATCTCCTATGCCTTTGAGTTTACTGTTGTTGCTAATGTAATGGAAGGCTTGGTTCGTCTTGGTGAAAATGAAAAAGTAGTACCTGGGATGGCTGAAACCTGGGAAACATCCGAGGATGGCTTAACTTGGACTTTCAATCTTCGCGATGCTAAATGGAGTGATGGATCTGCTGTCACTGCAGACGACTTTGTCTATGGATGGAATCGTGCAACCTCTCCTGATGTAGCTGCCATCTACAGCTATATCGTGAACGACCATGTGTCCAAAGTAGAGGCTGTTGATGAAAAAACATTACAAGTCACTTTAAAGAACCCAACACCTTACTTTGAATCCTTAATGGCATTCGCAACCTTCTTCCCAGCTAAGAAGGATTTCGTTGAAGCACAAGGTGCAGAGTACGGTACTGATGCCGATAAGCTACTATATAATGGTCCATTTGTCCTAAAAGAATGGAATCATAATAACAAGCTTATTTTGGCTAAAAATGAAAATTATTGGGATGCAGAAACCGTTCAGCTTGATACTATCACTTTAGATATTATTAAAGATGGTAACGCTGCTCTCTCCCTCTATGAGGAAGGTAGCCTTGACCAAACAGGCTTAGCCCGCGAGCAAGTAGTTATGTATCAAGATAGCCCAGAATTTAATGTAGAATCACAAGCGAACCTTTTCTGGATTATCTTCAATACAAAGAACCCTGCTCTCCAAAATGCCAACATTCGTAAGGCACTTTCATACGGTTATGACCGTCAAGCCTATATTGATGTTATTCTCAATAACGGTGCTAAGGTAGCAACTGGTCTCGTTCCAGAAGGTATTCCTGGACCAGGTGGTAAATCATTCCGTGAAGTAAATGGTGACCTCGTCACTTATGATGAAGCTAAGGCAAAAGAGTATCTTGAACAAGGCTTAAAAGAGTTAGGTATGGATAAGCTTCCTACCATTACTTATATCGGCTATGACAATGATTCTGGTATTAAAGGCGCTGAGTTCTTAAAAGAGAACTATAAGAAGATCGGGGTCGATGTGAAGATCGAAAACCTCCCTGTTGCAGCTGTTAAAGAGCGTAAACAGAATGGCGATTTCGATATCTTCTTTACCGGCTGGGGTCCTGACTATTGGGATGCTATGACATTCCTTGATGTATTCGTAACAGATGGTCCTAACAATGATGGTAAATGGTCCAATGCTGAGTTCGACCAATTAATTGCTGCTGCTCGTGTAGAAGCAGATCCAGAAAAACGTCTTCAATACATGGTTGATGCAGAAAAAATCTTAATCCAAGATGACGCTGCCATCGCACCTGTCTTCTTCAAATCTGTTTCCTACTTGAAGAAACCTTATGTGAAAAATGTTATTCGTCACCAATTTGGTTATGATGAAGACTGGAAATGGGCTTCCATTGAAGGTAAATAAGCTGTTGAGATAAGCTTCATCATCTCAACAACAAAGAAAACGCAGGAGTCGATTAAACGACTCTTGCGTTTCTTTGTTAGTAAACCTACTGAGATCAATAACCTTGATCTTGACGCTGATGATTAATCTCATTCTTTTTCAAATAAGCCTGAGCGATCTCTTCTTCTGTAAAGCCGAGCATCATGCCCAATGTGAGTAGATCTTCCATTAAGTTGCGGTACTCTTCCACATTGGGAGATTGGGTAAAGCGCTCAAGCTGGGAAAACAACTGGCGGAACTGAAGCGTAACAGAAGAGGCTGGTGTTAATGTACCAAATTCATCTTGCTCTGTGCCACATGTCAAACCAATGCTTAGAACAAAGTGGAGACAATCCACATACTCCTCAAGTACAACCTCCTTCGGGGAGGATGGCTTGTTACTCCAATACTTAAAGCACCTTGTTTCATTCGCTAGCTCTCCCAATTCAACCTGGAGAGCGAGGACTTTGGCTGGTAATAAATTTTGTCCTTCAAGCTGGTGTTCTTGAATAATTCGTTCATCAAGATTACGTTGAATGCGAAAGATCTGATTCCAATTCATCGACATCACCTCATGATTTCTATTATTTCATACCTTTTCCCTGTTGGTAAGCCATTTTTTTCGATATAATGTGAAAAGTGACCACTCAATTCTTCAGGAGGTGAACTCATGAAACTGATTCCCGAAATATCACTGATACGTACAATCGCATGTCTATCTATTTTACTCATCCATACATCGGCTCCCTTCATGGTGAGTGAGTACCATTGGGTCAATGCCATTCCTAATCAGCTTGCTCGCTTTGGTGGACCCATCTTCGTTATGATCGGTGCCTTTCTCTTGAGTAATAAATACTTGCGTAAGCCACTAGAGGTAGGCAAATTCTACCGCTCTCGCGTGTTGAAAATCTTCATCCCATACGCGGTGTTTACAATGGCCTACACCTTCTTCTACGACTATCTTTATCAGATGATGGTACCCCTTGATCAGTATCCAGCTCGGATCTTCCATCACCTGCTCTATGGAACCGCAGCTGGTCATCTTTACTTTATCTCTGCCATCTTCCAATTTTATCTCATCTTTCCCCTCTTTTTCTGGGTGATGAAGAAGGTGGAGAAGCATCCTTGGATTTTTAGCATTGGTTTAACCGGTGTTCTTTTTATGCTGTTTGCATCCTACTATTATCATTGGATCGATGCACCCTGGCTAAATTTTGTCGCTTATCGTTACCATGCTAATGCGCTGTTCTGGATGCCTTATTTCGTCTTTGGCTTCTATGCAGCTTACTATTGGGAATCGATCAAGAATTGGGTCAAAGCCCATCCTTGGCTAGTGAATCTCTTAGGCTTTGCTGCTTTTGCTGCGATGTGGGGTGAACATCTTCTCAGCAATCTGGAACCCTTAGGTTCAGCAAGACCCTTAATGTATTTCTATACATTCCCAATCTTTATCTTCTTCATCTTTTGGGTTCAATTGATTCAACGTTACTTACCTTTACTAGCGGATGGAATGCATGCTTTTAGTCGTACTTCATTCGGTATCTACCTTATCCATTTCTTCAGCATCGATTTTTATAATCATTTCCTTGCTCCTATCTTTGTTACCAATTATATGGCCTTTAACTTTGCCATCTTCTTTGTGATGGTCACCCTGATCTCCTTCGTCTCTGTCTTTGTGTTACAGCGTGTACCAGGCGGGCGTTGGATTGTGGGAACACCACCGATCAAGATGAAAAGGCAAGCAGTATAATTTACTTTTAAGCGCCACGAGGCTCATTCATACCCCGTGGCGCTTATTATTAGTATTGATCGATTTTCCGATTTCTCATCCCCTTTATTATATCGGCCTGAAACAGTGTGGTTGTGCTCACCAATTGAACCTTAATCGTGATTTCAAGTCCAATGATTTACACCATATTACCATTTATTTCTTATTTTTCGCATATGTAATTTTAGTGTAGATTCATTTACAAGCAAAGATCACAGGTGCTGAAAAGATTGAATAACTTTGGAATACAGGCAATACCATCACAATTTAACTGCATAAAAATAACACCAACCATAAAATGATTGGTGTTATCGATTTTTGCTTTTATCACTGTCTACTTGACAGGGGGCAGTTCAGAACCATCTTCATGAATCGCTTATTTACGAAGCTGACGTAGAACTGTTTGAAGAATACCACCATTATGGTAGTATTCAATATCTACCACACTGTCGAGACGTACAATGGCGTCGAACTGAAGGGTTGTTCCATCCTCACGTTTTGCTTCGACTTTGACTGTTTGACCTGGTGTAATCTCATTGCTGAGGCCTAGGATGTCAAAGGTTTCAGTACCATCGATACCAAGGTCCTTCCAGCCTGTATTACCAGCAAACTGTAGTGGGAGCACGCCCATCCCTACGAGGTTACTACGGTGAATCCGTTCGAAGCTCTCAGCGATAACTGCTTTAACGCCAAGAAGGTTGGTACCCTTGGCTGCCCAGTCTCGAGAGCTACCTGTACCATACTCTTTCCCTGCTAATACAACAAGCGACGTGCCATCTTGTTGATACTTCATGGCTGCATCATAGATGGACATCACTTCATCGGTTGGCAGATACTTTGTATAACCGCCTTCCACACCAGGAATCATCTGATTCCGAATACGGATATTGGCGAAGGTACCGCGCATCATCACCTCATGGTTCCCACGGCGTGACCCATAGGAGTTAAAGTCACGAACCTCCACACCATGTTCCTGTAGATATTTACCAGCTGGGCTATCCACAGCAATATTCCCAGCAGGTGAGATATGGTCTGTGGTTACAGAATCCCCCAGTAAAGCGAGAACCTTCGCACCACGAATCTCTATAATATCCGCTAATTCACCTTTTAATCCCACAAAGAATGGGGGATTTTGAATATAGGTAGAACGCTCATCCCAATCATAGAGCTGTCCTGTCGGTGCTTCAATCTGATTCCATTGCTCATTGGCATCGAAGACGGAAGCATATTGCTGACGGAAGAGCTCTGCGTCCATTCCTTGTTTAAATGCCTCGGCAATCTCTTGAGCAGTAGGCCAAATATCGCGAAGATACACAGGTTGACCCTGTTCATCTTGACCAATGGCTTCAGTCTTGAAGTCAATATTCACATTACCAGCTAAGGCATAGGCCACAACAAGAGGTGGCGAAGCGAGATAGTTCGCCTTCACTTGAGCATGGATCCGACCTTCAAAGTTCCGATTTCCTGAGAGTACAGCAGCCACAGTTAAATCGTTGTCAGCAATGGCTTTGCTCACTTCATCAGGCAGAGGACCACTGTTCCCAATACAGGTGGTACAGCCATAACCTACCACATTGAAGCCTAACTTTTCGAGGTATGGTAATAAACCAGCACGGGTAAGGTACTCTGTAACCACACGGGAACCAGGTGCTAGTGAGCTCTTCACAAAGGCTGGCTTCACAAGACCCCGCTCCACTGCTTTTTTCGCTAGCAAGCCTGCGCCTAGCATCACACTAGGATTAGAGGTGTTGGTACAGCTGGTAATGGCAGCGATCACCACTGAACCTGTGCCTAGCTCAGAATGCTGACCATTAGGATGTTCCACTGTTACCTTTTTGCACATAGCATCTGCAGCTACCCCAAATCCACCATCTTGGATGGGCTTCTGTAGTGTAGCTTGCCAGTTTGCTTTCATCTCGTCGAGATCGATACGATCTTGTGGACGACGAGGACCAGATAGACTTGGCTTCACAGTAGCAAGATCCAGCTCAAGAGTATCCGTAAATTGTGGAGCCTCCATGCCATCGACACGGAATAAGCCTTGTTCTTTATAGTAAGCTTCCACAAGTTGAACTAGCTCTTCATCACGACCGGTGCTCCGTAAGTATTGAAGTGTCTCATCATCTACTGGGAAGAAGCCCATGGTTGCACCATACTCTGGTGCCATGTTGGCAACGGTAGCACGGTCAGCCAAGCTAATATTGCTGAGGCCATCTCCATAGAACTCAACAAATTTACCAACTACACCTTTTTTCCGTAGCATCTGAACAACAGTGAGTGCTAAGTCAGTTGCAGTAGCACCCTCTTGCAATTGACCGATTAGCTTAAATCCGATTACCGCTGGTGTGACGAAATAGAGGGGTTGACCAAGCATTCCTGCTTCCGCTTCAATTCCACCTACCCCCCAGCCTAGTACACCGAGACCATTGATCATGGTGGTATGGGAGTCGGTACCCACTAAGGAATCAGGGAAAACAACCTTCTGACCATTCTCTTCCTTAACCTGAGCTACCTTGGCAAGGTACTCCAAGTTTACCTGATGCACAATACCGGTAGCTGGTGGTACAACGCGGAAATTTTCGAATGAGTCTTTTGCCCAGCGCAAGAATTTATAGCGCTCCTCATTCCGTTCAAATTCCCGTTTCATATTGTATGCTAATGCATCGTCATTACCGAATTGGTCGACCATCACAGAGTGGTCAATGACTAAATCCACAGGTACCAAGGGATTAATTCGATCTGGATTTCCATTCACGTCAGCCATGGCTTGTCGCATAGCAGCAAGATCTACTACTGCTGGAACACCTGTGAAGTCCTGAAGTACAATACGCGCAGGCTTGAATGGTACCTCTTTATTCTTGCCAGCTCCTTCACTCCAGCTTGCTAGTTGCTTGACATGCTCTTCTGTGACAGATTTTCCGTCTACTTGCCGAACTGCTGCTTCCAAGAGTACCTTCATAGAGAAGGGGAGTCGAGAAACAGGGCCGAATCCTTGCTCTTCCAAGTCTTTCAAGGAATAGTAAGCATATGATTGATCCCCAACTTGTAAATCACGCTTTACATTAAAAACATCTTTCATTCACGGTCCCTCCTTTAACATCCCTTGCTTGTTGTTTCACCTGTTGAAACTGTGTTTTACTTTTTAATCATTTTTATTATACATGATCTCGTAACAGAAAGGTAGCCTTAATTCACAACTTATTCGCACTTAGTTCAATTAAAGTCTTGATTTTTTCACTTTACTGTTCTTCGGTTATTTATTATAATCATAATCATTACAATGTGGTTTCACACTCCGAAACAAATGAGGCGAGTGATAATAATGAGTAATCAAGAACATGAGAAAAAAGTACCTGTTCGTGCAGTGGAGAGAGCCTTACATATTCTGCTCTGCTTTCTCGATGAACGGGAATTAACCCTAACGCAGATCGCCACCAAGACAGGACTTCATAAAAGTACTGCTTATCGCTTGCTCGCTACGCTAGAGCAAAACGGTTTCATCATCCGAGAAGATGATGGCGAGCAGTATCAATTAGGCTACCGCATCTGGGAACTTTCCAATCAGGTGAACACCTCCCAGCATCCAGCACTCCTCTGCCTATCTGAGATGGAGCAATTGCGTGATGAATTGGATGAAACGGTCAGTCTTTATGTCCGTGATGGCTATGAGCGCCTGCGCATTCAATCAGTGGAAAGCCGTCAGCCCATCCGACGTGTAGCTCCTGTGGGTGTTCGTCTTCCCCTGATTGTGGGTGCATCAAGTAAGGTGCTTGTTGCATATGAGGCACCTGATGTACAAAGCAGGTTGATCGATGAATTAGCTAGTGCCTCATCCATTCAACCAGAACTTTATCGCGCACAGATTCTTCAAGTTCAGCTCCAAGGCTTCGCAAAAAGCTTCGAAGAGCGTGAAGTCGGGGCAGCAGCCATCAGCGTTCCTGTCTTAACCAAGTCCAATCGGCTCATCGCTGCACTTACTGTCTCCGGTCCCGCTAATCGCCTTACATCCGAGCAGATGGATCAAATTCTACCGTGCATTCAGCAGTCTTCAGAGCGTATGGGTGCAAAATTTTAGCCTCCCACCCTTTAAGTTCAATCTCCCTAAATGGTTACGAAAAAAGATTGGGAAGCCTAGTTCCCAATCTTTTTTCATTCCTTCTCTGTATGATTTTCCTTTAGATCATCATGAATACTAATGGATGCTAGAGGAACACCACGATGATATGCAGCTCGTGCGATCATATGTCCTCCCACTGGCGATGTCATAAAGAGGAAGATAATCCCTAATAATAGTTTCCCGACAAAGAGTTTATCCACATCCCAAAAATAGAAACCAGTGGCCAGTAAAAGACCGATAATTCCTAAGGTAGAGCTTTTCGTAGCTGCATGCAGTCTTGTATAGATATCTGGCAAGCGTACTAGGCCAAAAGAACCCAAAAAGCTGAAGAAAAGACCGACAATCAGCATGAAACTAATCACGTACTCGCTCAATAATGACACCCTTTTCAAAGTATTTTGATGCAGCTACTGTCCCGATGAAGGACAAGATGCTAAACAATAAAATCACATCAGCAAAGGCTTCGGTATGAAATTTCATCGAGAGTAAGGCAATCACACCGATTAAGTTGACCCCTAAAGAGTCGAGAGCGATCACTTTATCAGCTCGTGTAGGACCACGTAAGACACGATATAGACAATTGAGGATAGATATCGCTAGGATGACTAAACCGACGTTGACGATGATCTCAATCATCTTGTCACCTCCATAATCTGACGTTCAAACGTATCCTTGATGGAACGAATCGCTTCCTCCACATCAGGAAGATCCATGGCATGAATGTAGAGAATATTCCCTTCAGGTGCAATGTTCACTGTTAATGTGCCTGGTGTTAAAGTGATCAAATTGGCTAGCAATGTAATCTCGAACTCTGTCGTCAATTCTGTAGGTAGTGCAAAGATGCCTGGTTGAATGTTCAGTTTCGGTGAAAGCACTTGCTTCGCCACCGTAATATTGGCCTTAATCAACTCCACAATAAAGAGTAAGGTGAGCTTGATAAAAGCCCAAACACGCTTTAGATAGAATGTTCCAGGTAGAAAGTTATGAAACACATAGAGCAATCCCATCCCGATTACATAGCCCACAACCAAGGTGACAAAAGACCAATCATCATTTAATAATGCCCAGACAATTGATAATGCAAGGTTCAGCACAATTTGAAATGCCATTTATCATTACCCCTTTAGCACCGCATCAATATAGATGGTGGGATCACTCAATTGTTTTGCAATGGTCTCAAACACTGGCATAAACCATTCTGCTCCCAATCCGAGGATAATCGATAAGGTTACCAAGAAAATACTTGGGAAAAGAAGTGAACCGATGGCTTTACGCGGCTCCCCTTCCTTCAACTTCGATACGCCCCAGAAACCATGTATAAAGATGCGCATTAATGAGTAGAGAATGAGGAAACTGACTGCAATGCTGATCCCTACCAACAAATACTGTTCCACTTCAAAGCCACCTTCAATTAAGAGTAGCTTTCCAACAAAGCCACTAAATGGCGGAATACCTGCTAAGGATAAGGTTGCTAAGAAGAACGTCCAGCCTAAGGCAGGGTAGGATTTGATTAAACCACCCATCTGACGATAATCATGGGTAGATGCTACATAACCAATGGTCCCCGCTAAGAGGAAGAGTCCAGCCTTAATGATCATATCGTGCACCATATAGAAGATGGTACCTTGAATGGCGGTGGTGGTTCCAAATGCAACCCCCATCAACATAAAGCCTACAGCAACAATGACATTATAGGCCACGATAGAGCGTACATCCTTGCTGGCGATCGCACCGAAGATTCCAAACACCATGGTGAGACCCGCAATGACAAAGAAGAAGGGCTGGACGAAGCCTGAATCCATACCAAATATGATGAGAAAACTACGAATAATCGCATAAACACCGACCTTGGTCAAGAGTCCACCAAACAGAGCTGCAATGGCGCTTGGTGGTACTGTATATGAACCTGGTAACCAGAAATAGAGTGGGAATAAGGCTCCCTTCATGGCAAATACGAGGAAGAAAAGGATGGCGATAACCAGTAAGATCCCTTCACCTTCCACAGAATGAATACGTTGGGCTAAATCTGCCATATTCAATGATCCAGTTACTGCATATAGATAGGCAACTGCAATGAGGAAGAGCGTTGACGAAACGATATTGATGATCACATACTTGATCGTTTCACGAAACTGTGCCTTATTTCCTCCGATGATAATAAGTACATAGGATGCAATTAAGAGCACTTCAAAGAAAACGAATAAGTTGAAAATGTCACCGGTAAGAAAAGCGCCTACAACCCCTAAGAGCATAAATTGAAAGAGGGGATAAAAATAGCTCTTTTCTCGATCCTCCCCAATGGTTGAAAAGGAAAAGATCAGCGCAGCTACCGCTACGATGTTGGCAGTAATCACGAGGACAATTGCCAGCATATCCGCAACAAAAGCAATTCCATAAGGTAATGGCCATCCTCCAAAGGTGAGTGTCTGTATCCCATCTGTCATAATCTGCTTACCAACGATAATAGCAACAAAAATCGTAGCGAAAATCGAAAGAATACTCAAAGTCCGTTGCAATACAACATGCTTAGCAAAGAATATTAAGAAGATCCCCGTTAAAAACGGAATGATAATGGGAAGCACAATTAAATTATTCATCTTTGACTCCTCTCAACTCATCCATATCATCCGTACCCAGCTTCTTGTGCATACTGTAAGCAAGCACCAATAGGTAAGAAGTAACGCCAAATCCGATGACGATGGATGTTAAGATAAGCGCCTGCGGTATGGGATCTGTATATGCTGTTACTCCATCAGTAATCACTGGTGGCGCGCCTCGTTTCAGCTTAGACATGGTCATAATCAAAAGATGAACTCCGTGGGAATAGATGACCGTGCCTAGAATGATCCGGAATAGGTTACGCGACATCACGAGATATGTGGCCACTGTGAGAAGAACTCCAACTACCACAATCATGAGTAATTCCATTATTCATCGGCTCCAATCGAAAGAATAATTGTCATCGTAACACCCACGACAACGAAATAAACCCCTAAATCAAAGATCGTAGCAGTTGCTAGTTCTGTCTCACCAAGAAACGGGAGATCAAACATTCCAAATGCATGGGTTAAAAACGCTTGTCCAAACAATACGCCTCCTAACCCTGTACCAACTGCCAACAGAAGACCGATCCCAATCATGATACGGAAGTGAAAGTTCTTCCGCTTTTCGATGGTCTCCATATCAAATGTAAGATAATTAAGCACCAGCGCTGAAGCTGTGACAAGACCTGCTACGAATCCACCGCCTGGATTATTATGACCTGCCAAAAAGAGATAGATGGCAAAGGCTAGGATTAAGTAGGATACGACTTTTGTGGTAGTTTCCAATATCACATTATTTAATCGCGGTAGTCTCATACATCATCCTCTTTTCTATTCCGTAATTTGATCATCGAGTAGATTCCCAGACCAGCAATACTCAAAACAAGAATCTCCAACATGGTATCAAAACCACGGAAGTCAACAAGGATTACATTCACAATATTATGACCGCCAGCTAGATCATAGGAGTGCTTAATAAAGTACTCAGAGATGGGTGTAAAGAGTCGTGTGCTATGAGCAGAAATTGCAATTAGCATCACGAGTAATCCTACACTGCTACTAATCAGCAGGTTTCTCAATTTTAAGGATTTACTGCCTTTCTCTTTCGGTACTCGTGGTAGATGAACGAAGGCTAATAGGAAAAGAACCATGCTGATGGTTTCTACCACAAGCTGCGTAAGGGCTAAGTCAGGAGCACGGAAATCTACAAAGAAAAGAACAACGATATAGCCGATGGCTCCAGTGGTTAAAACCATGGCAATTCTCGATGTGAGAAATGGAACGGTAATAGCTGCTGCAATCACACCAAGCGCCAAGAGAACCTCATACCAGCCAACAGGAGCTAAGTCCGAAGTGGAGAATGCAAAACTATCGGTAGTAAGGAGAAGTCCGCCACTCAATACGAAAATAAAGATAAAAATAATCGCTAGATAATTACGGAGAGAGCCTGTCATTTGGATACGGGTAAGACTTGTTGTAATCCGATCCAGACCGCGAAGACTCCGATCATACCAACCATTCCATGTTAAGAATTCAGGTAGATGATTATAGATATGTAGCCACTTTCGGTAGCTTAAGTAAATCAAGGTTCCCACTGCGATCACGATAAGCGTCATCGCTAACGGCCAGTTAAAGCCATGAAAATGTTCAATCTCTACAGGTTCCTGGGGAATCAATGTAATCGCTTCCACTGCAGGTGCAAGGATTGGCGCAGAGATCAGGTTTGGGAACAACCCGATGGTAAGGATAATAACCACAAGAATTAATGGAGAAATCAACATCCCTTTCGGTGGATCATGGGGCTTTTGCTCCAATTGCTCAAGCTGAAGCTCACCACGAAACACCTTAAAAAAGAGCATCATCGAATAGACAAATGTAAAGATACTCCCTAGGACTGCAAGAGCAGGAAGTAGGAAGCCCCAATTTAACGTTCCAGCATACTCTACCGATGCAGCAAAGAACATCTCCTTACTAAGGAAACCATTAAAGGGAGGAATCCCTGCCATGGCAAAGGTTGCAATAAAGCCCACTGTTGCAGTAATGGGCATGAATGAGAAGAGCCCACCTAAGCGACGGATATCCCGTGTTCCAGTTTCATGGTCCACTATCCCTGCCATCATAAAGAGTGAACCCTTGAATGCTGCATGGTTAAAGAGATGGAAAACAGCAGCAGTGACGGCAAGTGGCGTAGAGAATCCAAGTAGGATGATAATTAAGCCCAGCTGGCTCACTGTGGAATAAGCCAGAATGCCCTTCAAATCAGTCTGCTTCACCGCAAGGAAGGACCCCCAGATGAGGGTGAGCAGCCCGATCCCAGAAACGATAGGGAACCACCAATCATGAACAGCATAGAGTGGTAAAAAGCGTGCGATCAGATAGATCCCCGCCTTTACCATGGTGGCCGAGTGCAGATAAGCACTAACAGGAGTTGGTGCTTCCATGGCATCCGGTAACCAGATATGGAAGGGGAACTGTGCTGATTTTGAAAAAGCACCAAGTAAGATCAAGAGCATACTAGGGAGAAAGAGCGCACTCTCCGCTACCATATCTTTTTGTCCCAATATTTCGCGAATACTGAATGTACCAGTAATCGTATAAAGTAACACGATTCCTGCAAGCATAGCTAGTCCACCAAAAACCGTCAACAATAAGGACTTCTGTGCACCAAAGCGCGACTTATCTCGCTGATACCAGAAGCCAATAAGTAAGAAGGATGAAAGACTTGTAAGCTCCCAGAAGGTATAAAGGACAATCATGTTGTCGGAGAGGACAACACCGAGCATGGCCGTCATGAAGAGCAAAAGATAGATATAGAAATGTCCCAACTGCTCACTGCGGTTGAGATAATAGATGGAATATAGAACAACAAGAGAACCAATGCCTGTAATTATCAAGGCAAAAAGGATGCTCAAACCATCTAAATAGGTCGTAAAATTCACACCGAGGGAGGGAATCCAAGATAGGTCCTGCAGGACTCTCTCTCCATTCGCCACCTGTGGTAACAAGCGAAGAAAGCTAACGAATAAGAGAACGGGAACAAGTAGTACGAACCACCCAACATGGATGGCCTTCACCCTTCGATAAAGCAGTGGTACAAAAAGGGTAAAGAGCAATGGTGCCAACACGAGAAGCTGCAATTGCACGCGAACAAACCCTCCTTCATCTTTAATCTTTGACGCTTTTGCAAATCATGACACGAAATTCATATAGCTATTATACAACATTTGGACATAAAACTTGAACATAAGAATAAAGTATTTAAAGAAAAAGACGAGCCGTTATTCCTGCGACTCGTCTTTTTTCAACTTGTTCGTTTTTCCACCTTACGCGTTATTACTACGATTTTCGTTCTGATCTACCTTTTTTGCAATGATTTCAATCATCCATGTAAGGTATGCTTGTTCATCATCAATATGGAAGATAGGAATCCGTTCTTTTAACTCTTGATAAGCAACGGATGTAATTTTATCTAATGGCACCCAACTGATGATGGCCTGCAGATTCTCCAGCTTACTAGCGACACAGAACTCCTCTTCTTCACGAACCAGCATCAATTTTGGATAAGCACCTTCTTTATAGCCTTCCACAAGGACAAAATCCACATCCAAACAACGATAAAACTTGAGAAGATGCTCGAAGGAGATGCTTTCCTCTGCATTGATTTGCAAAATAAAGGTGCCATTTCCTTCTACACCAGTAACTATAGCACCAGCATTACGATGTTTTGCAGTATCGGTGCCGTTGTCATGGATGAATGGACGTCCTCCATGTCCATGGTGCTTCAGCGTTGCTACCCGCCATCCCTCCATATTACAGGCATGGATCACCTTTACGATCAAGGTCGTTTTACCACTATCCTTGTAGCCTACCACCTGTAGAATTGGCTTACCTATGTCCATAAGCGTTCGCATCCTTTATCATGAAATAGGAGGACATTAACTTGCTCTCCCTTCTGAAATCCTCTTGTACCTCCTGGTAAGATTAAAAGGGAGTTTGTTTCGCCAAGTGAAACTACAGCGCCAGATTTATCGAGGCCAGTTGAACCCACATGGAGAACGCCATCCTCGATCCATGTATAGCTACGGACAAAGCGGGTAAAAGGATTTGGCTTTGAATTATCATAGCCAAGAATTGCTTTTTCACAACAGAGATAGGGGCGTGTAGACCCACACATGGTACGAATAACCGGGCGGGCAAAGAGCTCAAACCCTACATAGCAAGCTGAAGGGTTGCCAGAGAGGCCATATAAAATTTTGCCGTTTTTCTGTGCAACGGTAGTAACACTACCTGGTCGCATTGCCACCTTATTAAATAGCACCTCCGCCTCCATTTTTTTATAGATTTCGGGTAAGAGGTCAAAATCCCCAACTGAAACGCCACCGGTTGTAATCAGGATATCTACTTCATCAAATGCCTTGGTAATAGCTGTATAACAGGTATCCAATTGATCAGGTAATTTACCATAATAGATCGGTTCGCCACCAACCCGTTCCACTTGAGCAGCAACCATATAAGCATTACTATTACGAATCTTGCCTGGCTGTAACGCTTCTTCTACCTCTAGCAATTCAGTCCCTGTTGCATAGATGCCTACTTTTGGTTTACGGAAGACAGAGACCTCCGCATAGCCAAAAGTGGCCAATAATGCCATAATACCTGGGTCAATGATTCTGCCTTTTTCAATTAATACAGTACCTTTTTTTGTATCCTCACCTTGAAAAGAGATACTATCCCCTGACTTGAATTGCCTTTTAACTTGAATATAAGCTTCACCATGATGTTCCACTTCTTTAGCCAATTCAAACATGACTACCGCATCGCAGCCTTCAGGAATTAATGCACCTGTCATGATCCGAATTGCTTCACCTTTCGCGATCGGACGAGATGCAAGATGTCCTGCTCCCACCGTTTCTGTAACTTTTAGCTCCACTGGATGCTCAGAGGATGCTTCAAGCGTATCCTCTGCTCGGATTGCAAAGCCATCTAAAGGCGAACGATCGAATGCGGGTACATCATGAGTAGCAACGAGGGTTTCAGCCAAATAGCGGTGATGGGATTGCAATATTGGTACACGCTCTACCTCCCCCTCTTTGGCAAACTGCATAATTCGTTCTATAGCTTCTTCTACTGGAATTGCCTTTCGCCGTTCAAACACCTACGTCACACCTTTCCTCAAGCCTAACAACATCTGTGATCTACACTTGTACCAACCTATGAAACATTGTTTCCTCATCCTATATTTTACAACACCATCCAGTGTAAAATCTCTTAGATTTATGAACCTTAGTCGAACTTATTTTGAAGCTTTATCATCCTAATATTTCCACCTTGGAAGCTGGTAGTATTGGTAACTCCGTAAAAAGAAAGGAGGATGCTTGTAATTATGGCATCCTCCTTTTTGTATTATGTTCCACCATGTTAATCTTAGACTGCTTTTTCAAGGGTTAGCTCTGCCTCATGTTTTTTCAAGAGTCGCTGGTACATCAGCGCCATGGCAACCCGCCAAGGTAAAATCATCCCAAATGCAAGGATAAAAAAGAGTCCTGCTGTTGCTTCAACTGAAATAAGTTCTCCCATAATTATCTTCATAGTCACACGAATTAAGAGTAAACCAATTAGGATGAAAGGAAATGCTTTTGAACGTTTTAAGTAAACCGCTGTACCCATCACCTCAAAACGGGATGTAAGAATGAGTGGGATGGAAAAGAGTGTACCCACTAAAAATGACTCCAGTGCAGAAAACCAGTCTACACGGAAGATGGGAAAGAGAAACATCAAGAATCCCGTACTCATAAAGAAAGGTGGAAGGATGATTCTTTTCATTGATGTAGGTCGTTTCGCCGCCTTTAAGCGGATCACAATCACCATGGAAGCCATCATGATCCCAAATAGCGTACTGATTATCATTAAGAGATGAGGACTTATTTGTGTATGGAAAATGCTATTCATGTTGTAAGTACCTCCTTCTAACAAGATCCAACCAACTATAATCACTTATCATCATTATAACAGTGTTTATGATAAGTATAAACATTTTCGAATCAACTTTATCGTTAGCCTTGGATATTGCTAAGGTGTGGAAGGTACCCCATCATATTATGAATAGCCTATGGAATCGCTTTCTCATAATAAGCTCATGGTTTAGCCAATCATTTTCCAACGTTCTTCAAGTCCTTGGAGTTCATCATAGAGAACTTCCAAGGTGGCTGCTAGCTCACGATTGGTAATGGTCAATGGCGGAAGGAAACGGAGAATCCGTTTTTGGGTGACATTGATCAAAAAACCACGTTGGACAAGGCGCTTTTGTATGAGAGCTACTTCTTCTGGAGGAAGTGACATCACCACGCCCATCATCATTCCTAAGCCCCGAACCTCTTCGACATGAGGAAATTCCTGCTGCATCTTTTCTAAACCTTCACGGAAGTAGGCAGCCTTCCGCCCTACTTCTTGGAGAAAATCTCCTGATAGGATAAAGCGAATAGCTGCATTCCCTAAGGCTGCGCTCACAGGTGAAGGTGCAAAGGTAGAGCCATGATCACCAGACTGGAAGAGATCCTGTAGTTCCTTCCCTGCAATAATCCCACCTAAAGGTAATCCTCCACCTACACCTTTCCCAAAGAAGATTAAATTCGGGGTAATGCCCGCATGTTGATAAGCAAAGAGCTTGCCTGTTCGTCCCATTCCAGTCTGAATCTCATCCACAGCCAATAAAACACCATGTTGGCGACAGAGCTGCTCTGCTCCTTGTAAAAATTCTGTTGTTAGAGGAACAATACCACCAAAGCCTTGCACGGGTTCTACTAGGAAGGCCACTGGCTTTTCTGTTTGTAATATTTTCTCCAGTTCCTCTAGGTGATTCGGTGTCACCTCAAAGATTGGAATATTAGGAACAGGATAATCCTGATAGACCGAGGCTTGCCGTGTCATCCTCATCGCTCCAAAGCTACGGCCATGGAAGCTATTCTTCAATACTACAATTCCATTTTGGCCTTCATGACCATGACAGCGCCACTTATGTAAGAGCTTCAGGGCAGCATCGGTGGCTTCCGTTCCAGAATTGGCAAAAAAGACTTTGCCAGGAATGGAATGATCCACAAGCATCTTGGCTAAGTGGAGCGCAGGAGGATTGTAGAATTGATTGGAGAGATGGAGATAGTGCTCACCTTGCTCATGAAATGCTTCTAATAGGACAGGATGATGATGACCTAAGAGGTTCACCGCAAGTCCTGTAAAAAGATCAAGATAGGCATTACCATCTATATCATATAAGTAATTTCCTTCTCCACGCTCAATGATCATGGGTAAACGATGATATGTGTTCATGAGATACTGCTCATCTAGTTGTTCTAACTCGTCCACGGAGACTTACTCCCTTCCATTACCATGATATTCGCCATTATTTCCACTGATTTAATTACCATAAGCCTTGCGAATTATGTAAATCGCCTCCTTTATTATGAAGCGCTTATCGCTTCAGAGACAAAGGAAATTTCTCTCATATCATTGTACTCCTTTCGGCTTAAAAATTCATGTTCCATCTCATGCTAAAAGGGCTCATGAGGTCATGCTGATGTGGGAACGCTAATCCTAACATCATCCTAGGAGGAATCCAATGCAGATCTGTCCCATATGTAATGGTATTGAATTAATTCATTTAGCTTGTCCTCATTGTGGTGCCCTCATGGAGGAACATGGAAAAGTAAGCGACTACTATGCTCCCTATAGTCCTTATCGAGAGATTAGTCATGTTCAAACTTTAGAAGGTTCGGACCCTATCCATCTCCTCTACTGTAATCACTATTATCACTGCCCCCATTGCCAGCATTTTCTCACCTATTCAGCGAAGCAATTCGCTTCGCCTTTTGCCCCGATGGTCTAAAGAAATATCACCGGAACTGCTTAACTGGCAACTAGGCAACTGATTAAAAAAGAAGGAGGATTACTCCTCCTTCCACGTCTCATCAATCTGTCCCCCGCCTAAGCAGACCTCGCCATCATAGAAAACCACTGATTGTCCAGGTGTAATGGCACGCTGTGCTTCAGCAAAAAGAACACGGCAACGATTCCCCTCCAAGATCTCTACAGTAACTTGTTGATCAGGTTGACGATAACGGAACTTCGCAGTGCAGATAAACTGTGATGCAGGAGGATTTCCAGCGATCCAATTAAGCTCTGATGCCCATAATCCGTGGGTATAGAGGGCTGGATGATGGTAGCCCTGGGCAACATACAGGACATTCTCCTCTAAATCCTTACCTACAACAAACCAAGGTTCGCCTGTCCCAGACCCACCAATCCCAAGGCCATGACGTTGTCCTAATGTATAATACATTAAGCCATCATGTTGACCCTTCACTTCGCCATCTAACGTCCGCATCTCACCAGGTTGAGCAGGAAGATATTGCTGTAGGAAGAGTTTAAAGTCCCGCTCACCAATGAAGCAGATCCCTGTGCTATCCTTCTTCTCCGCAGTGCTTAGACCGGCTCGTCGGGCAATCTCTCGTACTTCCTTCTTTTGCAGGTGACCGATGGGAAAGAGTGCCTTAGAAACCTGGTATTGATTCAAGGCATTGAGAAAATAAGTTTGGTCCTTATTCTGATCTACGCCACGGAGAAGATAATACTGTCCAGACCGTTCTTCTACGCGAGCATAGTGGCCTGTAGCGATCTTATCGGCACCTAATTGCAGCGCCCGTTCTAAAAACGCCTTAAATTTAATCTCTTTATTACACATGACATCAGGATTAGGTGTTCTTCCTCGCTCATATTCATCAAGGAAGTAACGGAACACCTTATCCCAGTACTCTTTCTCGAAATTGACCGTGTAATAGGGAATGCCAATCTGGTTGGCAACCTTTCGTACATCCTCATAATCATCGGTGGCTGTACAATGACCGAGCTCATCGGTATCATCCCAATTCTTCATAAAAAGGCCGATTACATCGTAGCCTTGTTCTTTGAGAAGTAATGCGGCTACCGAAGAATCAACGCCGCCAGACATCCCGATTACGACACGTGTGTTTGCTGGATCCTTTGTCATCATGAACATCCTTTTCATCACATGTTTGGCATAGCTCAACCTTACTTATCTTATCATTGTACAACACTTCATCTTTGAATCAAACATTAGAAAAAGATATTGACATATGGGTACATGACTGCTATAGTGTAAACCATATTAACAATTGAATGATAATACGTAATCTCTTATCGAGAGAGGTGGAGGGACTGGCCCGATGAAGCCCAGCAACCATCAAGCCTACACGCTTGAAAGGTGCTAATTCCTGCAGAATGTTACGATTCTGACAGATGAGAGGGTTTCGTTTCGTGTGAACGCTTCCCGTCTGATTTGTCAGACGGGAAGTTTTTTTGATCAGCATGAGTCAACAATATAAAGTAAGGAAGTGGGAAGATGATACAGCTAAGCAACGTCAGTAAAACCTATCAGCGAAAAGGCGAATCCTTCCATGCCCTTCAGGATATCTCCCTCACTATTGAGGATGGCGAAATTTTTGGCATCATCGGAAAGAGTGGCGCAGGAAAAAGTACGTTGATACGCTTGATCAATCGCCTTGAAGAGGTAAGCACCGGTGATATATGGATCGATAACATCCATTTAGAAACACTGCGAAGAAAGGAATTGCAACAGCTTCGTCAATCTATCGGAATGATCTTCCAACATTTCAACTTGCTCTGGTCCCGTACTGTGGCGGAAAATATCTCTTTCCCACTGGAGATTGCCAAGGTTCCAAAGGATGTAAGAACAGCACGAATTCAGGAATTAATCTCATTGGTTGGTCTAACTGGTAAGGAAGACGCCTATCCTGCAGAACTGAGTGGTGGTCAAAAGCAACGGGTAGGGATTGCGAGGGCACTGGCCAATAATCCAAAAATTCTTTTAAGTGATGAAGCCACCTCTGCTCTTGATCCCAAAACCACCCAAGACATCCTTCAACTATTGAAGCAGATTCAAAAAAAGACTGGGATCACCGTCGTTCTTATCACCCATGAGATGGATGTAGTAAAAAGTATCTGCGATCGCATCGCTGTTATCGATCATGGAAGAATTGTAGAGATGGGTCCGACACGAGATATCATTCAAGCACCTCAACACGGTGTTACGCAACAACTCTTAGCAGACTCCATTCTACCTAATAAATGGGAAGAAGGAGGGATAGAAGGATGACTTGGAATATCTTATGGGATGCTACCTTAGATACGCTCTATATGCTATTTAGTTCAACCCTCTTTGCTACCTTAATCGGAATCCCCTTAGGCATCCTACTCTTCATGAGCAACCCTGAGCTGGGGATGTATAAAGGATGGGGTGCTCAGATAATCCATCGTATAAGCGGATTACTTGTCAATCTCTTCCGGTCCATTCCTTTTATTATCTTGATTCTACTTTTGATTCCTGTAACACGTTGGCTCGTACAGACCAGTGTTGGTCCTACAGCAGCCATCATTCCCTTGGTGGTAGGTGCTGCGCCCTTTGTTGCACGCCTTGTTGAGACCTCCTTACGTGAAGTGAATAAGGGTGTCATTGAAGCAGCGGAATCTATGGGTGCTAGTCGCTGGAACATCATCTGGAAGGTGCTTCTACCAGAGGCTCGACCAGGGATCATCTCCGGTATCACAGTCACCATGGTCAATTTAGTGGGTTTTACTGCCATGGCAGGTGTGGTAGGAGCCGGTGGTTTAGGCGATTTGGCCATTCGCTTTGGTTACTATGCCTTTGATTATAAAACCACGTTGATTACCACCCTCATCCTTGTCATTCTTGTTCAATTGATTCAGATGAGCGGTGATTTCATAGTAAAAAAAATTGATAAAAGATAGGAGTGTTCAAAATGAAGAAAAAATGGGTATTATTTGGTCTTACTTTTCTATTAATCGTTGCCTCTCTTGGACTGGCTGGTTGCGGAAGCGACAAAGCTACGAGCAGTGATAATAAAGAGACCGCAGCATCAGAAAAAGCAGACGCTGGCTCTCAAGAGGTGGTTACCATAAAAGTGGGTGCCACACCAGTCCCTCATTCCGAGATCCTAGAAAATGTTGTTAAACCATTGTTGGAAGCAGAAGGGGTTAAGCTGGAAGTCATTACCTATCAGGACTATGTACTACCCAATCAAAATCTCAATGACAAAGAGATCGATGCCAACTTCTTCCAACACATCCCTTACCTCGAAGACTTTAGTGCAAAGCATAATCTAGCCATTGATTGGGCAGCGAAGGTTCATCTTGAGCCCATGGGCATCTATTCCAAAAAGGTTGAAGACCTGAACCAAGTCAAAGATGGCGCAAAGGTAGCTGTTCCTAATGACCCTTCCAACCTAGGTCGTGCTTTGTTACTACTTGAAAAAGCTGACCTTCTCACCTTGAAAGAGGGCGCTGGTATTGCCGCAACTGAATTGGATATTACCGATTCCAAGGTATCCGTTGTTCCCATGGATGCAGCCATGCTTCCTCGTAACCTCGAAGATGTGGAGCTTGCAGTCATCAATACCAACTTTGCCATCCCTGCTGGCTTAAATCCATTGAATGATGCCCTCTTCCTTGAAGAGAAGGATTCTCCTTATGCCAATGTACTGGCCATTCGTAAAGGTGATGAAACACGTCCGGAAATCGAAAAATTGATCAATGCCATCACCTCGGAGGATGTAGCCAAATATATCAATGAGAAATATGAGGGTGCTATCCTTCCAGCCATTGAGGTTCGCCAATAATCATGCTTCCCGATACTTGTACCCTCCCCAATCCTTCACATTTTCGTTACAATGAGGAAAAGAGCATGGAATACGATGGGGAGTGATACAAGATGGAGCATCACTTTCAATATGATGAACGACTCGGGGTCTCCCTTCCACGATTAGAGCAGGAATGGAGATCCTACACGAGTCAAGAACAAGGCTTGATCATTGAACTTTGGCAGCAACAGCGTGCCAAAATTCCAGAACGAATCTACGCCATGGAGCAAAGCATCAAGGAGCAGCAACAACTACTCCAAGAGGAAGAGAACTTTCAGCGCTCCTGCGAGATAAACCGTGAAATTGCCAAGTTAGCCAGCATCATTCATGACTTACAGATTCTTTTTCGCGAGGATCCAGAGTTATGGGCCAATGATGAGCAATGAAGCGAATACAGAAAGACAAAGATCGGATAGCCATTCGTTATCTGATCTTTGCCTTTTATAATATCCTTGCTCCTCAAATATAAAAAATATTCAATATTTATAGGTCCATACAATAAAAAATCCTTTACAATGGAAAGACAGGTGGTTCCTGTCCAAATCCAACGTAAAGGATCGTTCACATGGACAAGGATACACTAATTTCGTCATTTGGTAAATGGATTTCTCCCATCAATTTTGACTTTTTTGATGAACAGGTCATAATACGGAACCTTGACTACTACACAAAAAAGATAACGACAGAAACTTACTTGAAATTGATGCTTCTCGCTCAGCTATCGCGACGGAATCGTGAAATTCCATCGGATGTGATGACCATAATATTCTTCCAACTGGTCAGTAAAATAAAGGCTTTCCATCAAAAGACCCAACCATCCATGCCATTGAATATCATTGATTCAACTACTATCCCGTTGAATTTAGGGAAGTATGCTTGGGCGGATTTTCGGAAGACGAAGGCAGGAATCAAAGTCCATCTACGCTTAGTAATGATGGACCAACACATGACCTATCCTGACCAACTCACGATTACACCCGCTAAAGAACACGATCGCGGGCAATTGGAAGTTCTCATCGATGACAAGAACGCGACGTATGTGTTTGATCAAGGGTACATCGACTACGAACGCTTTGATCGTATGACGGATAACTGCTATTTTTTCGTGTCCCGTTTGAAAGCCAATGCCATCACTCATCCCATTAAATCCTTTGACACCGGTGAAAATACTAAGATCCTTTCAGATCAACTGGTTGAAGCAGTATGTGAAGATTAAAACGTTCTATGGTAAAAGTGAGAGAATCAATAAGCAAAATATTCTATCCTTATTTATGCAACACTAGTGAATTGTACTATATCATTTATTTTCATTTATTTCGTTCATCATGAATTTCATCTAACCATCCTGTGACTCTTTCTTTTTCTTCATTCGTTAATGGTATGTCTAGTAAAGCTTCTAATTTTTTCTCTGCCTCATCTAAATTACCATTGAATATCAACGCTTTACAATATTCGATTTTAATATGAACATTGTCTGGATCAAGTTTTAAGTATTTTTGATAATATTCAATTGATTTCGTATATTCATGGATAAACACATTTAGATTTCCAAGTCGTTCCAAAACACCTTGCTTCAAACTTTTACTATGATATTTTGATTCCATTTCTTCTAGTACAGCAATTGCGGTATCATACTCTTCTAAGCTTAAGTATGCATCTACCATTTTATGATAAACAATATAGTCTAAGGCGCTCTCTTCTTGTGTAATACTAAAATAAGCATGGTAATAATCTAATGATTCTTGAAATTGATCTAATGAATAATATGAGTATCCCATATTATAATAGATAGACTGAAGATCCTTGTAATCTGGTGCTCTTTCAAGTAACAAAGTAAATGTATCAATGCTATCCTTGAATCGGTCTAATTTTATCTCAGAAATTGCCTTATAATATAAACTATTTTCAGTTAGATTTTTCTCTGGTATATTTTCATATATCCTTAAGACTTCCTTATATTCTTCTTTCTTAAATAAGGCTTCTCCTTGAGATTCTATCGTTTCCATGCCAGCCTTCTGCGGAACATTACAACCAGATAAAAACAATATCATGCAGACAATTATTATTCTTTTCAACATATTGCACCTCTTAATTTACCGTTTTTTATATTATTCCTATTATACCACATTTTATGATATGAGGATTACAAGCCTTATGTCAATATTAGACAAGCTGATAAAGTGAGGGAGGTATATTATGAAAAAGATTTTGACTATTTTTTCAATTTTGTTCGTTTTTGTTGGTGCAAATGTAAATGCTACAGATATTGTACCTTATGGTTCTGGATACACTACTTCTGAAGTATATTATAAAACTAATCAATACCCCATAAAAATTATGGGCTATGAAACTGGGGCTACTTTCCAGGGGAAAATACTAGCAGAAGTAACAGTTGTTCATAATGATGAAAGGACTTGGTCCATCGGTAATATAATACATTATCGAACTGATGTGAACGGGGTTAAAGTTGACTCACCTAGGGATGCATGGGAAAGAAGTGGAAACACATTTAGAAGGACCTATGATATTAGTGGTGATAGTACTTTAAATGGTTCAATCTCAATGAGTGCAGGCGAAGCAAAATCGTTTGTAACAACTGGTGGAATAGATGTAGATTTAATTTACGCCGGTGGTAAGTATTATGAAAATGTTGAAGACATTACTAACAATTCAACTACCGTTACCATAGGCTTCACAATCAATAAAAATTTTAACACTAGTGCCAGAGTTTCCATGAGTATTATCGGACCAAATCCAAGTGATGTAGTATCTAGTATTCGATGGTAAAAAATATTGACATAAGGCGAATTTATGAAGAAGGGGCTGTCCAGAAAGTCAGTGAAAGCTGACATCTGGACGCCCCATTTTTGTTGAATGTTAAAAATGTACGCAAAAAAACCGTCTATTCCTATAAAATGAAAGTTACGACACCACCATTTTAAGATTAGATCTGGAATCGTTGATCCCTGCTCACCATGTGGCTCGTGTCATTGATGAGATGATTGAAGCCATCCCAGACGATCAGTTGTTTGTTCATTATACAGGTGGAGGTCGTCGCGCCTACCACCCCAAAATGATGCTGAAGATGATCCTTTACGGCTACTCACAAAAAGTCTATTCCTGTCGCGGCATCGAAAAGCTGCTGCAAGAAAATATCCCAGCCATGTGGCTAGCCGCCATGAAACAATCCGATTTCCGTACGCTGAATGACTTCCGTGGTCAACGGATGAAGGCGTTCATGGATGAACGATTTGAAACGATGATCCGAAAGCTCATCGCGGACAACTACATCACAATGGAGCATTATTTTCTGGATGGCACCAAGATCGAAGCCCATGCCAACTAGTATTCCTTTGTGTGGAAAAAATCGACGCTGCGATTTGAAGAGAAATTGAAAGAAAGGATTCAAGCAACCCTTCGTCACATTCACGAGATCACACATCAGGAAGTCAGCGACCATGGAGATACAGCGCCAGAAGCACTGTCTGCCCGATTAGAAGAGACAACGGCCGTACTTGAGGAAAAGATCGAGGTATTATCCGAGCAAATCGCTTCGGAAAACAGTGTGGCGACACGACAGATCTTACGGGAGCAACGCAGTGCCTTGAAAAAACCGCTGAAGCTCCTGCGCGAGGATTATCTCCCACGATTAGCGAAATACGAGCAACAGAAAGCCTGCTTCGGTGATCGGAACAGCTATTCCAAAACCGATCCAGACGCAACATTTATGCGAATGAAGGAAGACCACATGAAGAATGGCTAACTGAAGCCGGGGTATCATGTCCAGATGGCAACGGAGAACCCATTTATTTTGTATTATAGCCTTCATCAGCGACCCACGGATACGCGCTGCTTCATTCCACATATGGAGCGACTTGCAGCATCTTCCTTGCCGATGCCCAAAACGGTGATTGCCGATGCGGGTTATGGCAGTGAGGAAAACTACTTGTATGCGATCGGCGAGGAAAAAGACCCGCGTTTTGATGTTCTGATTCCCTATGGGCTTTACCTAAAAGAGAAGACCAGAGGCTACAAAAGAGACATTCGGCATGCTACTAATTGGACGTATGAAGAGCTGGAGGATCGTTTTGTGTGCCCGAATGGCCGGCACGTCCGGTTTAAAAAGTACCAGACGAAAAAGACGCACTCGGGCTTGAAGCAAAGCTTTAAAGTCTATGAATGTGAAGATTGTAGCGATTGCCCGTTGAAACCAGCATGCACAAAGGCTAAAGGGAACCGTCAGGTTCACTGGAATACGATATGGGAAGAGTTAAAAGCAAAAGCGAAAACAGCCCTTGAGGATGACCCAAAATCCGTGATCTATGCTCGACGTAAAGTGGAGGTCGAGAGCGTATTTGGTCACATCAAGGGCAATCGATCGTTCCGCCGCTTTTCCTTACGGGGCTTGGAAAAGGTGCATGTGAAGTTTGGAATTGTGGCTTTAGCCCACAATCTACTGAAAGTAGCAGGCATCCGCCTCACTACTTTCATACAAAAACAAACACGTAAAAAAGTTGGACGGAAAACATTACGTTATTCCGTCCAACTTTTCATTTGGGGACTTATTGGACAGCCCCTTCTTTTTAACCTATTCATTATCCCAGATGGTACTTATAAATCCACAATACGCCCGACTTCAAAATTCGTGGGACACGACCTAGCAAGGGCGTATCACCAATGACGGCAAAGCCTTGTTTCTTGCCGAGGGAGCCGAACATAGCGCTGAGCTTGAGGCGTGGAAGCTCCACCGTCTCACCCTTCCACTTCGCTTGTAGAACCATCACCAGCCGATCGGCCATCTTCTCTGCCAGATACGCACTCGGTGCAAACTCTGCCGATGCACAATCACCAATCACATAGAGATCAGGATATTGAGGATGAGAATAGTCTTCCTTCACTAGGATACGCGCATTCCGATCACGTTCTCCAGGAATATCATCTACCACATGGGAAGGACGAATCCCTGCCGACCAGACGATAGCATCACATGAAAGCTCTTCTCCATTCTCCACTTGTAAATGATCTGCACCTACCCTTGTCACACTCTGATGATTCAAGAGTTGAACATCATTCTCGATAAACCATTTACTCACATAATTCCGTAGTTTCTGAGGAAAAGGACTAAGGACACCATCACCACGATTAATGATGGTGATATTTAAATCAGCCCGTGACTCACGCAACTCTGCAGCTAACTCAACCCCACTTAGGCCCCCACCAATAATGGCCACCTTCTCATAGGGATCCAGCGTGGTTAGTTTTTGCGAGGCGTGCTGCGCTTTTTTTATGGTTTGAATACTCAGGGCATGTTCTTCAGCACCAGGGATCCCCTGATAATGATCGACGCAACCTACTGCAATCACCAGTTCATCATAGGGGATGGTCCCTGCTTCCCGAACAAGCACCACCTTCTCCTCAGGATCGATAGCTTGCACTTCACCATATATCTTCGATAACGATGGATGATCAGGAAATGGATAGGTTAAACTAGCAGCTGGCTCTGTACCTGCAGCTAATGCATAGTACTCTACCTTAAATGTATGATAAGGTAAACGATCAATTAGAATCACTTCACGGTCAGAAGGAAGAGTAGGTAGTAATCGCTGTAACAGACGCATGCCCGCATAACCGCCACCAAGAATGACCATTCTCTTTTTCATAGCAACCGCTCCTCTTTTCATCTCTAGAAAACTCTCTACGTACAAGAGAACGATTTTGTTAATAAATTTGTCACAATTATATTCTACCCTTTTCCAGTAATTCTTTCAATGAAGGAGGTGCAAAGCAGCATATCGCGTGCTTCAAATTGCTAAGATTAGGTCAACGGTGGCATTTTATCAAAATAGCGCATGCGAAAACTATTGCGTGCTGTTTCCCCTAATTGTTCGAGCAGATGATAATTGGCCCATGCTCCCACAATCGCTCCGACACCTGGGAGCATTTGGAGCATCTTGACTAGATCGAGATGATCGCGATATTCGATCTGCAGCTTTTCCCAATCCACCTCTTGGGTATAATCAAGACGAGGAGGAAGTGTGTGAACGTAAGTGGACCAGTTCTTCATACGGGTATATACCTTCTCCTGCCAGGCTTTACTAGAGTAAGTCAATTGAAAGATGTAAAGGAGATAGAGACGCTCGCGATAATCATGGATGTCGTGACCATAGATGGCCGCTCCTTGAAAGAGAAATTTCATCTTGATACTGAGAAGCAATGGGAAATCAACCAATCCCAAGAAGATCCCACCAGCCCCAGTCCCTGCACCTTCTACAGCCGCCGTTTTTTTATACTGATTCAGTGCCTCATCGAATAGACGCTCACGGCGGTATAATGTATACGCCTCAATACGAGGAACCTTCGTGGTATACTGCGAGCCATTTAACGTGGCCTGTACCATATTCCTGATGCTGGAAGTCATTAGGTTTTGGAACCTCTGAGGAATCATTTGGTTAAAGCGATTCTGAATTCCCTTCACGGACTGTTGAAAAGAGAGGTTGCTAGCTGGCCGCTCCATCTTCCGCTGCCAGGCTTGGAGTTCCTTATATATTTCCAATTCAAATTGATCCATCTAGCCTTGCTCCCTTCAAACCATTACCATTTCCTTTTTATCAAATACACACTACGATGAGATCATTTATCCTTTTCATTCTATCCATGTTACCATTTCTCCTTGTGATATAGAAGAATTGGTTCGATGCTGAGTTATAAAAAAGCGATGGTCATGATCATAACCCATCGCTTCGCTACCAATTAATTCACTTATAGATCATCCCAATCTAGATTACCTGCCTTGCTGTAATTGGTGACCTTCTGCTCAAAGAAATCAGTCTTCACACCATTTAAGTCATTGAAGCGTTCTACCCAGCGCAAGGGATGATCCTTCACCTCTGGATAGAGAGGCTCAAGCCCTAAACGTTCTAACCTTTGATTGCCAAGATAACGGATATAGAGGTTGATCGCCTCGTTAGTAAGCCCTGGTATCTCTTCATTCATCACATATTGACCCCAAGCAATCTCATGCTCCACCGCTTCTGCCATCATCCCCCGTAGCTCCTCTATTAAGTCTTGGGTGAACCAGCTTGAATTCTCCCGCCGCAGCTCCTGAAAGATGGCTTGGAATAAGGCGAGATGAGTTAACTCATCCCGCTGAATATATTTGATCTCTGTGGCTGTCCCCATCATTTTCTCCATACGCGCCAGTGCAAAGAAGAAGGAGAAGCCACTATAAAAATAGATTCCTTCTAAGATATAATTGGCCATCATGGTCTTGATCAGCTGTTTTTCAGTAGGATTGGCTAAAAAAGCTTCATATAGATCGGTAATAAAACGATTCCGCTTCAATAGATGAGGATCATCCCGCCATTCTTGATAGATCTGTTCCCGAATCTCCGGTGTGACCACACTCTCTAGAATATATCCATAGCTCTGAGAATGGACCGCTTCTTGGAACGCATGAACACTTAAGCAGAGATTTACCTCTGGTGCAGTAATATAATCATTAATATTAGGTAGATTATTGGTCTGGATTGAATCTAAGAAGATGAGAAAGCTGAGAATCTTATGATACGCCCGCTTTTCACCTGTGGACAACTTCGTCTGATAATCCTTGGCATCCTGGGCTAAGGGAATCTCCTCGGGAATCCAGAAATTATTCATCATGGCGCGATACATCTTATAGGCCCATTCATACTTAATATGATTCAACTCAATGAGATTGCTACTATTTCCGCCGACGATGCGACGTTCGCCCCAATCTCGTTCCCCATCTTCATTAAAGAGTCGCTTTTTCTCTAATTGCAATGATTTCCTCTCCCTTCATCAGACCCTATTGGCACGAAGAAACTTCTCAAGATGCTCTAAAGCTGATCGCGAAGATCTCAAGACGAACAGCTCACACATTCTTCGATCTCCATGCTTTGACTTCGTACATAATAGATCGTCTTCAGGCCCTGTTTCCAAGCCTCTATATAATAGGAAAGAAACTGTTTTGCTGTAATATCCGGTGTGATATAGAGATTGAAGGATTGGGCTTGATCGATATGACGTTGTCGCCGTGCAGCTGCAGCGATGCTATAGCTCTGATCGATCCGATGAGCCTCCTTGTAATACCAGAAGTTTTGCGGAGATAGATCTGGTGCTGTAACGGGAATGGTCCCATCCTTCTTCTCCTCCATAAAGAAGCGCCGAAAGACTGGATCGATACCCGCCGTAGTTCCTGCAATATAGGATGTAGTACTAGTCGGTGCAATCGCCAGCATGTAGCCATTGCGTACACCGTACTTCCCAATCTCAGCTTGTAGATCTAACCACTTCGCATCATCATACTGTCGTAAATGGAAGTATTCTCCACTCTCCCAATCACTGCCCTGATAATAGGGATAGACTCCACGTTCTTTAGCAAGGAGCATTGAACCTTCAATAGCACAGTAATTGATCCACTCATATAATTGATCAGCGCTCTGAAGATGTTCATCAGATTCCCAATCAACCCCATGAGTTGCGAGAAAATGATGATAGCCGCTGGTTCCTAATCCCACAGCTCGATAACGTTCACTGGTAATCCGTGCCTCTGGTACAGGATAAGCATTCAGGTCGATGACATTATCCAGCATGCGCATTTGGAGATGAACCACACGGCGAATCTCTTCCTTGGTCTGAACTCGGCCAAGATTGAGAGAAGAAAGATTGCAGACGACGAAATCGCCACTTACTCTCCGTTCCATGATTTCATCCCCTGCTACAGTAAGGGATTGAAAAGTAGTGGGACTCATGTTTTGACAGATTTCCGTACATAGATTCGAAGAATAGATCATCCCCTTATGCTTATTGGGGTTATATCGATTCACTGTATCGCGGAAGAAGCAGAAGGGTGTCCCTGTTTCATAGGCGCTCTGCATGATGAGCTTCATCACTTCAATGGCAGGGATTTCATAATGGGTTAAGCGTTCTTCCCTGACACAGTCCCAGTACCGCTTGGAAAATGCTTCACCATAATAATCCTCCAGGCGATAGCCCATCACCTTCTTCACTTCATAAGGATCGAAGAGATACCACATCCCCCGTTCCTCTACTTGCTCCATGAATGAATCAGGTATAGAGACCGCAGGGAAAATATCATGGGCTTTCATACGATCATCCCCGTTATTAGTGCGTACCTGGAGGAAATCCAGCACATCCCGATGCCAGATATCGAGATAGATGGCAACCGCTCCCTTCCGTACCCCGAGCTGATCTACAGCAATGGCGGTATTATTATAGTTCTTCACCCAGGGGATGACCCCGCCTGAGGCCCCTCGTACATGGCGAATGGAGGAGCCCTTTGCCCGTACCTTCCCTAGATAGATCCCTTGTCCGCCACCCATCTTGGACACCTGTGAAAACTGCTGATCCGCATGATAGATACTCCAGAGATCATCATCCACCGTGTCAATAAAGCAACTGGATAATTGAGGGTGAGTGGTACGAGCATTAGCCAGAGTAGGTGTTGCCACTGTCAATTCTAATAAGGAAAGTACATCATAGAATTGCTTCGCCCATTTTACAGGCTCTTCTTCATTCATAGCGAGGTGCATGGCCACCCCCATGAAGAGCTGCTGCGGTAATTCCAATAAGTCTTCACCATTCCTCCGTAAAAGATAACGATCAGCCAATGTCTTCATCCCAAGGTAAGAAAAGAGTTGGTCGCGTTCTGGCTTCAGCGCTTCCCCTAACTGGAATAGCGCCTCTTCTCCATAGCATTCTAATAAATAGGTGCCATATAAACCTTCATCCACCATGGCATGAACAAACTGGGGAAAATGATCATAGATCTCACCATTCACAAGATTACGATTCTGACTCACTTCTCCATAGAGCATCTGACGATAGAGACGCCCTGCAACCCATTGCCATTGTGGCTCTTCCACGCTGGTACGCTCTACTGCTAATCGGATTAGAAGTTGGAATTGTTTCTCCGCTGATAGATTTTGATTCATCTCCTGCTGCCACTGGTGTAAGAGTTCTTCCCTTTGATCACTAGTAACTAGCCCCTCACATGCTTGTCCAAATCGCTCTTCGATCCTTGACCCCATCATGACCTGCATCTACATCCCATCCTTTCCAATAAAAAAACCATCCTTCGTGGATGGTTGGAAAAAAGAATCTTTGTTAGAAAGAAACATGATTGATCTAGAAGATTCTTTGTCCCTGCCCCACGACCCCGAAGGCGAAACATCAGTCTGTTACTAGGCAGGTCTCCTGACTTATGCTTCTCTCTACTCTGGTCCTTCCCATATTGGCGGCGATTCAACCCTTCCAATACAGTGGTTCTCCATTTCGTCCACATTTACAGTTGCGGGGACAGTTCCGGACTCTCACCGGATTCCCGATTAAGCCTTGCGGCGCCTAACAGACTAACACAATATATTGAATTTTGTTTGATAAAACAACTATATGTATGATATCATGTCTGATTTTGGAAAGCAATGGAGAAAAAAAGCTGGCAGTTCATCTGCCAGCTTGAGTAGGTTATTCTCTACGTACCGATCTTGCGATTCGTTATTTTGCTTGCTTCGCAGCCACAATCGCTGCCTCATAATTGGGATGGTTCGTAGCCTCTGGAACATACTCTACATGGACCAAGCGATTGGCTGAATCAAGGACAAATACTGCCCGTGTCAACAGGCGGAGCTCTTCGATGGCTACGCCATAGGCTTGACCAAATGAAAGATCACGATGGTCTGATAAAGTAACTACTTGATCAATTCCTGCTGCTCCACACCAGCGCTTTTGGGCAAATGGGAGATCCACCGAGAAGGTGTAGATCATCACACCAGGTAGATTGGCTGCCTCTTCATTAAAGCGACGTGTCTGGGCATCACAAACTCCAGTATCCAAGGATGGTACAACAGAGAAGATTCGTACTCCCTTGGTATCTCCGAGTGTAACCGCCTGTAAGTCATTGGCTAAAACACGAAAGTCTGGGGCAAGGTCGCCAACATTTAATGCTTTCCCAAGCAAGGTAACTGGCTTTTCTTTAAAAGTAACCGTATGATTTTGCGTCATTTTTAGAACGCCTCCTTTATCATCTTTTCAAGTAAACATGACTTCATCTCTATTATAGTTAAGTTATCACTATTAATAAAGTGTTTATATGTTTTTAACATATACCCAATATTTTTGAACAATCTGTGAAAAAACTATTCCCTTTTTGTGAACGATACGTTACAATAGTTTTAGAAGTTCACAATTTCGCCAAATTTATCATAAAGGGGAAAATATTATGGAACGATATAAGGAGGAGTTTATTATGAATCTACTTGTTGTGTTGTCACTGATCCTAATGTTTATTGGTTATATTAATGATACAAGTGGTCTAATTGTGGCAGTGACAGCCATTCCTTGTGTAATATTAATGGCCATTGCAGCTTATGCTTCATTAGATTCAAAATATAATCGTGAACACGCTCAGTAAGGACATGAATGCATCTTCATGTTCTAGAACGTAGGGGATATGCCGAATAGGGCATATCCCCTATTTCTTTTTATCTTCTCACTTCAAAACAACTTACAATGATTCGCAGTAAGAGCCTGTATATTTTACCATCATTTTTAGCAATCTAATCTAGAAACAATAAATGCTCTGCAGAAAGAGGAAGATTGATGAAACGTTCACTTTACTTAATCATATTGAGTTTGCTGTTTTTCACTGTTCTGCTTAACCCCTATGCAGTTATGGCAAAAAAGGAGAAGGATTTTCCCTTGCGCATCGGGGATCCACTGCCATCAATCACCCTCACTGATTTAGAAGGGAAAGAACATGAACTTCGTCAATCCCACTCCACCCCATTTATCCTGAACTTCTGGGCTAGCTGGTGTCCCCCCTGTCGTGATGAGATGCCAGTGATGCAGCAATTCTATACGGAGAAGAAAGAGCTCTTGCCCATCATTGGAATCAATCTCTTTGAAACAGAGAAAGGAGAAAAAGAGGTTCAAAAATTTTTGGAACAATTTGGGGTTACTTTTCCCATTCTCCTGGACCCTAACTCTCAAGTAGCTAAGCAATTTAATGTTTTTGCAATTCCCTCCACCTATTTAATTAACGAAAAAGGGATGATCATTGACCAATGGATTGGACCTCTAACGAGTGAGGTTCTTCAAGAATGGATGCAACATCCTTCTCTTCATAAGTAACTTCCATCACTTTGCATAGTATCTAGGGAAATAAAAAACAGTCACTTACATCGTGACTGTTTTTTATTAGCGATTGGATTTAGGATTAAGTGCATCTTTTAGCCCTTCTCCGATAAAGTTGATGGACAATAATGTACTGATCAACATGGCAGCTGGTGGCAACCACATCCAAGGCTGCTGCTGTAAAACCTTGGTTTGCCGCGCCTCTGCCAACATATTCCCCCAGCTTGGCTGTTCTGGAGGGATACCAAATCCAATAAAGCTAAGTCCTGTCTCCAAAACAATCATCGCAGCCATCAATAGGGTAGCTTGCACAATAATTGTGGAGATTACATTGGGTAATAAATGTTTCGTAATAATCCTGCGCGATTTGGTTCCAATGGAGACTGCTCCAAGGATATAATCATTCTCTTTTTCCTGTAAAATTTTACTCCTTACCATCCGCGCCACACCACCCCAGGAGAGGGCACTCATAACGAGAATTAAAACCCATGCGCCCGTTAGCTTTCCCATGAAGATGGTATTGAGGACGATAATAAAGATTAATGCAGGAAAGATTAAGACAAAGTCAGTAAACCGCATGAGGAGTTGGTCCATTCTACCACCAAAATAACCAGCAAGTGATCCGATGACCGTTCCATAGATGATCACTAATAGGGTAGTGAAGAAGCCAACCTGTAATGAGGTTTGCCCACCGTATAAGAGTCGTGCGAAGACATCTCGCCCATTGCTATCTGTACCAAACCAATGGGCACTAGATGGTGGTTGATCGATCCCTCGGATATTAACCCGCTTCACTTCTTCCATGCTGATTCCAGAAATTAGGGGGGCAAGGAAAGAGAACAGCGTAATCAACACCAAAACACATAGACTGATCATGGCTACCTTATTTCGCCGAAACTTTCCGAAAGCAATGGACCATGGTGATAAAGATTTAATCACCGGAGTATCTACTTGTTCACCAACCATTGGTGTATTCTGTTCCATCTACCCACCCCCTATTCCAACCGGATGCGGGGATCAGCTACGCCATAGAGTAGATCCGCAACCAAGTTTCCAAGCAAAGTGAAGAGCGATAAAAATAGCGTGAGCGTCATCACCACAGCATAGTCCCGACGGGTAATGGAGTCTAGAAAAAGCTGACCGATCCCCGGATAAGTGAATATGGATTCTGTAATCACTGCACCACCAACAATACCACCTAAATCAAAGCCAAAAATAGTGACTAAGGGGATCAAGGAATTACGGAGGATATGCTTATTATAGATGATCCCTTCACTTGTTCCTTTTGCCCTTGCAGTCCGGACAAAATCTTTGCGACTATTTTCAATAATATCATTGCGAAGAAATTGGGTGTAGGAAGCTGTGCTAAAGACTCCTAAAATGGTGGCTGGCAACAAGACATGATAAAACCGGCTCTGCCAATATTCCCATGTGCCTGGTACCTTCCCAATGCCCACCGACCCATTGGAGGGAAGCCAACCTAAATGAAAGGCAAAAAAATAAATAGCAAAGATAGCGAGGACATAATTGGGTACAGCCAATGCAAAATAGTTATAACTGGCGATGGAATAATCTCCGATTCCATATGGCCTTCTCCCAGCATACATCCCCATGATGAATGAGAGAATATAAGTAATCACTAGGGATACTGTGGCTAGAAAGATCGTATTTGGTAGACGCTGTAAAATAACATCCTTCACTGGAAGCTTATAGACGAAGGATTTACCAAAATCCCCTTGAATGAAAGAACCAGCCCACCGTAGATACTGTTCATGAACGGGGTCATTATAGCCCAATTTTTCTCGCATCTCTGCGATATATTCTGGCGTGGTATTAGTAGGATCGATCTCCCCCGAAAGGGCATCCCCTGGCATCATCTTTGCCAGGGAGAAGACCACAATCGAGAGTAGAAAGAGCATGGGGATCGTGATTAAGAGACGCCGAATTGTGTAGGATAGCATCGTTGTTTCCCCTCACCTTCTACAAGATTACAATAACTACGCATGCTTGCGTAATTCTCATCTTATTGCTCCAAATACCACTTGTGAGGGTCACGCTGATTTCCACTCCAGTCAACGGTAACACCTTTTAATTTGGCGTTAATGGCATGTACGTCTACATTTTCCCATAGAGGAAGAATCGGTAACTCTTCATTCATGATCTTCTGCCACTCTATATAGATAGCCTTCCGTTTCTCAATATCGAAAGCCTCTTCAGAAGTACCACGATGTAAGAGGGCATCAGACTCTTCATTGATCCAACGTGGGAAGTTCCAAAGATCGGTACTGAGCCAGAGGCCCTTCGGATCTGGATCAGAACCTGTTACCCAACCACCAAAGAAGAGTTCAAACTCTGGATCATCATTTTCCAGCAAGTCATAGTAGAGATTCCCTTCTTTTAAGGGCTCTAGGGTCACATTCAGACCAATATCTCGCCACATTTGTGTTAAGGCTTGGGCACGCCCTTCAAAGGTGGCAGGTCCTTGATAGTGTTGGAACTTCATGGTCAATGGTTTGCCTTCTGGATCTTCTACAAATCCATCCCCATCAATATCCTTATAGCCTGCCTCAGCTAGTAATTGCTTCGCTTTCTCTGGATCGTAGTTGTATTGTGTTAAAAGGCTCTCATCCGCTTTAATCCAGTGAACGGATGGAACAGGGGTATTAATGGGCTCAGCTACACCACCGAGATATGCATCGATTACAGCCTCACGATCAAGGGCATAGAACATGGCTTTACGTAAATTCTTATTGTGGAATTTCGTACGATCCATGGTAGCAACACGTTTATCCTTATCATAGGTTCCCATCTTGAATCCAACATAAGAATAGCTTAAGCCACGGGCTGTTTCTACCTTCATATTGGGTAGCGCTTCAACTTCAGGAATCAATGTGGGCTTAATCCCCATGATGTGGATATTTTCATTTTGCAGCTCCCCGACTGTTAAGGAAGGATCGATCACCTTCACCGTAATTCCATCAAGTAAAGGCTTACCATCCCAATAGTCATCGAATCGCTCGTATTCCACATACTCACCGGGGACAACACTCTTCACTTTAAACGGTCCTAAGCCTACAGGCTTGGTCCGTGCTTGTTCTGATTCTTCCATCTTTGCGATCTCTACGCCTTCAAAATGCTTCTTCGGCATGGGGTGAGACCATAGATTTTCTAGATTATTCACACGTGCTTCTATGAAGGCGATCTTCATGGTATAGGGATCGATAATCTCCAGACCAGAGATGGCATCTGCCTTCTTATCCTTCATCTCAACAGCGCCTTCAATATGCTCCACATAGTTGAAGCGGGGACCTGTATAATCAGGATGAGCCAGTACTTCCATGGCAAACTTCCAGTCTTCCATGGTAAGTTCTTCCCCATTATGCCACTTCACACCCTGCTTCAGCTTAAAGGTATAGACTTTATTATCTTCCGTCTCCCATGTAGCAAGATTAGGCTGAATCTGAATATTTTCATCATTAGTAAACATGGATTCATGCATAAAAGCTGCAACGTCAGAATCTGTAGCATTACCAATAAAAGCAGGGTCTAAAACACCACTGGGTGGAGCATCGATTCCATAGACCACAACACCGCCTTCTTTTGGCGCTCCCTCTTCACCCTTCTTCTCCTCTGCTGGAGGTGGATTCTCCCCCTTATTCGGCTCTGTGCTACCTTCCTGTTTACCACCACATGCTGTAAGAATCATTGATAAGGCTAAGACTAACGTTAATAATAACATGAATGATTTTCTCAACTTCATTCTCATCACTCCCTTTTTATTTTTTGATCTACCACATTAGTTAATATCGAATCTTACAAGGTATTATGAATACAGATGACAGGCCACGTATTGACTAGGCCTCACCTCCTTTAATAGCGGCCGTGTCACCTTACACTCATCCATGGCCTTGGGACAACGTGGGTGGAAGGCACAGCCCTTTGGAGGATTGGCTGGACTAGGTACATCACCGGTGAGGACGATCCGCTCCCGTTTTTGCCGCGGATCTGGAATGGGAATGGCAGAGAGTAATGCTTGCGTATAGGGATGGAGGGGATTACGATAAAGCTCCTCATTATTCGCCAGCTCTACCAATCTACCGAGGTACATCACACCGATCCGATCACTCATATGCTCCACCACACTCAAGTCATGAGCGATGAACAGATAGGTAAGTCCAAACTCGTCCTGTAATTCTTTCAAAAGATTAAGTACTTGAGATTGAATGGAAACATCCAAAGCAGAGACAGGCTCATCAGCAACGATCAATTTAGGACGGAGGGCTAATGCTCGAGCGATTCCCACCCGTTGTCGCTGCCCGCCAGAAAATTCATGAGGATATTTATAATATGTCTCAGGTGCTAACCCCACCCGGGACAGTAATTCCATCACTTGCTCTTGTAACTCGTTTTTCGGAATATTGAAGTAGTTCCGAATGGGCTCAGCAACAATATTGCCCACCATCATCTTAGGATTGAGAGAGGCATAGGGATCTTGAAACACCATTTGCATCTCTTTCCGAACCTGACGAAGCTCCCCCCCACGCAAGTCAGTAATCTCTTGGCCCATGAAATGGATGGAACCATCGGTGGGATCCTGTAAACGCATGACCGTTCGACCCGTGGTAGACTTCCCACAGCCTGATTCTCCTACCAGGCCTAAGGTTTCTCCCTTATGAATGGTGAAGCTAACATCATCCACCGCTTTTACATCACCGATGTGGCCACGAAAAAAGCCACCGCGAATAGGGTAATATTTTTTAAGATTACGAATTTCTAAGAGTTGATTATCGGTCGTGTCAGCTTTCATTTTGCCACCCCCACGCTCTGACTTGGTTGACAGGGAGTATATTGGAGGCAACGGACGGTATGCCCTGATTCCACTTCTGCCAACAATGGTGTAACAGTAGTACATTCCTTCGTGCCTTCTTTACAACGATTGGCAAAGCGGCAGCCTACCTTTGGCATATTCACCAGCGAAGGGACAAGCCCATCAATGGTATCTAAATTCTCCTTCCGTTCACCTAAGCGGGGAATGGAACGTAGTAGTCCTCGTAAGTAGGGATGCTTCGCTTGATAGAATACTTCATCCACATTACAGTGCTCCACAATTTGCCCTGCATACATGACGAATACTTCATCAGCCATCTCTGCAATTACACCAAGGTCATGAGTGATTAAGAGAACGGTCATCTTCTTTTCCTTCTGGATTTGTTTAATTAACTCAAGAATCTGCGCTTGAATGGTAACATCTAAAGCAGTTGTGGGCTCATCAGCAATCAGAAGTTTAGGCTCGTTCGCCATGGCCATCGCGATCATCACACGCTGACGCATTCCACCTGAAAGTTGATGGGGATATTCATTCATCACATCTGCGGCGCGGGGAATACCTACCTGCTCAAGAAGCTCAATACAACGTCTACGTGCTTCTTCCTTACTCACCCTGCGATGATTATGAATCACCTCTTCAAGTTGAAATCCGATGGTGAAAACAGGATTGAGTGCTGTCATTGGTTCCTGAAAAATCATGCTAATCTCATTTCCACGAATCTGGTTCATCTCATCTTCAGTTAAGCCAACAAGATTACGCCCCTCTAATAGAATCTCGCCACCGACAATCCGGCCATTCTCCTTCGGCAGTAAATCCATAATGGAGAGAGACATCACGCTTTTCCCACAGCCCGATTCTCCTACCACGCCATAGATTTTCCCCGGTTCTAGCTGGAATGAAACATCGTCCACTGCCAAATATGTATTACCTTGAATCAAAAAGCCAGCTTGCAAGTTTCTCACCTCAAGAAGAGCCGGCTTGCTAGACTGGTCATGGACTTTCATCATCGGAATATACACCTCTTTATCTCGTTCATACTATTATTCAAAAAAGATGATGAAGCAAAAGGTGGGTCATTTGTTGAAACACGCGAATTTTTCTGACATTTCATTATTTTTAACTATTATGGCAATACAGCGTCCAAATGTCAAGAATTTCTTACCCTTTATTAATAATTCCTACTATATATTTAATTGACTTTATTGTTTTTTTTTGTCTTATTATTAACTTCCAAGCTACTTCCCAATGTGTGAGGCACAATAGAATAAAAACAATGACACCAATCACAATGGACGGCGTCATTGTTTGCCAGAAGGATCAGTCTATTGCTCAAGATACCATTTGTGCATATCTCGTTGGTTCCCAGACCAATCGATGGTCACACCTTTTAATTTTTTATTGATGGCATGAGAATCCTTGGACTCAAAAAGTGGCAGCATAGGTAATTCTTCATTTACGATCTTTTGCCATTCAATATAGAGCTGCTTTCGTTTCTCTACATCAAATGCTTCAGGAGAGAGGGCACGATCCAATAATTCATCGGATTCCTTATTCACCCAACGTGGATAGTTCCATAGATCGGTGCTGTACCATAAGCCCTTTGGATCTGGATCTGAACCAGTACTCCATCCACCCCAGAACATATCGATGGATGGATCATCAGCTTCTATTAGATCATAGTGGAGAACAGGATCTTTCAGCTCTTGTAGCTCCACATCAAGACCAATATCACGCCAATTCTGAGTCAATGCCTGAGCCCTTCCCTCAAATGATGCGTCTCCCTTTTGATGATGGAATCGAATCTGGAGCTTATTGCCCTCTGGATCTTCCACAAACCCATCTCCATCAATATCCTTATAGCCTGCTTCTGCCAGTAATTGCTTCGCCTTCTCAGGATCATAATTATATTGGGTCAAGGTACTTTCATCTGCCTTAATCCAATGGACAGAAGGTACAGGCGTATTGACCACCTCAGCTAATCCTCCAAAATAGGCATCGATAATTCCTTCACGATCAATGGCATAATACATGGCCTTCCGAAGGTTTTTATTTTGGAATTTTGGGTTATCCATAATATTTACACGCTGCTCTTTGTCATAATGCCCCAGCTTAAAGGCAACATAATAGTAGACCAGACCTTTGGTGCTATGAACATCTACACTAGATAAGGTCTTAATCTCTGGGATCATCACATTCTTGATGCGAATAATATGGACAGATTCATTCTTCAATTCTCCTACTACTACAGAAGAATCAATAATTTTTACCGTTACACCATCTAAATAAGGCTTTCCTTGCCAATAATCATCAAAACGCTCATAAACCACGTGCTCACCTGGCACCACACTTTTCACCTTAAATGGACCTAGTCCCACTGGATTCATACGAATCTGTTCAGCTTCTTCTAATTTTGCAATTTCAATGCCTTCGAGATGCTTTTTAGGCATTGGCTTTGACCAAAGCTGCTCCAGATTATTTACCTGTGGTTCCAAAAATGTAATCTTCATCGTATATGGATCAAGAATTTCTACGCCAGAGATGGAATCTGCCTTTCCATCCTTCATCTCTTCCGCTCCAACAATATGACGGACATAGTTAAAACGTGGTCCGGTATAATCGGGGTGAGCGATTACCTCGAGTACGAACTTCCAATCCTCAACGGTAAGTTCCTCCCCATTATGCCATTTAACTCCCTCTTTGATTTTGAGGGTATAGACCACATTATCATCGGTTTCCCATGTAGCAATATGTGGTTGCATTTGCAAATTTTCATCAAACGTGAACATATCTTCATACATAAATCTCGTTACCATGCTATCTGTTGTGGAACTACTCAAAGCTGGCTCGAAGAGGCCTTCAAATGTCCCCTCCACCGCATAGGTGACGACACCACCCTCTTTCGGGCCTGATACAGCCTCTTCCTTTTTCTCCCCTTCCTTCTTCTCTCCTTCAGAATTAGGAGGTGGGGTACTCCCAGTCTCTTTACCTCCACACGCCGCAAGTACGATGGAGAATGTTAATAGAATGGTTAACAACACAAGTAGTGTTTTACGCCCTTGCATGTTCTCACCCTTTCAATTTACTCGGTCCTCGTAATAAAGCTGTTGAATCTAATAAATATAAGTGACCCGTAACCAAATTGCCTGGCTTCACCTCCTTAAAGATAAATTCTACTGATTTTTTCAGTATATTCTGTATTTTTGATATATTATGTCAATAATTATTATTCCTGTCAATATCCATTATTATTTCTAGATATTAGGAATCATGCTCTCGAAGTTCATATTCAGAATTTTATTAAAAAAAATCCCTTACAGCGGTGGTACAGGTCGTACCTGTCTAATTCCCGTGTAAAGGATAATCGTGTTGGATTATGAAAAACACCTCGACACTTAGCATTTCATAAGTGTCTATTTTCTCTTACTCTGCAGAGGTGACGATTTCTACTTTATACATTTTTTTCAATTCTTCTTGTTTTTCTTCATATAATTTTTGCTGTTTTTGCGATTGAATTTGCGAGCTAATCATCTCTTTTACTTCTTCTAGCGGGCGCATACGGCCTTCAAATTTTTCTTTTACCCTTATTAAATGATAGCCAAATTGTGTTTTTACTACATCACTGATTCTGTTGATCGGTAAAGCAAATGCTACTTTTTCAAATTCCTCAACCATCATTCCACGGTGAACTAAACCTAGAGAGCCTTCTCGTTCTTTAGATGGGCAGATCGAATGTTTACTTGCAGCATCTTCAAAGGATGTTTCACCTTTTTCGATCGCATTCTTGATGCATATAATCTCTTGTTCATCCTCTACCAAGATGTGCTCTACATCAATACTCTCTTTTTCCTCAAAAGCATTCTGATTTGCTTCATATAATTCCTTAACCTCTTCATCTGAAACGGTTATTGTAGAAAACATTTCACTCATGACAATTTGCGTTAGAATCTGTTCCTGTAATTCTTTGATCTTCCGCAAGTATTCTTCTCTTTGATCAATACCTAGTGACTTCGCATATCTACTCATTAATTTGAATGCCACCATTTGATCCAAAAGTTGATCTTTCCCTTGGTCCGTTGCTTCAAAATAGACCCTTTTTTCCATGGGGTAGCGTTCAATAATTCTTGTTCTGTCTGATTCTTTGATCTCTTCACCGTCTACAATGGCTAAAATCTTGTCGCTCATTCCAATCACATCCTAATATCAGTTTTCATGCTGGACGAAGGAGCATACTTTACCCTCGGATTACGAAGCTTGGCGACACGATACTCCCACCTAGAAAGGTGAGAGTATTCGTATCGACACAAATAGATTTCATCCATGATTCTGCAAGGCGATTATACAATCACACTGGAATCTTTTCATTGGTTTCTTCAGAAATTGCTGGTTGTGCGAAATATTTTTTGTAGTATAGTGGCCCACCGATGAGTGCACTAAACACAAATACACATAGTAATAATACAACGTGCTGAGCACAGCTTGCAAAGCTGCCGGTTGTTAGAATGTCGGTCATCCACCAGTATGCAGCCTCGCCAGAGTCAATAATCATTAAGATCATACCCGCATCGCCCCAGCCTACGATGTAAGTCATCCAGCCTGATGCAGTAATTAAACCACCTGCTGCTAAGGCGATTGACAGTACTGTGGGCACAGAAAACTTGGTTAACCGATAGAAGAGCTGTCCAATTACACAAAGAATGCCGCCTAGTATAAATGCTTTTACAAATATCATTATATTCACCCCATCCCTCTAACCAGCGTAAACAACAATAGCTGCAATAATCATACAAACGATGATACCGCTTCCATATAGAAATACTAGAATCTTAATACCAGACCATAATGCTTGGGGCATTTTTTCGCCACGTACCAATGCATCGCTCATGCATTCTACCGCAAATGCTGCTGCTCCTGAAAACGGCATATATGCTCCAATTGCGGTTTTTTCTTCCCATTTTCGATAGACACCTAAAACGGTCATGATGACCCCAAAAACAGCCATTGTTGCTAGCATCCAAGTTACTGACCAGCTGGCTGAAACCCCGATAGCACGATAAAACATAATGGAAGCTTGAGCTAAAATACTGATAAAACCACCTATTATAAATGCCCAGATATATTCCATAGGTTTGCCCAACATAATATTTTCCCATCTCCTATAAATAGGTTCAGGTTACCAATCCAAGATTATATAAAATTAATCTCTACGACTGATAACCTGATTATTTACCTAATTCTTCACTTGTTAAAGGGGATTACTTGCCGAAACGTCCGCCAGTTGTTGGATAGCCATAGATGCTACCATCTTTAATCTTCATATCATCTTCCCAAGGTAGATGATATTTACCAGCTGCTAAGTCCTTCACCCATGTTAAGCCTGCATCGCTTTCTCCACCAGGTAGAGCGACATAGCCACGGTGACCAAGGTTGTAGATATTGTTTTCTAGACCCCATGAACGACGAGCACCATCTGCTAAGCCTGGGAAGATTTCGCCAGTAACGATCTCCCAAGGATTCCGATGTCCTTGTACAAGAACGGTACCATCATAGTTGGTAATTTGGCCTTCACCAAAGTAGTAGAATACGCCATCATAGCCTGCTAAGTTAACTGCTACTGTGTACATCAAGTTATGCCATGCATTGGAACGGTTGGTGAGAATCCATTGCTCATTAACTTGTGTGCTGTAGCCAGAAATACGAATGTATACGTTACAGCCTTTGTAAGCAGCTTCACGTGCAAGTTCAGGAATCATACCATCGTGACAGATACATACGGCTAACTTACTGCCTGCAGGTCCATCACATACTGGCATGCCGAGGTCGCCAGGATACCATGGTTCGATTGGATTCCATGGGAACAATTTACGATATTTTAAGCAGATTTCGCCTTCTGGATTGATAATAATAGCCGTGTTGTATGGATTTTTGTTTGGATCTGGGTTGCGTTCCATGATGGAGAATACCCCATAAACGCCAGCTTCTTTACATGCCTTTCCGAAAATCTCTGTCTCTTTACCGGGTACATCACAAAGGAATTCTTCGGTTAACCACTTTTTCGTGTTTAAGCCTTGTAAACTGTACTCAGGGAATACGATGAGTTCTACACCAGGATAACCTGCTTTTGTTGCATGTAATGTGCGTACGAGGCTCTCGAGGTTCTTGTCAATGTCTGCGCGAGAATTGACTACTGGAACTGGAAACTGAATTGCTGCGACCAAAAAGCCATTTTCAGGTTTGCTCATACTTCCGATACTACCCATAACACAGTCCTCCCCTAGATGTTGAAAGATTTTCTATGTTGAGGGCCCCGCTTAGGCAGAGCCCTTAACAGCACGAATGAGCTTACTTGCCGAAACGTCCGCCAGTTGTTGGATAGCCATAGATGCTACCATCTTTAATCTTCATATCATCTTCCCAAGGTAGATGATATTTACCAGCTGCTAAGTCCTTCACCCATGTTAAGCCTGCATCGCTTTCTCCACCAGGTAGAGCGACATAGCCACGGTGACCAAGGTTGTAGATATTGTTTTCTAGACCCCATGAACGACGAGCACCATCTGCTAAGCCTGGGAAGATTTCGCCAGTAACGATCTCCCAAGGATTCCGATGTCCTTGTACAAGAACGGTACCATCATAGTTGGTAATTTGGCCTTCACCAAAGTAGTAGAATACGCCATCATAGCCTGCTAAGTTAACTGCTACTGTGTACATCAAGTTATGCCATGCATTGGAACGGTTGGTGAGAATCCATTGCTCATTAACTTGTGTGCTGTAGCCAGAAATACGAATGTATACGTTACAGCCTTTGTAAGCAGCTTCACGTGCAAGTTCAGGAATCATACCATCGTGACAGATACATACGGCTAACTTACTGCCTGCAGGTCCATCACATACTGGCATGCCGAGGTCGCCAGGATACCATGGTTCGATTGGATTCCATGGGAACAATTTACGATATTTTAAGCAGATTTCGCCTTCTGGATTGATAATAATAGCCGTGTTGTATGGATTTTTGTTTGGATCTGGGTTGCGTTCCATGATGGAGAATACCCCATAAACGCCAGCTTCTTTACATGCCTTTCCGAAAATCTCTGTCTCTTTACCGGGTACATCACAAAGGAATTCTTCGGTTAACCACTTTTTCGTGTTTAAGCCTTGTAAACTGTACTCAGGGAATACGATGAGTTCTACACCAGGATAACCTGCTTTTGTTGCATGTAATGTGCGTACGAGGCTCTCGAGGTTCTTGTCAATGTCTGCGCGAGAATTGACTACTGGAACTGGAAACTGAATTGCTGCGACCAAAAAGCCATTTTCAGGTTTGCTCATACTTCCGATACTACCCATAACACAGTCCTCCCCTAGATGTTGAAAGATTTTCTATGTTGAGGGTCCTAGCTTGTAGAACCCTTTACAAGCTTGTAGAACCCTAAACACCTTTGAATTAGATAAAACTATGATAAAAAACTCACATTCATCGAAAACACCAACCATGACACCCTATACTTAAAAGGAATTTGAATGGGACTTTTTTCACTTGAACTACCTTTAGATTACTCCGTTATTGGTACTTTACAAGGTCCAGTTAACGAAAAATGAAGGGGACAGTTTCAAAAAATACATGTTGTAAAAATGTTGACTTTCCCTATAATAATTTCAGCATTTATAGGTCTTTTTACCTATAAAATTCTGTATAAAATAAGGAGCACTCTCCCAAATTCACAAGAAACCATAGAGTATCAAGCACTCTATAAATTGAGAAAGACTCTTTATACCTAGCATGATCAAATCGTCTCATTGTATATTTATAAACAATCGATAAGTACCAGTTCTAGAAAAAATCCCATACCAATATTGACTGTGTATGAGAATTACTTTTATCACAGAAAACTTTCATAAAATTTCGATCCAGTAAGTAAAGCCTTTACTGGTAAAAAATATTACAATTCATTCTAATATTAACAAGTATCAGAATTTAGCGGAGCTGAATGCCCTTATTAAACCAAGTTTTACATAAGATTCTTACCCCTTCAATCAAGTCTTCTTTATTGATAATATTCCAGCCGATCAGTACCGTATCATCCTTAAAGGCTGGTTTGTCATAATAATATTTCTCAATAGGGTAGACTTTAACTCCAACCCTTTCGGCTTGTCTAATTCTTTCACTCGCCTTGGAGCCATCACAAAAGCGCAGCGTTATATGTGTTCCTGCATTATGGCCACCAATCACCGCATTTTTACCCATTGTTGAGCTGAGGGCCTCAATTAAAATGTCATGCTTTTTCATGCTTTCATTAGCAAGACGACGTAGATATACCTTAAACTGTCCATCTCGCAATAGTTGGAATACGACCTGCTGTTCAAGATCTGAAACATTGTTGTGCAAGGGAGAAAATTTATCTGAAAATTTGTCAACAAAGGCTGGTGGAAGCACTACATAACACATATGGGTGCTAGGATAGAGCAGCTTTTCTAAGGTATTTACATGAAAAACTCTACTTCCATCGCTAATTCCTTGAATGGATGGAACAGGGCGCTCATGGTACCTTAAGTAACAGTCAAAATCATGCTCTACGAGATAGGAATCGTTTTTTTCCAGCCAATCCAGGATTTGAAGACGCTTGTTAACGGAAAGACTGCCTCCTAAGGGGAATTGATGAGAAGGCATAACAAAGGATAGCGTGGCATCTGTCTTGCACAATACATCCACATCGATGCCATCTCTGGTAACAGGTACAGGTTTAATCTCAAATCCTTCGTTGATAAAGGCCGCTCTAATCGAAGCTCGTCCAGGATCCTCCATGGCTAAGATTTTTTCATCATTTTCAAATAGGTGAGCTATTTCCGCAAAGGCATAGGGGAGACAGGGACATAAAATGATTTGCTCCGGACTGCAATGGATCCCTCTTTGAATTTTCAGAAATTGAGCTAATTCTTGTCTTAACGGCATCTCACCTCCATGACACTCAAAGAACTTAAACTGTTTATTTTTCGTTGCAAGTGCATCCTTCATATTGGCTAGAAATAAGTCCAATGGAAAGGTGCCTGTTAATAGACCCTTATAGAAAAAATCATAGGGGTATTGATCCTCAACGACTGCCTTCTTTTCATTACCCATTGGTTTTTCTTTTAATTCTTGCAATCTTGATATGGGCATTCCATCTAAATCCAGTTGATGGTTACTGATATCTAGGACAAAGAAACCAGAACCTATCCGGCTCTCAATCAGACCGTCCGCACATAACTGACTGTAAGCATTCTCTACTGTGTTACGCGAAATAAAAAAGTCCTCTGCCATTTTCCTCGTAGAGGGAAGGCGATAGCCTGCTACCAAGGTTCCATCGACAATCAATGCACTTAAATAATCATATAGCTGGAGATAAAGCGGCTTTTTCGATGATTCATCCACATAAAACATTTTAATCACTCCCCCAACTGTATCATCCTTCTATTGGTAAATAAGAGGATATTTTCATACTGAAAAGAAGTAAAAAGAAGTAATTAGATGTCTTGGCTACAATCTGGATATGAGCACCACTCTATTAAGAGATATACCATTTTCGCCTTTTCTATTTATTATGCTATCAAACTTATCATAAATAGAAAGTGCCAGTTTTATGAATAAGAACAGACCAGTTTGATTTAAGTTAAGGGTCCCACTCATGTAGGACCCTTAATACTTTGGAAATAAATTACGCTCTATCAGATTGATAGCTAAGCGATTTACGCTGCTTTTTTCTCAACTTTTCTTAGAGCTGCTGGAACCTTGGTAGAAAAGAAGAAAGCAAGGGCATAGATGAAAACTAGTACATACAATACGGAGGTATAATTACCAGTCTGATCGTGGATAAATGAAGCCATCGAATTACCGGTTAAGCCAGCAATACCCCATGCTGATAGGCAGAAACCGTGTATTCGACTAATTACACCCATACTAAAGCGGTCAGATAGTAGTACAGGCAGGCAACTAAATCCTGCACCATAGCCTGAGCAAACAATAAACAGTGTTGCAATTAAAACTCCAAGTACTCCCATCTTCACACCTAAGAAAATACCACCGAGCACACCGATAATAGATAAGACAAAGACAATGCGATACATTATTATTCTATCTTTTACATAGTCAGAAGCTGTAGCAAAGACGAGTCGTCCACCAGCATTAAAGATCCCCATTACAGCAACCACGGTTGCGGCAACACCAACTGTGATTCCTTGCTCTGCCATTAACGGCGCTGCTGTTGAGATAAGGGAGAGACCACAGTGAATATTTAGATAAAACATTAGCCAAATAAAAATGACGGTCTTGTTTGTGAACAAAGCTTTGATATTGAGGTTCTCTTCCTCTGCTGAATGGTCATCATAAGGCTTCTTAATTAGTAAATGACCTAGAAACATCGGAACGAAATAGATACAGGCCATGATAATAAACGTATTTTGTAGAGAGAAATTTGAAGTTAAGAATGTAATAATTGGACTAGCAATTGTAGCTGCTAAACCAAAGCCCATAATTGCAATACCTGTTGCTAAACCTTTTTTATCAGCAAACCACATCATTAATGTTTTAACTGGTGTCAAGTAACCGATACCTAACCCAATCCCCATCATACATCCATAGCCTAGATATAAAAGAGGTAAGGATTTTAGCTTCATTGCTAGGGCAGCTATTAATAAGCCTGAGCAGAAGCAAAATACTGCAAGAAGTGATGAGCGTTTAATATTTTTTTCTACCATGCCACCGCCAAAAGCTGCGGACATCCCCAAGAAGAAGATTGCCAAGGAGAATGCAAATTGCACTGAACTAGCTGGCTTCCCAATATATTCCGAAATAGGTAATACAAATAAAGACCATGCATAAACACTACCAATACTGCAGTGTAATAATAGAGCGGGTACCGCTCCCCGCATCCATTTATTATTGATATTCATTGCTATTACCTCATTTTTAATAGATTAGCTCGCTATAGAATTCCTACTAGCGCTATAGAAATTCATACAGCATTTTGATTGCAATCAAGCTTAATTTAAGTTTAGCTCAATCACCGTTCTGAACAAGAACCAGTTGCTATGAAATGCCATGGACACTTGTTCAGAGAATTTACAGTATCATTACTGGATTTCACTACCAATAGCTACCTCCGTAATGAAAAATGGGCTTTGATTCGCTTGAGAAAATTGCAAGTTTTATCAGATATGTAATTTTATAATCTTTTATTACAAAGATCATGGTACTACGAAATGGATAAGAGGACCGGTTAGGTAAAAAGAAACAGGCCACTTTAGCTTATTGACAAAAAAAGAATTGGTACCAGTATGGAGCTAAATATTGCTCATAACTGGACCAATTCCTTGGTTTGATTTTTAGATTAATCGTAATGCTACTCTTCAATTTTCTCAATCATTATACTACATACTACGATTTCTCCTTTGGAAGAACACGTTTTTCTGCAAGCGTGAGATAGACCTGTTCTCCCAGTTGAAACAATACCACGCCATGATTAGGAAGATCCACTTCAAAAGTGCCCCGTTCTGTCTTAACCAAATAGGTTAGAAATGACCCCATAAATTGAATCTGTTCAATGATACCACCGATCCCACGCTCATCTTGTTTCACCGCTGAAAGTTGTATCTGTTCAGGACGGAGGTAGTACTGGTCTGAACCAATGTGGAAGAAGTTATTTCTCCCGATAAATTGCGCAACAAATGCTGTCTCTGGTTCGCCATATACTTCAGCGGGAGTCCCCACCTGCTCGAGTTGTCCCTGATTCATCACCATGACACGATCTGCAATGCTTAATGCTTCTTCTTGATCATGGGTGACTAACAGCATGGTAATCTGTACTCGCTCTTGCAGTCGCTTAAGCTCACTACGCATTCGTACACGCAATTGGGCATCCAGATTGCTAAAGGGCTCATCCAACAGGAGAAGTTTCGGTTGTATGATTAGAGCCCTCGCCACGGCAACACGTTGTTGTTGACCACCACTTAGAGAGGAGATCTGTTCATTCTCATAGGAGGATAGCCCAACTAATTGTAACATCTCCTTCGTTTTCTCTACCCGCTCACGCCGCTTTAAATGTGTAGAATGCTTTAAGCCATATGCCACATTCTCTGCCACTGTCATATGGGGGAACAAGGCATACTGTTGAAACACCGTTGCTACAGGACGATATTCCGGGGCTGTTCCTGTAATCTTAATACCATCCAGGATAATATGACCCTGTTCAGGAGTGATAAAGCCTCCAATCATATTCAGTGTTGTGGTCTTGCCACAGCCACTGGGTCCAACGAGAGCAGCCAGCTCTCCCTTCCTCAGATTAAAAGTCAGATCTTGAATGGCGATCTCCTCACCAAACCTTTTATACAGATGCTGGACCTGAAGATAATTTTCATTGAACTCTTCGCTCATATGCTTCGTCTACCTCCCTTCAACACCAAGCGGGAAAAGATCAGATTGATACTTAAGGTTACCAATATGATACAGACAGCCATCACAGCGGCTGCCCCGTATTCTCCATCGCGGATGGAATTGAATAGATCCACGGTAGCTACCTTTCCTCCTGGATAGATTAAGAAAATAACTGCCCCTAATGAGGTCATGGTCACCGTAAAGGTATTAACAAAACTAAGGATGAAAGCAGGCTTCATCATAGGGAGAATAATTTGCGTTAGAATATGAAAATGAGTTGCTCCCAAATCTCGTCCCGCATGCTCCAATTGGGGATTGAACTGTTTCATTACTGCACTGGCCGTCTTCGTTGTAAAGGGAAGCTGACGAAAGATATAGTTACATAGAACAATCAGCGCTGTCCCTGTTAAGGCCAGAGGTGGTGAGCGAAAAGCGAGGATATATCCGATCCCAAAGAAGGTACCGGGAATGATATAGGGAAAGGTAGCGCTAAAATCTAGTAACCTACCCCCTCTTACCTGTCGCCGCTCCACATAATAAGCGAAGAGAATACCGAGTAAACTGGCGATGAGACCAGCTCCAATGGCATAGCCAATGCTTCTGACGAGACTATCCAATTGATGCAGGGAAAAACTCTGAAAATACTCTAAGGTAAAGTGGATACCATCTGGTCTTCGCTTGGTCACAGACATGAAGAGAATGGTTCCATACTGTAATAGCATGATGGCGAGATAGCTCCAGGTGACGCCTCCTAAGAATAGCCGAACTCTTCCGCGAAGTCGTAGTACCGCTTCACTCTCCCAAAGGTCACTGATCTCTCGATCGAAGCCAGATGGTAGACGTGTAAGATAATAGCGGTAAATCAAAAGGGCGATGAGAGCTGGTATCAGCAATAAGACACTCATGGCAGCGCCTTTTGCTGTATTGTATTGAGCGATGACCTGTAAATACGCCTCTGTTGCTAAGACATTATAGCTACCACCAATAAAGATTGGCGTTCCAAAATCGGAAAGGGACTTAACAAAGGTGATGAGCAATGCCACAATAATTCCTGGTCGCGCTAAGGGTAGAAGAATTTGTGTAATAGTTCGGCGTAAGCTAACACCGGCATCCAGTGATGCATATAATAATTTTCGCTCAACCCCTTGAAGCACACCATAGATGAGCAAGGTAGCGAAAGGAATATAGCTAATCGCTTGCATCAGTACAATCCCATGCCATCCATAAGTATTCCATGTCAGCCCAAGAAGGTCGTGGGTGATCCAACCTCGTCGTCCGAATAAGGTGATATATGCTAAGGAGGAGATAAAGGGTGGAGAGATCATGGTTAATAGCAGTAAGGCAAGAATGGTTCGTTTCCAGGCTCCCTTTAGAAAGTAAAGATACGTAGCCATCGGGATAGCGACAATCGCAGTAAGCAAAGTAGACCAACCTGCAACCCATAAGCTGTTCCATAGTAGCCGCTGATTCTCACGAAATAAGTCACGATAAAGAGTAAGATCCCACTTACCGTCTACATAGAAGCTCTCCTTAAAAACCTGTACAATCGGCCAGAGGATAAAAATAAGAATACTACCAATGACAAGGAGATAGAGCAATCGATCAATGATTTGAAAAACCAGGGGTTTCACGCCCCGCGTGCCCCCTGGTTGAAATAGATAGCGCTTATTCAGCCTATTGTTTTTCAACTTCCTCAGCCCACCTTGTTAAGATAGCATCCCGTTGTGTTCCAAACAAGGAGAAGTCCACCTCATATAAGCGATCCGCTGGAAAATCCTTCAGAATCTCTGGCATTTCTACATCATCACGAACAGGTAAGGCTTGATTATAATCTCGTAAGAACTCTTGACCTTTTTTGGAAAGAACCCAGTCCACAAAGGCTTTAGAGCCTTCTACATTATCGGTTCCATTAAAAATGGAGATACATGCTGGCACCCAAGGAATCCCATCCTCTGGGTAAATCACTTGAACAGGATGCTCGTCCATTAATTGAATAATACCTCCATTAATATAGGTGATACCAATACCCACTTCACCAGCAACGGTCTTATTAGACGGTTCACTACCACGTTTGCCAAAGAAAGGTGCATTCTCACCAATACCATGGAAAATATCCCATGCTTCATCACCCTTGGCTTGGATTAAACCGTTCACTACTGCATAGTTGGTACCAGAGATTGCAGGGCTAGACATTAAAATTTCACCTTGATATTCTGGCTTCGCTAAGTCATTCCAAGTAGCTGGAGCTGTTAAGCCCTTCTCCTTCAATACATCGGTATTCACGATAAAACCTGTAATCACTTTATCAAAGCCTGTCCAATATCCTTCTGGATCGAAATACATGGCAGGAATATGCTCGGTTTCAGGAGAGAGATAGGGTTGAATAAATCCTTCATCTTTCGCAGCAAGGAAGGCATCAATACCACCGCCAAACCAGACATCCGCAGCAGGCTTACCCCCCTCTGCACGTACGCGAGCAATCACTTCACCAGACGACATATCTAAATATTCCACTTTTACGCCAGTATCCTTCGTGAATTCTGCAAAAACATCATCAGCCTTCGAGGTTGCGATGATCTGAATTGTAGTTCCTTCAATAGAAGGAGCTTCCCCTTGAGCAGGTGCATTATTCTCCTGTACAGGCGCCTCACCCTTATTCTCATCTGGTGCTGTGGTATCATTTCCACATGCCACCATCAATAGACCAACTAAAGCGATCATCAATACGGTTGTTAACCATTTCCATGAGTATTGCTTCATTTTTTTCGTCCTCCCTCTGCTGTATCTACTTTTTTAATCATTCTGCGTACTTAACTATGGTCGATGAAGTTGCTGTGCTAAGTCAATGGAGATATACTCTCCCTCATAATAGACAGCTGGTCTTACCTCCTTGCTTCGGATCGCAGCGATCAAGTCCTGCTCATCTCTGATCCCATCTGGAAAGATGGTAGCATACTTTCCTACCTGATGAGCCCAATGAGCATCACTTGCACCAAACATAGGTAATCCTAACTCTGTAGCTACCGCATAAGCCATTAAGTTGTGATGAGGTGGGGTATTCCCATTGAATGCCTCAACACCCGCAAGCCCTTCCACATCACGGAGATGGTTGCCTAGCCCACGATTATTCGTGCGATATGGGTGGGCGCTGATACAAACACCACCTGCTTGGTCAACGAGACGGATCAAATCTTGGGCATGCAGCATCTCCTCTGGTAGATCAGTTAAGCCAAATACCACGAGATCTCCTTCCTTCGTCAGGATCTCAGTACCGACAAAAATGGGAAAACCGTTCTCCTTGGCGTAGCGATGCGCTTCATCCCACAATCGATTACTCTCATGATCTGTAATACAGACTGCATCCAATCCACGCTCTCTTGCGGTTTTCACAATCTCTTCTAAGGCTTGATGACTATCTCCAGAATAGGTTTTTTCGTGCATATGCGTGTCGATTAACATGCCTCTGCTTCCTCACTCCTTCAACTTGATAAATATTTCTTATCATTACTATTATAAATTATTAAGTGATTTTGAAAAGCCCTAATTGAAAAATGCTTTCCATTGAGGAAAGCATTCACCAAATCTACCTTATTTTTTGAAGGAGGTTTTGAACGATGGGGTTATTCAGTAAACCTGCGATTTTACCGATATCCACCTGTTCCAAGATAGCGGGAAGGCTAGTACTCTCTTCTACAGGTTCAGGTTCTCTTTCTCTAGTCATTACTACACGACGATTTCCTGCAGAACGAACAGGACGCCGCCGCGCAAGGCGGTCAACTTTCTCCTTCAATGATTCCAGTTCATTTAACTCCTCTTCAATGTATTGGCTTCGCTCATGAATCTCTTGAACCAGCAGGTGAATGGAATCAATTTTTTCCTCAATCTCTTTAATCCGTCCACCTTTCACTTGTGTTGTACCCATGCGCTTCACTCCCTGTATGGTCTCTCTTACCAACATATGCATTCGTCTAGAGAATGTCTGGGCATTGCCCACATTTCCAAATTTGAATATGATACAATAAACCTGTTATTCCCTGTAATTTGCAGGTGAAAATTTTAGTTGGTTAGGTCTGGGAAAGGAGAGAACCTCATGAGACGTCAAGTCCATTCCAAAGAGGTTAAGGAAGCTACACTACGGTTACTAGAGGAACGTGGTGTTCAAATTGAGGATATCGCTGAAATTGTTTATCTGATGCAAGCTCCATACAATGTCGGTCTCTCGATCAAATCATGTATTGAAAGCGTCGAGGCCGTCTTAGAAAAGCGTGAGGTACAGCACGCTGTTTTGGTGGGGATCGAACTGGATCGCTTAGCCGAACAAGGTAAGTTGTCTGAGCCTTTACAATCCATCGTTGAAAGTGATGAAGGATTATTTGGCTGTGATGAAACACTGGCCCTTGGGTCTGTCTTTGGTTATGGTAGTATCGCAGTCACCACCTTCGGTCACTTGGATAAGCATAAGCTAGGGATTATTAAGCAGTTGGATACAAAAGCTGGTCACTCCGTTCATACCTTCCTCGATGATATGGTGGCAAGTATTGCAGCTAGTGCTGCCAGTCGGCTTGCCCATCGGTTACGCGATGAAGAAGAAGCGTTGCGCGAACAAGGGGTTAACCCTTCTGCTTAGCTTCCTAGTTTTTCTCCAGATCAGTAGGATAGCCATCCTTTGATCTGGAGAAAAACGCTTGATTATTTGACCATGATCATGTATAGTATTTCTTGTCGCTTAATATAAACGGAGCTGTGGTGAAGTTGGAGTTCACGCCGGTCTGTCACACCGGAGGTCGCGGGTTCGAGTCCCGTCAGCTCCGCCATTTTTATCTCTCATGCAGTATTTGGGGCCCTTAGCTCAGTTGGTCAGAGCCATCGGCTCATAACCGATTGGTCGCAGGTTCGAGTCCTGCAGGGCCCACCAAGATTGTCATGAAGATGCACTTTTTACAGAGAGCCGATAGCTCAGCCGGGAGAGCGCCATCTTGACAGGGTGGAGGTCGTGGGTTCGATCCCCGCTCGGCTCACCATCTTATGAATATTCAACCCCCATGTAGAAATACATGGGGGTTATGTCATTTCTTATTCAGGTTATCCTCTGATGAACAGGAAATGGAGCTAATTTTGTCGAATTTGGTGTATAGAACCCATTTATATGAATAAAGAAGGTTGACCGCTATGCTACAGATTCAATCCCATCGCTTATCCTATAATCCTCACCTCTGGCTCATTGCTGGCTTCGCTTTTACTATTCTTAGCGGTGCTGTCCTATTAGCACTACCCATTGCATCTAGCACTGAACCGATTCCTTTTATTGATGCCCTTTTTACTGCCACATCTGCGGTCTGTGTTACGGGATTGAACACCTTGATGATTGGTACAGAGTTCTCCTTCTTCGGGCAATTGATCATTCTCTGCCTCATCCAGATTGGTGGTCTTGGTTTTATGACGTTCGCTGTCTTCTTAACAACACTTTTTGGAAAAAAACTAAGCTGGAAGCAACGATTAGTTATGAAAGAGAGTACCAAAACATCTTCCTATGAAGGTCTTGGTACTCTCGCTTTACAAATCTTATGGATTTCCTTCCTCTTTGAAGGACTTAGTACTCTGTTACTCACGATCCATTGGAGTCCAAGGCTCGGTTGGGTTGATGGCTTCTATTACGCGCTCTTCCATTCCGTCTCCGCCTTTAATAATGCCGGCTTCTCCTTATGGAATGACAGTCTTAGTCAATTTGTGGGAGATGCTACTGTCAACATTGCCATTACAAGCCTAATTATTCTTGGGGGAATCGGTTTCCCAGTCATCATGGATCTCTATAAAAAGAAGAGTTGGCGTACATTAATGCTCCATTCGAAAATCGTCTTAGTTACCACCACAATCTTAATCATCATAGGATGGTTCTTTCTGCTCCTCAATGAGTATGAAAATCCTGACACCATGGGTTCGTTAAATACGCATGAACGCTTTTGGGCTGCTTTCTTCCAAAGTGTCACCGCGAGAACAGCAGGGTTCAACACCATTCCCATCGAAGCATTGCAAGCTACGTCTCTTTCACTGCTCATCCTCTTGATGTTTATCGGTGCGTCCTCTGGTGGAACGGGAGGTGGAATTAAGACCAATACCTTCGTCGTGCTCTTCTTTGCTGTCCGTAGCTTTATTAAGGGTGAGGAAGAGATTAACTTATTTGAACGAAGGATTAACTGGCGTTATGTGGTGACAGCTCTTGCTGTTTTTGCTGTCTCTATCGCTGTGATCATTCTGGCAACTAGCATTTTACTATGGAGCGAACAGATAGCCAGCGAGCATTTTCTAAGCCTACTTTTTGAGGTTACTTCTGCCTTCGGCACAGTGGGACTTTCTACGGGAATAACCGCCAACTTAACCTCTATTGGCAAACTCATCATGATTCTTGTGATGTTTACTGGGCGCCTTGGCCCTTTAACACTGGCCTTTGCTTTTACGCAACGTTCTACACCTGCTAAATTACGTTTCCCAGAAGAGAACATGTTGATTGGTTAATCATTTGCTTCAGCATCTCCTTCTTCAGAAGGAAATGCTTGTGTTAAGCGGCCAGAACGTTTTAATGCATCACGGAGAAGAAATTCAATCTGACCGTTCACACTTCGGAACTCATCCTGTGCCCAGCGCTCTATGGCAGCATATATTTTTGGATCAATCCGAAGTGGAAAGCTCTTTTTCTTCGACATGGATCAATAGAGACTTCCTGTATTTAATACGGGCTGGGCTCCCCGATCAGACACAATCGCAATCATGAGGTTACTCACCATCTGTGCTTTCCGCTCCTCATCCAATTGGACAACCCCTTCAGACTCTAGCTGCTCAAGGGCATCCTTTACCATTCCCACTGCACCTTCTACGATCTTCTGGCGCGCGGAGATAATGGCAGACGCTTGCTGGCGCTGCAACATGCTGCTAGCAATCTCTGGTGAATAAGCTAAGTGTGTTAAGCGTGCCTCCATCACCTCTACCCCTGCAACAGCTAAGCGCACTTGTAATTCCTGGGCAAGCTCCTGGGCAATTTCCTCAGCATTGCCTCGCAATGATAAGCCTCCTTCTGTAAAGGTATCATAAGCATATTTGGTTGCAACATGACGCAGAGCAGTTTCACTTTGAATCTCAACAAAAGCTTCGTAATCATCCACATCAAAGATGGCTTTCGCGCTATCTACTACTTTAAAAACAACTACTGCAGCAATCTCAATGGGATTACCATCTACATCATTTACTTTGAGCATTTTACTATTAAAGTTACGAACACGAAGAGAAACCTTCTTGTGGATAGAGAAAGGCACAGTAATGAAGAGACCACTCTCGCGAATTGTTCCTAAATAACGCCCGAAGAAGATAATGGCGAATGCTTGGTTTGGTTGGATTACCACAAGACCACTGAAAAGAATCATGGCCAGCACTGTGAGTGGAATAGCCACCCAAAAATTTTCTTGGATAAAGTAATAGACTGCACCACCTACTAGACCCAAGGCGATTAGCAAACCTAAGAAACCGTTGACTTTCCACGCTTTTAATTCCTTCATTCTTCTTCCCCCTTTAGCAATTGTTCAAATTGTATATACATATGATATCACTTTAATTTCATTTTGACAATATTGATATATCATTATGACTTTTAGATAATTCCATATTGTGGTTGAAATCGATGTCTGATAAGATGATTAAAATGATGTTTTCCTAATATTCAAACTATTATTAATGGAGGGGTACGATGAAATATAGCGTGGTGATCTTTCCTTCTGAAGAGATTCGAAGCATGGCAAACTCGTTACGAAAACGTTATGATTCCTATTTTCACCAAATTGAACCCTATGTTACTTTGCTAGATCCCTTTACGCTTACTGATGAAGAACGTCAATCTTCTAGCTCATTCTTAGAAGCTGTGGCAAAAGATACTGAGGCATTTTCCCTTACCTTTCATAAGGTAGGTACCTTCCACCCTGTTACACCCATCGTCTATCTTGCCATCCAAGAAAAAGATGCGCTTCATCATCTTCATCAGCGCCTATCCAATGGCCCTATTCAGGTAGAAAGGAAGTACTCCTTTGTCCCACACTTAACGGTTGCCCGTGATTTAGCTGAGGGCGAACTTCTCGATGTCTATGGGCGCTTGCGCTTGCGCTCCTTTCAATTAGCTTGTATAATCAATCAGTTCCATCTCATTAAACAGACAGCAGATGGCACATGGCAAGTGGATGAGACCTTCTTATTATGATGAAAAGAGCGAGCGAATACCATGCATATTCCTAAGATATGGGTGCAGTCACTCCTGATCTTCAGCTTTCTATTCATGCTAATTCTCCTTCCAGGCTGTGCGGAAATTGAAGGCGTAGTAGATATGAATTGGCAGGGAAAAGGAACCTTTCAACTCAATATGAGCTATCCAGATTATCTCCATAAGCAGATAAGGTCACTGCTAACAGATCTCACACCAACCTTAGAATCAAGAGGCTATCAGATCGAATTCTCACCAATGGACCTAGGGGAACACTCTTTCCGGTTAAGCACCCCGCTTCCCTTTCAACAGAAGAACCTTGGATTCCCTGAGAATTGGCTGCCCCAGATTAGCATTGAGGAGAAAGAACATTGGTGGACAAAAGAATACCTTATTTCTGCAAACTTTGACTGGAGTCAATGGAATGGACAGGATTTTGCTTCGAATATCACTAGCCAGCTAAGCAAGCTAGTGAAGCCCCGTTTTGTTTTGAAACTACCCATTTCAGCAAGTGCAAGTAATGCAACTCGTGTGGAAAAGGGTGGAAAACGGTTAAGCTGGGATCTCTCACTGACCAAGCCTAATCAGCTAGAGGTTCAAATCCGTGTCCCCCACCCTTTTCACATTCTCCTAAGTAGCGGTGCAATTTTCCTTTTAATTACACTTTACTTGGGGTGGAGAAGATTGCGCCATCGATAAAAAAAGACGAAGGCACAGCTTCGCTCTCGCCTTCGTCTTCATTATTTCTCGAATGTTTTTCGCTCTCTAGCCAATGCTTGAATCTGCTCTACAACCGTCTCATCGATCTTCTTGCTTCCAATGTCCCCATGGAAGACTTCCCCATGACGTTCACCATGAAAATCAGAGCCTGCTGTCGTCAACAATCCATACTCTTCGGCTAGCTGTAGGTACTCTGTTTCGGTGCTTCGATTATGATCACTATGCCAGATCTCAATGCCATCGAGACCTGCTTCCACCAAGCGTGGGATTAGCTCAGGCTTACCGTAGAGTCCCGGATGAGCAAGCACTGCTACACCACCAGCAGCATGGATCATCTGAATTGCTTCCTCAGGTCGAATTCTTGGCGGAGTTACATAAGCCTTTCCACCCACTCCTAGATACTCTTTAAAAGCCTGGGGCATGGATGAAACAATCCCTTTCTCAATTAAGAGCTGAGCCATATGAGGCCTGCCAATATTGGAACTAGATCCCTTCTGTGCCACAACCTCTTCCAGGGTGATGGATATTCCTAATTCCTGCAATCTTGCAATCATCATTTCGTTTCGGCGATCCCGGACATGTTGCAGTTCCTCACATTTCTTTAAGAAATCCTGGTTATGAATATCCATCTCATAACCAAGAACATGAATGTCCTTTCCATCATCTAGGGTGGAGATCTCAATGCCCTTCACTACTTCCACACCAATTTCTATGCCAGTCTGTTCTGCTTCAGATAATCCTGCTACTGTATCATGATCAGTTAAGGCAATGCCACTCAGTCCATTGGCTCCTGCTCGTTTAACAACCTCACTAGGGGAGAGAACACCATCGGAAGCGGTGGAATGTGTGTGAAGATCATAATGCTTCATAGGCAACCTCCTTATTAATTTTAAAGGTGAGACGTCATCTGCTCAATCAAGCATGATTTGTCTCACCTTTAGTATAGCGTATGATTTAGGTCATATTAAAGTTTAATATGCAACGATGTGAAAACCGCCATCCACGTGGAGAACTTCTCCAGTAATTCCTCGTGCCCAATCACTGAGTAAGAAAAGTGCAGAATCTCCTACTTCCTCTTGTGTAACAGAACGACGAAGTGGCGCCTTCTCTTCCATCACATGTAGAATCGAATTGAAATCGCCTACCCCTTTCGCAGCTAGCGTGCGAATTGGACCTGCAGAGATGGCGTTAACACGGATACCTTCTTTACCTAGATCATTCGCTAGATATCGTACCGTCTGATCTAGGGCTGCCTTAGCAACTCCCATCATATTGTAATTCTGAACAACACGCTCACCGCCGAGATAAGTCATGGTAAGAATGCTGCCACCTTCTGTCATGAGAGGGCGTGCTGCACGAGTAACCGCGATTAATGAGTAGGTACTAATATCTTGGGCTAAAGCAAAACCATCTCTGGATGTATTCACAAACTCTCCTTTTAGATCCTCCTGCTTTGCAAATGCGATACAGTGTACCACGCCATGTAGAACACCCACTTCTGCTTGCAAGGTATTAAATAAGGCTTGGATATCTTCATCATTGGTTACATCGCATGGGAGTACGAGAGGTTGTTTCTCTTGTTGAAGTGTAGTTGCTAGCTCTTCTACCCGCGGCTTCGTCTTCTCACCTTGAAAGGTAAAATGTAGTTCAGCTCCTTCTCTTGCTAATGATTGGGCAATCCCCCATGCAATACTTCGATGATTAGCTACACCCATGACTAAGATTTTTTTCCCAGATAGCAATGACATTTTTATCTCCTCCTATTAGTACCTGATACTAATAATCTGCAAAAAGTATACCACAATCCTCATCACTTGGGAAGGGAGTGTGGTAATATCACGAATTTCGCTGCTCAGCATCCATCTCATTGTAAAAAGTAGAAATGATCATTAACTCACGAACAATTTGGTCTCGCATTGAACCATCCGCTGAGGGATTGGCTAGTTCTTTCACACATCGATGTAATGAACGACGTAATTCTTCATGGCTAGGTATCTGTTTCGAGGATAATCCACCATTCATGTCCATCGTACCTTCCCCCATCAGCATAGATTAAAGATTAATGAAAACCTTATAGTACTATTGTAGTAAACCTATGGATGAATTTCCATACTATAATCACATCTTATGCAAAAATAGGTAAAAAGGCATAAATATATAGGTTTTCTCTTTTTATCCTATTATTTATGGAATACTACAATCAAGATTTTAGCCAATAATTGATCAATTCCATCGCTTTCTCCAGTTTTTCTCGTTCCTGAAAAGAAGGTAATTCAATTTGCAGACAAGCCTCCTCTTCTCGCCCCTTTTCCTTGCTAAATAGGGCAAAGCTATAGGTGAATTCACCTTGAATAAGCGAGGAAGGTAAAGTCAAATTCATCAAGAGATGAGCTCCTTCTGCTTTCAGCTGTTGAAATAGCGAGCTCTGAAAAAATGACTGCGGCATGACGCAGAGCATTTTTCCATCAGTTGTAAGATGGCTCCATGCCTGGATAATCCGCTCTTCTGCTTGTTCCAACTGAGGAGGAAGCTCTGTCACGATCAGATTAACCGGAGAAAGCGCGTGCTTCTGCAGCTTCCCTTCAAATAGCTGAATGGGCTTGCCTAACATTGCGAATAGCGTTTTAGCATAGCGATGGAGAGTATGATCCTCCTCTACACCTAGCCACTCTACCTTCTCCACCGTAGCTTGATTAAGACAGGCTGCTAATAAATTACCTGTTCCCATGGCTGGATCAAGCACCTTTTCATGGGGCTTAAGCAATTGCTGCACAAGATATCCAGCAAACATCGCAATTACATCTGGCGTCATGGAGTCTGTATGATGGAAGCCTTTTAGGTAAACCATCTGCACAGCTCTTCGAATCTCCTCTTGACGATAAATTGTTTGAATCTGTTCAAGTTCCTCCATTTCCGCCATGTGAGCCATGGCATACTGATAATTCTCTTGTGATGAACACCACGCATCCAATTGATAGAATAATGCTTCAAATCGTTCCTGCTCCGTTGCCATTATTTCTCCGTCCCTTCACGTCCATCAAATTCTATCTTCCATGAATTCATCTGCTGAAGTAAGCTATGATCCGCAGTATCAATCTGAATTGGCGTAATGGTAATATATCCATTCATGAGCAGATGATAATCATCCTGTAGAGGATGGATTCGACCATACTCCCGTTCCAACCAATATCCTGATTTCATATCATCGATCTGCTGAAGACGATCCTCATAAAAATCCCATGCTAATGGCGCTGGAATCATACCTTTTACATGATGGTTCTTAAGATTAGGTAAATTGATATTGAGCAATGTACCTTGCGGGATGACAGTTGCCTCAATTTGCTGAAAAACAGACTGAAGCAGCTGGTTCACACCAGAAAAGTCCTCAGGAGTAAAGTGATTGTCATAGGAGAGAGCAATACCAGGCACGCCAAGAATAACACCTTCTCTTGCCCCGCTAACCGTGCCAGAATAATATACATCCTTACCAAGATTGGTGCCTGCATTGATTCCTGAAATAACAAGGTGTACCTCTCGTTCACAGAGGAGATGATACCCCACCTTAATACAGTCAGCAGGAGTTCCTTGAACTGCCCATGCTTTCACTGGCAGACCTTCCAGTACATACTCCTCTACATGCAATGGACTACGCACAGTAATACCGTGTCCTACAGCACTACGTTCATTAGCCGGTGCCACTACATACAGTTCATAAGTGGGTTGATATTGTAATAATGCCTCTACCAAGACACGTATTCCTGGAGCTTGAATACCATCATCATTGGTCACTAACACACGCATGAAAACACCTCCGTCAGACAAGATCCATACCATCTTACCATGTTTTCATTCGATTACAAAAGCATAGAAAAGCCATCCTTCGCTGATTATCAAGGATGGCTGAAAACTTGATACTAAACCGATGTAAAATAGTCGCGAGAATGAACGAGGTCTTGCTCTCTACTGGTCCGAACTGCGAGAGCTGTCATCCCGTCCGTTCTTCATCTCATCTTTGGGCTCAGAGGTAAACATACGTTGTAACTGCTCAAGTAATTTAGGTGCACGATCCAACAGTGTTTCATAGAGTTGATTGGGGGTTTCTAATGAGATGGAACGGATCTCTTCCGGACTAATGACAAGGAAAGCCACAGGGGTTATTGAGACGCCTCCACCTGCCCCTCCTCCAAATGGGAGCTGTGCGTTCTCACCTTGTCCATTACTACCATGACGAGTCTGGAATTGGCTTCCTCCAGCTGCAAAGCCAAACCCCACCTTTGAGACAGGAATAATAAAGGAACCATCTGCCTCAACAGGATCGCCAATTATGGTATTCACATCCACCATCTCTTTAATATTCTCCATAGCTTCCTTCATCAAGCCTTGGATTGGATGTTCTGCCATTTACGTTCACGCCCTTTTCTCAAACTTTTCAATGCACCAATGGCTACAAAGGTAGCTTTTCCTACAGAGATTTGAAGTATGCATTCTCCTTCAGTATGGAATAGTGGTTCAGAAAAATGGGCTCGAACATCATAACGAGGTTGTGTATCCATCGTGAGGTACTGTGAAATAACGGTGATAACCAGCGCCTTAATGTTCCAGATAAAGCCTGTTATCGTTCCCGTCTCTGCTGCTTCACCCGTTCCAACACTAGTACGCCAATCCAATTTTTTTATATAAATGATCCGTAAAAGACGGCGGAAATAGGGGATGACATCACGGTATTGATCGACAAGCTCCTTCCAGTTACGCCAATTTTTCTTGACTTCTGGGGGAGTAATCATCGTACTGGAGGAACCATTTTCAGAATTTTGTTCATGAACCGTATCAAAATGAAGTGAAAATCCGCTTAGCGTATCCTCTAGCGTAAGTATGGGAATCTCCTTTTGAATACGAATCAAACCAAATAATGCTTTGAGTTTAATGATAATCATGTCATTTTTCCCATCGCGACGCCAACGAATGGAAATCCTGATGTTAGAAATGAAAATGATCAATAAGATAAAAAGAAAACTGATAATCATGAATCGTACCCAGTCCATGTTGTCACCTCAACATGTAGTATGATTCATTATCACCAGTTTTAACCAAACAATCTTTAGCTTGATTCTAGTCAATCCTCAAGTAAATCCTAACGTATTGCCATTTCCTTCTCTTCATAAAAACTATTATTATCCAGGACAAACACTTTTATATTTTTCTTTCTCCCATATTGCTTTGCTTCGTTTAATGTTTCCATATAAACATCCACTTTATTACCTTTAATGGCACCGCCACGATCAGCGGCAACAGCATAACCATATCCCTCAATGTAGAGATGCGTTCCAAGGGGAATTACCGATGGATCAACTGCTACGATCCCTTTCCTTGTCTTTAAACCGATAGCTGTATAATCAGAAAGATTGGTTTCACTGCTGTTAAATGCAGTTGTCTCTACCACCATACTGCGATGATAGTAAACTTTGGTTCCATCAATTTCAACGGTCTTTAATGTTTCTAGCTTAGGATAAATAAGATGAAAAACCAACATAGCAGCTTCTGCTTTTGTCATCGGTTGATTGGGTAGCAATTGGTTGCTATTCCCATTGGTGAAGGAACGATGTATCCCATTAATCACCGCATAGGTCATATATTGCTCAGCAAGATTGCCTGTACCCCATTGGGGAATATCTTTACGATCGGTGAATTTAGATAAATACTCATCACGTTTCTTTTTATCAATTTTTCGAACATCTTCTCTTACGCCAACAGCACGTACTAGTCCTGCAATCCCATCTAGTCGGCTAAGCTTTTGGTCAGGGGCAAAGTATTCTTCTGTGACACCGCCGAAGATCCCCATTTGGTAGGCTGTCTCTACGAAGTTTGCATACCATGAATCAGCCGTAATATCCTTGAATGCACCTAGATACTTGGTCTTTGTCACATCGATACCTTTAGCAACGATGATCATCTTACTAAATTCAGCACGAGTAACAGGTTGATCACCATGATAATAGAGAAGTTCATCTACCGTTTCGTAAGTTAGCGCATCCATTTCATAAAGTGCCTCAATCGCATCCCTTGCCCAATACTCTTCCGGAACATCAACAAAAATTGGTTTCTCTTCAATTTCTATGGATTCAATTCCAGTTGTAGCGCTTTCAGGTGTAGAGACTGCTTGACCTTGATTAGATGGTGTTTCCACCATAATTGTTCTTTCTTTTTGAACTTCAACCGGAACAGTCGCTTCATCCGCATGTATAGGCAGGGTCATAACGCTTGAAAAGATGCCAACAAGGCAAAGACCCTTACAGGTGTTATTTAAAATTTTCTGCCAGTTTCCCATGCAACTACGCTCCTTTCTGTTGTCCTTTTTTAATTCTACATAATTTTATAAAATCCTGCATCCCCTAAAGTTTTTTTCTTCTAGTGGTTTTCATGAGCATTCTGGCAATAATCTCCTATCTACATGGTTTACAGCCGCAAAGGGCAAAAATAAACAGCTACCCTTTGCAAGGATAGCTGCTACTTATGCTCCAGTATCATACATGGAAATCGATTACAACTCGATTAAATCCTTTGGGAATTGAGTCAATACCTGAGCTCCTGATTGCTGAACAACCACATCATCTTCAATCCGAACACCACCCCAGCCTGGAAGATAAATCCCCGGCTCAATGGTGAAGACCATCCCCTCCACAACAGGAGAATGATTCAACCCATGAACACTAGGATACTCATGGGTTTCCATCCCTAGTCCATGACCTAAGCGATGGGTAAAGTAATCACCATAGCCTGCAGCGCGAATCGTCTCACGAGCGACACCATCCAGTGCAGCCAATGTTGTACCTACGCGAACCGCTGCAATTGCCTGCTCCTCTGCCTGACGAACGATGTGATAAACCTGCTTCTGTTTCTCATTGGCTTTACCAATCATGAAGGTCCTTGTAATATCTGAGTTGTATCCATTAAGGCGTACACCCATATCAATCAGAAGAAATTGACCATCCTCAATGGGAGTAGAGCCTGGTATGCCATGAGGCAATGCAGCATTAGCTCCGACTAGTACCATGGTCGTAAAGGCCATGGCATCTGCACCCATTCCCTTTGCAAGGTAGTCAATTTCTGCTACCAACTGTCGTTCACTCATACCGCGAAGGACTCGTTTAATACCTGCTTCTAAAACCTGATCCACCAACTGTGCTGCTGCAGCTAGCTTCTTGATTTCATCTGCGGACTTAAGCAAACGCAATTGAGCAATACTTTCTGCTACATCTACATAGTGCAGCTGTTGATGGGCTTCTTCTAGCAACTGGCAACGGCTTAATGTAAGCACATCTTTCTCAACGCCAAGATTAAGTTCACCGGTTACGTTCTGAAACCACCCATGAATCGCCGCTAGCGGTCCTTCTGCATCCGTATATCCAACAATTTTTGCTGGTATCTGGCAGACCTGATGAGCATGCTCCACTTCAAGTGCTGGAACGATTAAATATAGCCCCTTCTTTTCATTGAGAAAAAGCCCCATAAAGCGCTCATGGGGATCACTATAGAATCCTGTAAAATAATATACATGCATTGGGTTAACAATGAGTACATCCTGACAATTTAGGCTCTTCAGCTTACTTAGAAGATCATGCAGTCGTTGTTCAAACATGTTCAATCTCCTTTACCCATTTTCATGCATTCTCTGTTTATCGTTTTTAGTATATCACTTCTTACTTGCCATGAAAGGATAAATAGACTGACATCTTATTGTTTCGACGAGCGAATTGGCGATCACTCCCGCATCCCCCCATGATTGCTTTGGACGTTTTTTTGCAATTCCCTGCTCTAGCCAACCCACAATTTCCTGCTCCAATTCCTTGAGATGATAAGAAACCTGAATCTGCAATCTCTGTGATAAAAAGTGGCAATTCGCCTCCTCTTGACCTGGTAAAGGTTTGTAGATGAAAAAGGGGAGACCTTGTGCTAAAACCTCCGCTGATGTTAACCCGCCTGCTTTACTAACAACTGCATCAGCGATGGTCATGAGTTCATTCATTTTATTAATATAAGCAAGTGGATGAATATGTGAGACCCCCATTTTTCGGACCTGAACCTGAATCCACTCATATAATCGATGATTGGTACCTGTGACAAATAACCACTCAATTTGCTGGGAAAGGCGGATGGCAAGACGGAAAAGTTCTTCCAACATCTTCTCCCCATTTCCTCCTCCTATACATAAAATTGTAGGAGATGAGGGCTGCAGTCCATAATGTGCGCGAACAGCAGCCCGTTCATCATCAGACAATTCCCTACCATACTCTGGACAGATGGGGATGCCCATTACTTCAATCTGACCGTGATACTCTCCATGCCTGTTTAATTTCTGTAACAACTGCTGACGTTGCCAAGGCGTAGGAACATAATAACTATCCACTTCTGGATAGACCCAATAAGGATGAACCTGAAAATCCGTAAAAATTGCCGCAAGATGAAAATCATACTTTGCCTGCTGTTTTAGATAGGCTAAAGCACCCAAGGACATAGCATGTGTACAGCCGATTAATTGAGGCTGATGCTTTTGGATGACCGGTTCTAGCCTTAATGCAAGCCAGCGCGTCCAAACTCCCTCTTTTTCAAAAGACCGAAGACGATTCCATCGATGAATCCAGTTCCAAACCTGTGGTGTCTGATTAATGATCATACGATAGGAATAAGAGATGAGATGGGCTAGAGCAGGAGCCACTTCTTCTAAGGCATAACATATGGGAACATGTAGGGAGTGCTGCTGTTGAATGGCAGCGGCAATATTTTCAGCAGCCTTAAGATGACCCCGACCGGCAATTCGCTCGGTTAATAACAGGATTCTGCCATCTGAATGATGTTCAAGCTTTTCCTTTAACATGAGTCATCCCTTCCTCTAGGTACCTCTCATAGAGCTCCATGCTCGGCATAAACAAATACTTCATTGGGTGCTGTAGCTGTCCTTTTTGTCCAGGGACAGTATAAAAATGCATAAGATAGTATAAGAACGTCAACAGGTAATTCTTATAACGGAAATAGATTGAATTAGGTACTTTGATACTGCGAAACCCCAGTTTATCGCTCGAACGAGTTAATTTCGTTGTCCCGAAGATGCCAATGATCTCCTCATGTTTTGGATGAGTCGCAATAAATTGAGCCAAGCCTGGAAGGGATTGGCGAATAAGCCTGAGAACTCGAATAGCCACCTCCACTTCACTCCTTGCTTCCTGCAGCTCCCTTGCCAGATAGTAGTTGTGCAAATGAATCTTACAGATCCAATCACCGGAACGAATCATCTGATCATCTGCAAAGATAAGAGAACGACCACGATAGCGTTTTATTACAACGCGAAAAATATTCTGATGCTTATCAATATAGGTGAGACGTGTACAAGCGTAGTAAAAGATATCGATGGTATACCAAATACTTAGTATTAATCGTTTCATCCTGATTCCCTCTTTCGATGTTAACGATATACCGATCGTTAGTATGACCCTTTACACTGACCTTAACTCACTATACATGCTTTACATATTGTAATTTTAATACTATTGCTGTATGATTTAGGTTTAAGGAGCTGGTTATGATGCAAATGAAAAAGGTTAAAAATGGTCTGCGGTTGGGCATCGATATTGATGGAACGATTACCGATCCCACAACATTTATTCCCTATCTCAATCGTGCTTTTCGCAAAAGACTTACCTTTGATCAGGTGACGGAGTATGATTTGGCACAGGTCTATGGCATCGATAAAGAGATTATGGATCGCTGGTTCAATCACAATGTAGCCACCATCTATGCCAATTCCCCTCTACTTCCAGAAGCCTATCTGCGGTTGAAGGAATGGGAACCCTATCATCAGCTTATTTTCATTAGCGCACGAGATCAAAATCATGCTCCACTGACGAAACGATGGCTTCAACAACATCAAATTCCATACGATGACTTAGAATGCATAGGAAGCCACAATAAGATTGAAACGGCAAAAGCACATCAAGTGGATATCTTTTTTGAAGATAAATATGACAATGCCGTTGACCTTGCAGAAGCCTTAGATATCCCTGTTTTCCTCTTTGATACACCTTATAATCAAGGACCTCTTCCTAAGCAAGTACAACGCGTCTCTTCTTGGCATGATGTACAGTTGCCCATGACATTCAATCCACTCCTGCAAGGTCAACCGAAACTAAAAGGACATTCCATGTAGGAATGTCCCTTATTTTTTATTGACTTTCTTTTTTTCGGAAGGTTTCACAAAGCGTTCCGCGGTTATTCACAGCATGCCCCTTATCAAGGTTCTGCTGATCCATATCATTCGCAAATTCTGTCTTAAAATAGCTATTGGTATGATCATCAACCTTTACCATAATTGCATCCGCAGCACAATGATTCCCTTCTGCCCAGTAGTGACAGTTCGAAACACTACATTTTACATCTGGCATTTGCTCACCCCCTTATAGGGTAGCATTGACGAAAAAGGGGTAAAATATTAATCGTTCAGCTGGAAGATCCCCTCTTCGACAGTGAAAGGTGTACCTGATTGAACAGGCTCAGTAAGTACCATGATCCCACGTTCTTGAGGTGCATCTGCAATGCCCAATTCCCGTGCAGAGCAAATCATCCCATGAGAAGGAACACCACGTAGCTTTGCTTTTTTGATCTTCATTCCATCTGGCATCACAGCACCTACTAGCGCCACTGCCACATATTGATCCTGCTCTACATTCGGTGCACCACAGACGATCTGTAGTGCTTCTTCTTCACCAACATCGACCTGACAAACATGGAGATGATCTGAATCAGGATGCTGCTCACATTGAAGCACATGACCAATCACGAAGAAATGCTGATTCTCTTCTTCTAAGGTCCATTTAATCCCTGCTTCGCGGATCAATGCATTGGCCTTTTCTAATAATTGGCTTGTAACAGGGATATTCCCCTTTTGCTCCAATTGAAAATATTGACTGGCTTCAAAAATATTAAAGCCCACTGGATTTCCATTCTGTAATAGGCGAATCACTGCCACATTATCCACACGTTTACATGTAACTTCATGGGGGAGGGCTTCCTCGAGGGAAACACATAATACATCGCCAATTCCGTCTGGATTATAAAAAAAATGCATACCATAAACCCCTTTCCGCTCCTGGTCTTTATTAACTTCATTATGGTAGCACACTCTTTGTAAAAGACCAAGTCCTGAATCAGAGGAGCATGGAAGGATTAGAGGTTTACACCGCCATCTACAGAAAGCACAGCTCCATTCACATAACTGGCTTCCTCGCTAGCCAAATAGACAAAAGCATTGGCAATGTCTTCGACCTCCCCAAGTCGCTGGAGGGGAACACGTTCCTTCATCATGGTTAATACTTTCTCTGGCATCTTCTCTGTCATGGCTGTTCGTATGAAGCCTGGCGCAACGGCATTGGCCGTAATCCCCTTCCGGCCTAATTCCTTCGCCCAAGTCTTCGTCATTGCAATGACACCTGCCTTCGTAGCTGCATAATTCGTCTGCCCAAAGTTCCCATATAGGCCCACAACAGAAGAAGTACTAAGAATTCGTCCATATCCTTGTTCAATCATATGAGGAATGACCGCACGGGTACAAGCAAAGACCCCCGTCAAATTAATATCAATCACACGTTGCCACGCTTCATCACTCATCTTAGCTAAGGTAGCATCTGCTGTAATGCCTGCATTATTGATCAGAATATCAATGCGGCCATAATGCTCATGCACCTGCGCAACCATCGTTTCAATCTCTTGAGTATGACGAACATCTGCAACAAAGAATTGCACATCTCCCGCAGTTTGGAGCTGCTGTAGAGCTGCTTCTCCCTCTTCCTGCCGAATATCGATGATGGCTACCTTGGCTCCTTCCTGTAAGAAACGGCGAGCTGTTGCAAATCCAATACCACTTGCTCCCCCTGTGATAATGGCGACACGATCTTGTAATCGCTTCATCTCCGATCTTCCTTTCTCACCATATGCTCATTTCCTTGCTCTTCACATTATTATAGAAAGGCAAGTTACATGGAGGTTACGTACATGGCCATGCTTGATGAAAGGCAGAGGAGAGAAGTTAAAAAACCGACGATTTATATCGCCGGTTTTCATCATCAATCTGATTCATATCGTTCAAGTATACGATTCACAAACTCAATGGCCTGATTAAACTCCGCCAGACGAAATGAGTTCTCTGCTTCCTTTAGTAAAGCCTCTGCTTCTGGATCATTACGATAACGATATGCGTACTGAATAACATTCTCTGCTTCCTCACACGCTGTGATTGTCTCAATACTTTTTTCTTCAACGAGATATACCTGCTTCTCCAATTCATCGAGCTGTTGTTGAACAGCCAGCACATCGAATGGTTCTTCTATGAGCTTTTCGTCCGCTTCATCGAGCATCAACCCTGCGATCTCTAAAGCACTCACAAGATCACCAGGAAGTGCTGGTAGGTTTGTACGCCGCAATTGATTTTCAAGCTTGATTAAACGGCGATACAACTGCTCCATTCTATCTAAGGATTCATCTTCACTTTGTTGGTAGTAATGGAGCTTGGCAACCCATTCTTCACATAGTTCCACCTGTTTTTGAAGTTCCTCTTCGATCGTTAGCAGCTCCTGGTAAAGGGAGTTATAGATCGGTGCCTTCCCCTTCATCTTCCCTTCGATCTGCACGATCTTCTCCTCCATCTCTTCTTGAATCTGAGGGAGATTCGCCATCGCTTGGCTGGCAACCGCTTCATCATCTTGGAGACGGTAATGCTGCTTCACATCGAACAGGAGGTGCTCCACTTCCGTTTGCTTCTCTTGTAAAGTATGGATAGATGAATGAATTCGTTGGAGGGCCTGACCCGTTCTTTCTTTGGCACTGACCTCCTCCTCCAGATGTTGAAACATCTTATCTAGCTGTTGCTTCAACTCTTGAACTTGGGGGATCATGTCCCGAATATTGCCTTCGTGAAATTGTGTCAGCATCAGTGCCCAATTTTTACGAACTTGTTCGATCTCTTCATAGAACCCTACTTCTCGTAACGCAAAACCATGCACTTCCATTTCATTGGCGAACTGCGTCAATTGATCCAGATCATTCGGGATGGTTACCTCCATCTCTTCAGAAATATGTGGAATCAACGAGGTGAACGACTTTAGCTTTTCCACGATGGATTCGATTTCGTCAAGAATTGGGGTCGCTTCAGCCATCCTTTCTTCTTTCGCCAGCGTCTGTAGTTCCTCGCGTAGCTCATGCAGCTGTTTCCATTCTTCTTGAATGGAATCCATGACGAGCTTACCGTCATTCACATATACCAGTAATTCCTGTTGAATCTGTACTACAATCCGCTCTACTTCAATGGCACGATCCTGAACATTCTCCGTTTGATCAATCCAATCCTGCCAGTCCTCCACCATTTGTATGGCCTGCTGCTCAACTTGATCCATGAGCTGATCAGCATCCATCATCATCTGTTTGGCTCGAATAAAATGGAGATGACTGATCTCCTCTTCAATCTCAAATAGATTCATCTCAAAATTAGGTAGATGCTCCTCAGCCATCTTCTTCCATGACTGTTTAATCTCTTGGATCCGCCTTTGTTGTTCAATGGATAATCCTGCTATCCCTGGAATGCCTGTATAGTTGGTTAATCTCTCCTCCAAATCTAGTTTGATCGTTGAAAGATCCTCCACCATTCTCAACATGCGGTGACGCATCCAATAAATATATGCAAGGGCTAGGGCTGCCAAAATCGTCAGACCTAAGATTAATTTAAGCCAAAAGGGCATCCCTAAGACATTAGCATCCTCATTCTGTTCTGCTTTCTTATCGACGATGGAAGACTCCAGCGTAGCCTGACGATGGCGTGCTGTGGTAATCTCACCATCGATCGAGTCAATAAAGGTACTAATACCTTCCAAATGCATATTATGTTCTGCATTCGGTACAATTAACGTATTGATTTTTTGAGTGATCAGTTTTCCATCGATCCCCAACTCAATCAATGCTTTACCTGGCTTTGCCACGATCTCCCCTGTTTCCATGGCCATTACTAGTAATAGTCCGTCATCAGGGATCTTCAGTTCATCAAATAATTGATTGGTATATTCTTGTGTAGTCATGGAATCCGCCTTCGATAGAATCACAACTCGGAAGGCTGCAGCCTTACTTTGAATATTCTGAGTTAATGACTCAATCTGCTGACGGATAAAGTAGTTCTCTTCATCGATGACAAGAGCATCTTTATCCTTTGGAAAACCAACAGCTCCTACCGTCAAGGTAAAGACCAGAGAGTATATGAGTATGAGAATCCATGTTCGTTTGATCGTTGCCGCTTCTGACATCTTGACGTCTCCTTTTTCTTTCATCATCCATATCACGCACAAGAAACACTATCTCTATTATTTCATCATCTCCCTGCTATCTTCCTGCCTTCTTCGTCAAAATCTATGTATTCTATCACTTTTTCGACATTTTTACCTGATCTGAATTAAAGCAGATCAGGTTCAATTCCTTATCCTATAAGGAAGGGTGCACTAAAGCATAGACTGCATACTCCGTTTCCTCAAGGAGCTGTTGCTGAAAGCTAGGAGAATGTGTGGGAAGATGATAAACTTCCTGCATCACTTGGAGATTGAGATAGGGCATTGTTATTAGACTCTGTATTTGCAAAGCAGTTACTTCAAGAGAAACGATCTGAAATTCTCCCTGAGATACTCCCCATTCTAGTAAAGTTACAAGATAGTACTTCTGCTTTGCAAGATAGGTACTCATTACCTCACGCATCAATGTGGAATCAACGGAAAGCTCTCGATGTACGAGGAGTGTTACCTCTTGATTCTCCTGATAATACTGCATCAAGGCACGGAGATAGCGAAGTAAATAAGGAAGTACCTCCTCATGTTCATCTACTTCTTGAGGAAAGACCTCCCTGCTCGTTTGGAGAATGCCTTCGTAGAATTGGATGAATAATGATTCCAGGATACCTTGTTTATTTTTAAAATAGTAGGAAATTAAGGCGATATTAACATCAGCACGTTCAGCAATCTGACGTACACTGGTTCCATGATACCCCTGATATTTGAACAGAGAAATAGCAGCATTAGTAATTGCTAGCTTCGTTTGGTCACCTTTTTTACCCATCATTCTACCCTCGTTTCAACAGCAGATCGTATGGACATTTTCATCTTTATTATTGACGATGTTGCTCTTAACTGCAAGGAGCGGAGTGATAACAATCGATGAATAAAGAAGACTTGAAAAAGTCCTGCCCTAGGCAAGACTTTTTTGCACTGACTATTTATCTTGTGTAGTGAGGGACTAAATGCTCTTCTGTACATAACTCCTCTGGAATCTCGATGACAAGCCGCAAAAGGATGGAGCCAAATGATTTTCCTAAGTTATCACTACGAAGTGAGGAGGCTGCTCCTCCGCCTAATGCTTCCTCTAAGATAAATTTTAATCCTAGCACATTAGGAACCTCATAGCGAGTAACCGGTCCCTGCACCAATGGAGAGAAATGCTCCTTGACTCGGTTCGCTGTAACCTCTCGAACAAAGATCTCATACATTTCTGGGGTACGTGCAAAGAGTCCAATATCACAGGTGTTCCCTTTATCTCCGGAGCGAACATACGCCAGATCCCGTAATCGTAATTGCGCCATCCCTTACACCTCCACCACATCATGAACTACTCTCGTCTCAACCCATTCCCGTGGAATTAATGCAGAAGCTAATTGACTTAGTGCTCGGGCAGACCACATACTGGACAATCCTCCAATAAACGGTGGACCATTTAATGCTAAGGGCGGAAAGAGGCGACCAAAGCGTTCAGCATCCTCTTTCCTTTCTGTTTTTACGGCAACACGCAGATAACACTCATTCAATTCCTCCTCGTTCACCCCGTGAGCCAATGGCCCATGTAATGAATTAAGGCCTAGAAACTCATGATGAAAGGCTTGGAGTGGAATTTGCTGCAGTTGGGTCTGCTTCTGGATAATTTGGAGAACTTTTTCACACTTGGCTTTGGCATCCGGCCAGGAGTAGCCCACCATTCCTTGACCCATGTAGCCATCAGAGATGCCCATCACCGCTTTGAGTGTTGGTGGTGCTGCTGTTCCACGTGCGCCAAGGATTCGAACCTGATTCTCCCCTTCTTGGTGAAAAGCGACTTGGGAAAAGTCACAGGTCACATCTGGGGTAAGGTATTCCGCGGGATTGTGAAGCTCATAGAGGAATTGTTCCCGTACTGTCTCAACACTCACACGTCCCCCTGTCTGAGGGGGTTTCGTTAATAATGCGGAACCATCCTCAGACACTTCGCATAAGGGATAACCAATCTCCTCATAGCCCTCAATGTTCCACCAATCCCCGCTGAAATTCCCTCCTGTAGATTGGGCAGAGCATTCCATCAGATGACCTAATAGGACGCCCTGCGCTAGCTTATCCCAATCATCAGGCCTCCACTTCAGTTCATAGATCATCGGGGCTAAAAATTGTGCAGAATCTGTTGTCCGACCAGTAATCACGATATCTGCTCCTGCTTCAAGGCAGCGAACAATGGGAGTCGCGCCTAAATAAGCATTGGCAAACAACAACCGCTCTGTATAGGCTTGTGAGTTGAGGGTTTCTCCATTACACCGCCATTTCACACCCTTTTCACCTAATTCATGGAGGAATGGAACCAAATTGTCCCCCGTAGCAATGCCGATACGTAGATCATGAATTCCTAGTTCACGGGCGATCTGTACAGCCAAATCTCTGGCACCAACAGGATTGATTCCTCCGGCGTTGGTAATTAATTTGATCCCCTTCTCCTTCACATAGGGAAGCAAAGTACGCAAGGTCACTGCAAAATCCTTTGGAAAACCACCTCGTGGATTTTTCTTCGCATCCTTATGCAGAATGGCCATGGTCAACTCTGCAAGGGTGTCGAAGCAGATATATTGAACATCCCCATACCTTGCCATTCGTAGTGCTCCATCTACTGTATCCCCATAAAAACCCTGCCCTGCACCAATTCGTATTGACTTCATCCTATCCCTCCCTCTTCCTATACCATATGTATACGGAAGAGTTCAGACAATTCCTTCTAATGATGGTTAGAGAAGTAAAAAAATAGATGCCTACCCGAACTACATAGGCATCTTCTTCATATTTTTAATCTGCAACCACCACAAGATTTTTACCACTATTTTTTGCTTTGTACATGGCCTTATCGGCATAGTAGAAAAGTTCCTCGCCTTCTAAATCGCGTTCACCATGCTTCCATGTGGTTACGCCAATGGAAAGTGTTACCTTGGGCTGAGAGGTCGCTTCAACCCGTTGCCGAATCCGCTCGGCCACTTGCTTCGCTGAAGAGATCTCACAGCGTGGTAGATAGATGGCAATCTCTTCTCCTCCCCAACGTGCTGCAACATCACCTTCTCGAATACTATTTTTCACGGTCTGTGCAACAAATTGGAGTAGCTCGTCCCCCTTTTGATGTCCATACGTATCATTTACCTTCTTGAAATCATCAATATCGATGAGAATAAATGAGCCAAATCCATCTCGCTCTTGTGAAACCACAATCTGATCATTGAGGTAATGACGCGCATACAGTTGCGTCAATTGATCCGTGATCACCATTTGCTCCAAGCGTTGATGGAGAATGGCATTATTCACAGCCAAGGATGAGTGTTGAGCAATTAACTGAAGCAGTTGGTAATCATTATAGGTAAAAGCAAATGGCTTCTCTGAAAAAACGATCAAGCATTGCATCGTTAGCCCATCCGTTCTTATGGGAATTCCCATCACTGAACGGACGATGTAATTCTCCCGAATGGGGCATGATTCATCCGACTGAATTAAACCCTCCCCCCTCGCTAAACACTGACATAGTCTATCGAGCAAGGGTTCTAGTGTCAGTTGTCCTAATTCATCACTAGAGATCGCGTCGATGGTATATCGCTCACTGCTGTCTGGATTGTGATGGATAATCATGGAATTGGCATTAAAGGTTGTGGCCATCTTCTTTACCAGATAGACTAGCACTTCATTTAATTGTAATTTTTTATTCAGCTCCTGGGTGATCTGATTCACGATTTTTAGTTCACGAATCAGTTCACGAGATTGCTGATAAAGCTGAGCATTCTCAAAAGCATGCCCTGCAGTCTCTGCAAGTAGCGTGATGAACGCTACCTCATCTTCTGCCAAGTAAGTACCTGGCTCCGAATAGATATGAAAAACGCCATAGCTGCCCTGTTTCCCCAGTAAGGGTACAGCTAAGGATACCCCAGTGGTTTGCTCCTGATGTATGACTCTTCCTTCCATAAATGCACGTAAATAGATCTCTTGTTCCTGTTGGGAAAACTGAAGAATTTTGACGGGCACTTCAATTTCAAAGGTATCTGCCGTTAAATAGAGATCCACATGTAATTCTGGATAGAGCTGATCAATGCTCTCGATGATCGTTTTTAAAACCTCATTGAGGTTAAACGTGGAATAGAGTTTCTGTGACACATGATACAAGATATCTCGTTTATGCACAGCCTGCTCTACCTCTTGATGAACAAGGGCTTGATGAAGAGATGCCGCAATCTCTTTGACCAACCGCGAAAGCAATTGCTGCTCATCTTCTTGTAGCATCAGATATTGTTTACTATGGATGAGGATGAAACCCATCAACTCTCGCTTATGAGAGAGTGGTAATAAGATAAAACTGGAAAAATCTAATTGCTCCATGCCAGGGAAGAGCTTTAATAATTGCTGATAACGAGCACGATTGTGGGTCACAAACTCTTGCTTAATAAAAATTTCCTGATATAACTCTGCCGTCTCCTCATTCTGCTGTTGAATAGGCAAGTGTAAGGTAGGGAGTTTTTTCCCTTCTGAATGCCATGCTAGATGAAGTACTCTGTCTTTTTGACCCACTAAGCCAATGGAGATATTGCCCTTACGAAGTATCCGTTCCAATTCTACAGCTAATTTTGACAGCATCTGGTTAACATTAAGACGTTCATGCATTTCTTTAATCAATCCCGAGTATTTACGCTCAATATTGATTTCCTGATGCAAATTAATTTGGCTATCTTCTTGACAGCAATGGAGTAATGTCCGTTCAACCATGGTAGAGAAGTGCAATAAGGATGTAAATGGATCCACCGATGTAATAGGCTTCACAAGAAATGCAAAAGCCCCTATGGTTTCACCATGTACTATAATAGGAAAGGCAAAGGAATTAAACTCCTGCAAAAAAGGTGCATCATGTTCTGTACCACATACTAAGGCTGAGTGACCTGAACGTATACACATACTAATAGCGGATAGGCCTACCGTTCGCAATCCCCATTTCCCGAAGCGATAGATATTACAGGTTTCCCCTTGTTTTGTTGAGACAACAATGCCATTACGGTCCGTAATTAAATAGGTCGCATGAGGGTAATAAACAGGATCCAGCTTACACACATCCATAAGTAATTGAAATATACGGCGAAGAAAGCCATAGTCCTGAACCTGACTCATGGGTACTACAGAAGGGTAGTGGGGTTCATGATCTACGAATAAAGCAGCGGTTTCTTCTTGAAGTGTGTGCAACCACTGGTTCTGTATTCCTTTTTTTTCTTCAATATGCATAAGGATGTGTCCCCGCTCCTTCCCAAGCTGTTCTATATGCGGTAATTCAAATAATTTTTTCATACTTTTTATATATATTAACATGAAAACAAGGGTTAATGTAGTTAATAGTCCCTAAATTAATTAACTTAGCGAAGAAATTCACTTCAAATTGATTCTTTATTACTATCAGTATTATATACCTTTATTCGCGTTCATTGCATCCTGATAGAATGAAAGAAGCTTTCTTGGATCTTTCTGTTTTCTTTCCTTGACATTTAGTGGTTCACTCATTATATTATATGTGTTGTACTGTATATATAAAGGGTAGCAACGATACTAGGTAAAAACGATATGTAACCCTCTTAAGTTTGTCCCTTACAGGTGGCGGCTGTACCTGTAGAGGCGTCCATTGCAAGAACGCTACCGCTTGAAGTATGGATACTAGACAGAACTTGCATATCGGAAGTAAACACCTAAATATCAATCATAAAGGAGAAATTACACATGGCTCGTTATACTGGCCCAATTTGGAAAAAATCACGCCGTTTCGGAATCTCCATTACCGGTACTGGCAAAGAGTTGAACAAGCGCCCATACGCTCCTGGTCAACATGGTCCCAATCAGCGTAAAAAGATGTCTGAGTACGGCTTGCAATTGAATGAAAAGCAAAAGCTTCGTTACATGTATGGCATGAACGAAAAGCAATTTGCTCGTTTATTTGAACGTGCAGGTAAGATGGAAGGCGTCCATGGTGAGAACTTCTTAACCTTGCTCGAATGCCGTCTTGATAACCTTGTATATCGCATCGGATTTGCTCGCACACGTCGTGCTGCTCGCCAATTAGTATCTCATGGTCACGTTACCGTGAACGGTAAGAAAGTGGATATTCCATCCTACCACGTAAGACTTGGTGAAGTGATCGGCTTACGGGAGCGTTCCCGTGACCTGCAAATCGTGAAGGAAGCATTGGATGAAAATGTTTTCCGTCCAGAGTACCTCAATTTCGACGAAAACAAATTAGAAGCAACCTTTACTCGTCTTCCTGAACGCTCTGAGCTTCCACAAGAAATCGACGAAAAACTTATCGTTGAGTTCTACTCACGTTAATATTAGCATTAAGCATTTTAATGCAAATAAAGCCCTTGAAATGTTGTTAATCAACGTTTCAGGGGTTTTTTATTAATATTTATTTTACACAAAGATAAAGTCCTTTATAATGGGTAAAGTTAGGTGGTAACCCGTACAAATCCACTTAAAAGGACACACATGGACAAGATTACACAAAAAAATCATTTGGGCAATGCTTTTCACCAAGAAATCGAAAGTCTGCCTGCACTGGACGATTGTCTTTTTAATGAGCATCTTCAAAAAGGCATCGATCTTTATTCTATAAGTGTTTCTCAGCTGTCAATACGATTAAATGGCATGAATCTAGATATATTTCAAAGGCTATTCCTTGATTTAGTTTTACAAAAAATACCGCAAAACAAAGGTGGGTGTAAAGTTGCACCTACGTCTAGTGTTTATGGAGAAAGGGAATCTTATCCTGAAAAAACCGTGCTAACAACCACGAAAGAACGTGACCGTGGCTACTTGGATTACAAGCGTTTATGACCGTATGACAGATGATGGTTACTTATTCCTTTCTAGGCTACGAAAAAAAGCTGCCATCAGGAAGTTTATGACTTTAAACTCCCAGAAGATACAGCAGTTATATCGGATCGAATGGTGTTGATTGGAATAAGTCAAACACGTGCTGAAAATTATTTTCGCTTACTAAAAAGCCAAGGATACAAAAGTGAATTAATTCCATCCAATTACTAATCGTTTTGATTTGAGTGCCAAAGAAATTCCAGAGTCGTTGTCACACAGGTCTAATTGTAAATAAAGGCCAAATTGATGGAACTACCTTTAATTGGGTATTTACTTCTTTGGCTCTATACGAGAAAAATATTGAAATTGAAATTTCAAATATTATTTATGCAACACTAGTGATAAAAATTAGTGCCTTGATGAAGGGATCCACCTTAGAATGTTTCCAAGAAAGAAACATTCCTATTAAAGGAAAAATTTTAGACTGTAAGTAGAATATTTTTTTACACGTAATAAATTATATTAGGGCTACTTGTACTTTTATGTGGTCCTAAACATAATTCATACTGATATCCATTGCGAATTTTAATTGTCGACTTTACTGCTATTGTACAAGTTTTATTCAATGGAATCCTTTTAAGATTGAAATTTCCAATCCTTATTCCAGTTATGTAACAATAACCACTATTTTTTGCGTTTTTTATCACTAGTTGTTTTGTAGTTGGATCGATTGTCTGGTCAATGACATTAATCACAATTATTGCCTCTTGATTCTTAGAAGCATTACAAGATCTCAAAACGTCTGTAACAGTGATGACAGAGCTTGGGTTAGTGTCCTCAATGTACTTTCTGAAAATCTCGGTCTCAATATATTTTTCAATTAAGTTAATCATACATTTAAACAAATGAATTAGTAGTGTCATCTGTTTTGAATTTAACTGTTCACCTATTTCCATTTTATACGTATGCGAAATCGTATTTCTTAAATCCACAACAAGTTGTAAGTAACCAATTGCTGATTCTGATAGTTTGGTTGAGATATTTGTATGAACTGGAATGAGACCAGAACTTTTCAATAAGTTAATTATATTCTTAATATCTACTGATTTATCTATCAATGAAGTGAGAGTGTTAATATCGAGTCCTATAATTTTGATTAATTCTGCAAACTCATTCCAATTAAGATTATTCGACTGACATAAAATTTCTTTTTTTACTTTAGTATCTTTAATATCTTTCATAAACTCCCTGGATAGGTAAGATTTACCAAAACTTTTCTTTAAGTATCTTTTTATAAATTCCTCTGTATGCAAAATATACTCGTAGTCAAAGTATGTATCATAAATCTCATCCTTGGCATACGTTTCCCAAATAGTATAAAGTGATAAAATGAAATTTCTAGTTACTATTTTTTCTAATCTTTTTGATGGGTACTTTTTCTTAAGTTCTATTGTTCTTAATAATTCATCCAATGTCTCAAAAGCTACATTCTTGCTCATTTAGATAATTCCTCAGATAGAAAGTTATAGAAAATGTCTATCCTAGCTTTTACATTAACCAAAGCTGTATATTTTCCATTAAATTGGTCCTTGTTTTTTTTAATTAGACTATTTTTATTTGTTTGATTTACAGTACCCCTTCGACGAAGCACCTCTAAATCATAACCTTCATCTAATAATTTCGACACTGAAAGCATTACAGTGTCATATATCATTTTTTCAAACTTACCTTTATTACTCTTCATGAATGCTTTGTCTCCATAAATAGAATGTACATTTTCAATAACATTCATAAAATATTTTTTTGCATCTTCAACTTGTTCTTCATTAAATTTTTGTGCAGCAATTTGATAGTTGTCGAGTGTTACTTTAATTCCTCTTTTGTAATCACATTTTATGGCAGATTTAAACGCAAAAAACCTAAGTATCATTTCTCTATCTTCCATGCGGATGAGTTCATCATCAGTATTTTTAATCATCAATTTAAATATCTTATTATCCGCTAATTCATTTACCATATTATTGAAATTAGAGGGGTGTAATGCGTTTCTAATTTCATGTGGAGATAGTTCCATTCCCCCGGTATTTAGCCTTTCAAACACAAATTGTTTTAATTCTAACTCTCTTTCCTTACCCTTGCTCGATTCTTTCAAAATTATAATTGCAGACAAATAGCGTCTGTGGATTAGATTTCTTAACTCCTCAGGTAGGTCACTAAATTTACAACCATTTATTTCACTCCACAGTTCCAATCCCTCTAGCTTAAATTCATTCTTAAAAAAACTGATTATGGTTGAGATTCTTTGTAAACCATCCATTACTTCATATTTATTATAATCTGTCTCATAAAGAAAAACCGGAGGTATGGGAACATTGACCAAGCAACTCTCTATTAATTTTGATTTTCTTTTAATATCCCATACCCTTTTTCTTTGATATTCTGGATTTAAATTGTAATTAACAAAAATAAGTGGTAAGTTTTCTAAAGGATATCTCGCTTGATCAATAAGAAGGTTATACTCGCCATTCAGTGCTTTATTGACTAAATACTCGCGGTTATAAGATGAATTTTTTGCTACTTCTTTTATATTGAAAACATTGAAAATTTTTTCCAATACTACTCCACCTTTCATTAGAACTCTTTAAATAAAATATAGCATATTATTGTTTTTTTTGTTCCTATTTTGAGAATTCCTTCTTCAACTATTCTGACCCTTTAGTTTAAGTACATTTTTTTACAAATCTTCGTTTGTTTTACCGTATAAAAAACAACCCTCTATGAATTTCAAAACTACTAGTAATTATCACCTGTTGATTCCCATGAAAGTTGTCTTTATTTTGACGATGAATTCTTTTTCTTTATTAAAGTAAGACGTGTAGTAGTACAAAAATTAGTACAAAACAGTTTTATCCATATTCATTTGTGGTAGTGTCAATAAGTTTGTGTAATTTGTAGGGTACCTATCGCGTTCAATTCTATCTTGATAAATGATTCTATTGGTTCATATTATAAGGATCAATAGAATGCTCAGTTAGCACTTTTTCGCTATAACGTTGCTTGAACATCTCTTGTAGCTCCGAATAAGCAGCATCAAAACCACGAAGTTTCCTTTCTGACCACCGTTGATTGTAGTCAACAGACTCAAGATAGACAATCTTTTCGGCTGCCTTCTCGGTAGGTAGACTGTTCATGGGCTTCGTGCGTTTTTTGATCTCTTTCATGGTACGTTCGATGATATTCGTGGTATAGATCAAGGGACGTATGGATGCAGGATAATCTAAGAATGTGAGCAACACGGATAAATCTTGTTCCCATGAACGAACAACTTTCGGGTATTTCTTCTCCCACGCTGCTTTAAACAATGCAAATTGTTCATGAGCTTCTTCCAGACTATGAGCTTGGTAGATGGGCTTTAAATCTTCTGCAACCGAAGGTTGATCCTTTTTCCGTATAAGGTTTAAGGCATTTCGAACTTTATGAACGACACAGCGTTGAACATCGGCTTGAGGAAAGACTTCTTTCATCGCTTCTTCAAGTCCTGGAAGTCCATCGAATACCCCCAGTAACACTTCCTGAACACCACGGCTGCAGAGATCCATTAAAATCTCTTTCCATCGTAGCGCACTTTCTTGACCGCCCACATCAAACCCGAGTATCTCACGATACCCTTTCTCGGTAACACCAATGACGAGGTAGACCACTTCATTGGCAACATCTTCGCGGCGAAGCTTTAGATAGGTTCCATCTAAATAGAGAATGGAGTAACGTTGCTTCAAAGGACGCTGAAGCCACATCTCCATATCTTCAACAACCACATCTGTAATGTGACTGATCGTGGTGGCTGAATAAGATTGTCCTAAGATTCGCTCAATAAAATGACCAATTTCTCGTGTACTCATACCTTTCTGATACATGGTGATGATCGTATCGTTTCTTCGAGCCATTGTTCACGACGTTGATAGGGACTAAATATCCTGGTCTGAAAGGTGTTGTCGCGGTCACGTGGAACTTGTAAATCTTCGATACGCCCATATTTGGTATCCAGTTGGCGTGTATACGAACCATTTTTATAATTCTTAAGTTCAGGATGTTCGTAAGTGAAGAAGCCATTCATTTCTTCCTTCATGATGGTTTCTAGTTTCTCTTTTACGAAGTTTCGAACCATCATTTCCAATTGCTTTTCAAAGGGGTTTTGCTCTATACTTGTAGACATGGTAGGGTATCTCCTCTTCGTTGATTTTGCGGTTAACTTGAGGGTACCCTATCTCTTTTTTGCTTTCAAGCACTTTACACAAACTATTGTACGTCATCTCATTTGTTTAAAAATGCACTAGCAAGCACGCATAGATTTATTAACATAGACAGAAAAGGACATCTTGTCCCCTCCTGAATCACAAAACACTCCTTTTTATGTAAACACCCAATACCTTTGAAGACATTTTCATTTTAATGGATTGGTATAAATTGGGTAACCTGATTATAGTGGTGAAAAGACAAGAAAAGTAATTCATTATTCGTACTATAATAAAATGGGTAATCGTATAGAAATATAACATTAGCTTACCTAAGATATATTCGATGATTAAATTGAGATAATTTATGAAGTATAACCCCCTTAGCAAAACATTACACAAAAATAATCAAAACTTATTCATTAGTGTTCGTTATGATTGTAAATGAAAGGGAGGTGAAATACCGTTGAAAATGGAGGATATTCTACAATTTGATAATATGAGTGACAGACCGATCATTGATACAAATAGTTAGAATAGATATTCTATCGTACTTGATGTTCCAAAAAACAGTGTAATTATATCGTTCGGTATTTTACTAACAGGAGAAGGAGAAGTTTGGTTGGATGGACTTAGCTTCGAAATAGTTGATAAAGATATCCCTCCAATCAATATTAGTTTTGAAGACAATCTTTTAGAGGAACCACCAAATTTATCATTTGAAGAAAAAGATTTTCCCTCTCTGTTAGGATAGATGTCGTACGATACTTTAGTGTTATAGTTAAGTCAATAACACGGAGGTTGATCGATATGACAGAAAAAAATGGAGTACGATATTCGCAAGAACAAAAAGAGTCCATTATCAAACGCATGATGCCCCCCAATCATGAATCTGTATCGAAAATTTCAAAAGAAGAAGGCATCTCAGATGCGACGTTGTACAAGTGGCGCAGAGAAGCTCGCAAGGCTGGTATGGCAACACCTGGTAATGGACAAACAAGCGAGAAATGGAGTAGCTAAGATAAGTTTTTAATTGTGATAGAAACCTTCGCGATGAATGAATTGGAGCTTGCCGAGTATTGTCGCAAAAAGGGTCTGTATCGTGAACAGATTGAAGCATGGAAAAATGTATGCCTTCAGGCAAATGGCCATGCATTCGATCAAGCGAAGCAGTTGAATGGTGCATTGAAGGAAGAACAGAAGCGTGCTAAGCAATTAGAAAAAGAGCTACAAAAGAAAGAAAAGGCACTAGCCGAAGCTGCGGCGTTATTACTTTTGCGAAAAAAGGCCCAAGCGATTTGGGGGGGCGACGAGGAAGAATGATTAGCCCGTCAAATTTCGCATTAGCAGTCGAACTTATCCAAGAAGCCCATCAAAATGATGCGCGGCTAGCGAAGGCTTGCGAGGAACTTCATATCAGCGTTCGTACCTATGAACGTTGGGTGGCAGAGGGTGGTGTGAAGGTTGATCAGCGCCCTCTTACGAAAAGACCGGTACCGAAGAATAAGTTGTCTGAGAAAGAAAAAGAAGAAATATTAATGGTTGTCAAACAGGAAGAATACGCCGATTTACTACCGACACAGATCGTACCAAGGCTTGCGGATAAAGGAACTTATATTGCGTCAGAATCCACCTTTTATCGTGTGTTACGTGAAGAAAAAATGCAACACCATCGTGGTCGTAGTCAAAAGCCTGAGAGAAGAATCCCTGAGAGTCATCTAGCAACGTCGCCAAACCAAGTGTGGACATGGGATATTACGTGGCTTGGTGGGCCTGTAAAAGGTTTGTATTATCGCCTCTATTTAATTCTCGATTTATTTAGTAGAAAAGCAGTGGGTTGGGAAGTTTGGGAAACAGAAGAGGCAAAACACGCCGAAACGCTCGTGAAAAAAGCAGTCATCCGTGAAAAAATCCAAGGGGCACCTCTCGTGTTGCATTCAGATAATGGCAGCCCGATGAAAGCCGAGACATTCTTAAGTTTACTAGAGAAATTGGGCATTCAAAGTTCCTTTTCAAGACCGCGTGTGAGTAACGATAATCCTTATTCAGAAGCGATGTTTCGAACACTTAAATATCGACCTGATTTCCCACACAAAGGTTTTGCGTCACTCGAAGAAGCAAGGAAATGGGCACAGCAATTCGTCCATTGGTACAACGAAATTCACCTGCATCGTGGGCTAAATTTTGTGACGCCTGTGCAGTGTCATATTGGAGAACATGTAGCCCTATTGGAAAAGCGAAAAAACGTATATGAAGCAGCGAAGGCAAAGCATCCAGAGCGTTGGGCTCGGAGCACAAGAAATTGGACACCTCATGAACGAGTAGCACTTAATCCCATGCGAGATGAAGAGCAAACCAAAGCACTGAGGAAATCATAATATTCCCCATTCTCCTGGTGATTTGAATCGAAAACCCGTTCTTCCTTTCGATTCAAATCACCCGGTCAGCAAGCGTAGCGCGGTAGCCTTGACTGAATTTGGGATTTGATGACGATCTATTAAAATACTAAACTAGCTAAATGCGACAACTATATTGACAAACACTGCTTGGGGGGATGAGTAATGGCAGATTTTATATTAGAAGAACAAATAGAAAATGTAATAAATAAAACAACAAAAGAATATTTAAAGGAAGTTCTTTCAAGCTATTACAATGGAAATTATAGAGCAGTAGTTGTGGTACTTTATACTATTGTTATTTATGATTTATTAAAAAAAATTGTTATTCTAAAAGAAATATATAATGACAAAGGTGCTGAGAAAATAATTGGAGAAATTAAGAAACAACAAAGCAATAATCCAAAAAGTCCAGAATGGGAAGGCAGTTTGATTGAAGATGTGTACAAAGAAACGAAATTAATATCGGCTGTTGAAAAAGATGAGCTTCTACACCTCAAAAATGAAAGAAACTATGCAGCACATCCAATAATAAACATAGATGATGAGAATGAAAAATTAGTACTAAAACAGATTACAAAAGAGACCGCCAGTGATCTAATAAGAAAGGCGTTTGAAATTGTATTTCTGCGTGATGCAATTCTAGCTAAAAACATTGTTAATGATATTATTTCTGATTTAAATCTATATTATGAAAGAGTAAAGACAGAAGGATTAGAAAATTATTTAAATACAAAATATTTCCGAAGAATGATTCAAGAGAGAAAAGATAGTTTATTTAAATCGTTGTGGAAATTTGTTTTCATTCTTAGCGATGATGAATGCAATAAAAATAGAGAATCAAATTACTGGGGACTAGTATTTTTATATAATGAAAATAAAAACCATTACCAGAATTTAATCAAAAAAGATAAGGATTACTATTTCAATAAATTGCAATTAGAAACTATAAAAAGCTGGTGTGGGAGCGGAGGAATTGACGTAAACTACGATACTATTATTATGTTTAAAAGCATAAGTCGAATTACTAATTTAATCAAATTCTTAGAATCTGCTCCAGAAATATATGCGGTACTAAATGACTATGCGAAAAATATATTAAAGCAATCAATTAATCATATGTACATCGAAGATGATGTAGTTGAAAAGTCTTTGTATCAGGTCAACAACCAAAATAGCGATTTATTTAAAGAACAGGTAAAATTGAAATCTGATACGGTGTTTATGTCTGGAAATATTACTAATCACTTTGAAATGGTATTTAAAATGATAAACAATTATACAAATACAGCACACAATTGGACTGAACCTAATAATTATTGCATTCTGGATGATAGCAATTTAGAGGTTATATTTTATCAGTCTGAATTTAGAGATTGCAAAGAAGAATTCTTAAAATTCCTTATTAGGTATTGCATAGGTGCTCAAAAGTATTTGCAAGCACAGTATCTGTTTAGTTATCTTAAAAAGTATAAAAAATATTTTAAAGAAGAACATTGTTATATGATTTTAGAAGGCATGAATAACAATTCTCAATACTATGAGAATAATGATAAAACAACTTTTATAAGAGAAGTTGAGAAGATGTTTAAAGATAGTTCTGGTAAAGAGTTAGCGAAAGAAGAAAAAGAATTATATGGAAATCTATACTAATTCGATGTTAATGATAATAATTACAATGCAGAAATAATATTGGGGTTGATTGAAGGTAGTGTCAATAAGTTTGTGTAATTTGTAGGGTACCTATCACGTTCAATTCTATCTTGATAAATGATTCTATTGGTTCATATTATAAGGATCAATAGAATGCTCAGTTAGCACTTTTTCGCCATAACGTTGCTTGAACATCTCTTGTAGCTCCGAATAAGCTGCATCAAAACCACGAAGTTTCCTTCGTAAAGCAATTTTTTCAATTAAACAACGTTCGCTATCGTACCGGAAAGAAAGCCAAAGTCCATTTTGATTGGGTCATGCTGATTTACAATGCCTCGAAGTTGGCTGTTGATCGTATTCGTAAAGCGCTCAATGAAAGTATAGTGACTGCATAGATCTTAAAAAACCATCCAGTTATCTAAGGGACAGTCTGCTCTTTTTCTGGTAGAACCATAATAGACTACTAAAAAAACAGTTGCATAAAATTCTAAAAAAAAGATGCTTTAGAAATTCTGCTCTTGCGAGCATTTTTTTAAAGGTGAATTATGAAATTGATTCACATAGGAATCAAAAAAGTAAAATCCTTTAAATTTGGTACTATGGAAAGCCCAAAGGGCAAACAGGAAGAAAAATTAGAAAGAGTTTATCGCTATTTCAAAAAAATCAAGAATTAGAAAGGGGCTGTCTAGAAAGTCATTGAAAGCTGACTTTTGGACGCCCCGTTTTTGTCGCCTTCATCGTTAGGCGGTATAATCGATTCCAATTATGCAAGATGAATCTTCGCAAACTTCCGCTTGCCTACCTGCCAGATCATGCCATCCTCAACAGCCACCTGCAATTGCTCATCATCGACTCGCTCCCCATTCAGCTTCACAGCTCCCTGCTGAATCATCCGCCGCGCATCGCCATTGGAACTGCAAAGATCTAGTGAAACAAGAAGGGAGACTACCCAGATGTTGCCATCCTCTAATGAGCTTTGCTCAACAGTAACCACAGGAATATCATCTGGTAAAGCCCCTTGTTGGAAGACGGTTTGGAAATGCTCCTGCGCTTGCACAGCCGCTTCTTCACCATGGTACATCGCAACAAGGCGGTGGGCAAGCATCATCTTGGCATCGCGAGGATGAACAGCACCATCCTTCAATCCCGCAGCGAGCTTGCTTAGTTCCTCCATGGGAATATCAGTGGCAAGCTCAAAATACTTCAGCATCAATTCGTCCGGAATGGACATGGATTTTCCAAAAATCTCATTCGGCTCTTCACTTACACCGATGTAGTTGCCGAGGCTCTTACTCATCTTCTTCACGCCATCTAAGCCTTCGAGCAATGGAGTCATCATCACCACTTGCTGTGCTTGGCCAAACTCCTTCTGTAATTGACGACCCATGAGCAGATTAAACTTCTGATCAGTTCCACCCAATTCAATATCGCTTTGGAGATGTACAGAATCGTAGCCTTGCATTAAGGGATAGAAGAATTCATGAAGGCTGATAGCTTGGCCAGATTGGTAGCGCTTTTCGAAGTCATCCCGCTCCAACATCCGGGCTACAGTCATGGAGGATGCAAGACGGATGATTTGCTCAAAGTTAAGAGGTGCTAACCAGCTCGCATTATAATGGATCTCTACTTTATTGACATCGAGGATTTTACCATACTGAGCTACATAGGTTGCTGCATTCTCCCGCACTTGCTCATGGGTTAAAGGCTTCCGTGTCTCTGATTTCCCTGTAGGGTCTCCGATCTGACCGGTAAAGTCACCGATGACTAATTGAATCTGATGGCCTAGCTCTTGAAACTGTCGTAATTTATGAAGCACAACGGTATGACCAAGATGGAGGTCTGGTGCTGATGGGTCTACACCGAGTTTGATTTTTAACGGTCTTCTTGTATGGATGGACTCCATCAGTTTTTGCCGTAGTCCTTCTCCTGGAATGATCTCCACCACACCGCGCTTTAACATAGCTAATTGGCGTTCTACCTCTGCAAGTTCTTCTGGTTTTAGGTCTTTTTCCTCGATCATGAAGATTCCTCCTTTGATAAATAAAAAAACCCGCCCCCAAATAGGGACGAGTTAGATCGCGATACCACCCTAATGAAAATTGAACAAAGCCAGTCCATGGACTGATGCTCAATTAACACCTTCATTGGATAACGGTCACCCGTTGCCTGTAGCAAATTGCTCCAAAGTGTAATTCACCTTAATACCGTCCTCCAGTTTGCACCAACCACTGGCTCTCTCTGCTCTCCGTATTAAGATTACTTCGCTTCTTCCTCACAATATGATTGATATTGATTGTGGCAATGGAGCAGATACTTCCTCTCCAATACCCTAATTTGACAGTAATGCTTTATATACTCTTGTACCATAATTCTCCCCTGTTTGTCAATCTTTCTATCTAGAATAGAAACAAAATCGCCTTCAGCTCCGTCTAAGACTTTGGTCTACTTCGTGTATGATATCCATATGAGGAGGTAAGGAAATGACATCTAATCTACCTGAGCATACGATTTCACCACGGGCAATCCGTGTATGGCGTATGACAGGCTTCTTCTATTCATTCGCCCTTTGGCTTATAGTTATCATACTCTTTCTGTTGCGTAATCGTTGGCATCTTCCTACTTATATCCTAATCGGTGCAGGATGTCTTAGCTTTTGCTTTACCATCGTCTTCATCTTCATTTTTCCAAGCTTACGGATGAAAAGCTGGCGATACGCCATTGATGAAGAGCAGATTGAGATTCAGCATGGAATCTTGATTATTACTCGTACATTACTACCTATGGTTCGCGTACAGCATGTGGATATGGAGCAGGGTCCACTTTTACGGAGATATCAACTGGCAGAAATTTCGATCTCTACCGCTGCAACAACCCATACCATTCCAGCCTTAGAAGAAAAGGATGCCGAGCAGTTACGGACTTATATCACCAACATGGCTCGGCTTGCCAAAGAAGATGTTTGAACCGAAACGTTTACATCCCCTTGTTATTTTTATCACGTTCGCGAAAGAACTGAAAGGTGCGATATTGCCAGTAATCGCTCTCTTTGCGGTTGGTTCGCGCGATAACTGGATCATCCTCCTGATTCTCGTTGCTCCGATTATCCTAGCGTTCATTTCAGGGCTCATGAAATGGCTCACCTTCCGCTACTGGGTAGAAGAGAATCAGGTACGAATTCATTCTGGTATATTTGTGAAGAAGCAGCGATATATTCCCTTCGAACGTATTCATAATATCAATGTAACGGAAGGCATCTTACATCGACCATTTCATTTGGTCAAATTAGAAATTGAGACAGCTGGCTCCTCTACCGGTGCAGAGGCAAGCTTGGATGCCATCAGCAAAGCTGATGCAGAAAGCTTAAAGCAATTGATTGCAGGTCATGCAATCAATGATCAGGCTGAAGCATCCATCATGAAAGAGCATGCACAATCTCCTCTCTATGAACTACATGGAAAACGGCTTTTTACTTTTGCAGCCACGGCTGGTGGCGCCATCGTCATGCTAGGTACCCTTGGAGCGCTCTTTTCTCAGATGGATGAGCTCATCAGTTGGGATCTTCTGTTTACAAGCTTTGAACGTCTTAGTGATTACCAGCCTATCATCTCTGTGCTCGTCGCAATCATGGTCCTCATTGCTTTATGGTTGATTGCCATTCTCCTGACCATCATCCGTTACTATCACTTTACCGTGACAAAAGAGGATGATAAGATTCATATTACTCGCGGCCTCTTAGAACGAAAAGAGCGCACCATACCACTGGCAAGGATTCAAGGCATACTCGTTGTGGAGAATCCTCTCCGTCAGTTCCTGGGCTTTGTCTCTCTTAAGGTGGTAAGTGCAGGGGGGAATGCACTGGAAAGCGGAGAAGGAACAGAGGCGTTTTTACTTCCTCTTGTAAAACGTGATGAGGTAGCAGCTATCCTCTCAAAAATTCTACCCGAATATCCTTGGCTCGAATCAGTTCAGCCTCTTCCCCAGCAGGCAAAGGAACGCTATCTCAGAAGACCACTCTTCTTCTTAGTACCTCTTGTCTGTCTGATCACATACTTCTGGTATCCCTGGGGACGATACTCCCTGCTCTTGCTTCCATTGGGTATGGGTTGGGGATACTTTAAGTATCGAGCAGCTGGTTATGATCGCGAAGGCAATATTATCTGCTTCCGATGGCGTTTCGTCTCAAGGAAACAATTGATCGCCAAAAGAAATCATATCCAAGCTTATCGTATGCGACAAAATCCCTTGCAAAGGCGCAGAGATCTAGTATCGGTGCAGATTTCCTTAAAGTCAGGAGAGTTAGCACTACATGGAAAAGTAATCGATCTAGACCAACCTACTGCCAGGGAACTCTATGCATGGTATTCCCGTAATTAAAATAATGATATTGAAAAGCCTCGTTATCGATACGAGGCTTTTTTCCATCAAATCGTAACTTTCCTTTTCCACCAACATCTAATTAAGTAGACTTGGTTCATGTAGGTGAATGGGTTTGAACATGAAGATAAAATGTTATGATAATAAGTATTTACCACTTAAATGCTTGATGATGTACTGATATTACATGTGATATAATGGTTGGGTAATTTGAAGGAGGAATCGAACCGATGCAAAATCGTCAATCTCCCTCGCCAGAGCAAAAGAAAAAACGGAAGAAGCGTCCCGGCGCCTCCCGTACCGTTATACAAGTACTTCTACTCATCTTTTTCCTAGGTGCTGCCTTCATTGGCAGTATTGCCGCTGGCTATGTGGCTGCCCTTGTTAAAGATGATCCAGTACGCTCGAAACAGGAGATCGCAGATAAGATTTTTTCGTATGAAAAAACAAGCTTTGTTTACTTTAATGATGGCTCCTTAATGGGGAAAATGATCACCGATAAAGACCGACGCCTTGTAACAGTAAAAGATGTCTCCCCCCATTTAATCGATGCCATCATTGCCGTGGAAGATTCACAGTTCGAAGAGCATAATGGAATCAATCTTAAAGCTATTTTTCGCGCAACCATCCAAGAGGTAACCAATAGTGAGGTACAAACAGGTGGTAGTACCTTAACACAGCAATTGGTAAAACAAACCATTCTTGGCACAGAGCGAACAAAAGAGCGTAAATTTAAGGAGATCTTCCTCGCCCTTCGTACCGAGCGGATGTTCTCGAAGGATCAAATTATTGAAGCCTATATGAACCAAATGTACCTGGGTAAAAATGCAAATGGCTCGAACATCTATGGTGTTCAAGCCGCTGCGAAAGGGATCTTTGATGTAGATGCCAAGGATCTAAATCTTGCTCAAGCTGCTTATATCGCTGGGATGTTCCAAGCTCCTGCGCGTTTTATTCCTTTTAGTGATGAAGGATTAGAAAATGGGAAGAGACGACAAGAGCTTGTGCTCCGACGCATGGTAGAAGTAGGAAAAATTGATGAAGCACAATATAAGGAAGCAGTCGCTTTTGATATTAAAGAAAGCCTTGCCTCCCCGAAGCCCCAAACGCTAGATAAATATCCTTATGTCATGTTTGAGGTGGAGGATCGTGCAGCCCAAGCCCTCGTGGATAAAGAATTAGCAGAGCGCAATATTGACCATTCTGAATTATCCCGAGAAGAGTACACCAATCTAATCAGTACAAAACGCTATCAAATTCGTCAGGAAGGTTATCATATCTACACCACCATTGACGGTAAGGTCCAAGATATGATGAACACCATCGCTACCAATTCTGAACTATATGCACAACCCAAGAGCTATGACTATCAGCCTGCTTCTGGAAAGTCGATTCGCGTAGAGAATGCCCTCGAGCAAGTAGGCGGAATCATGATTGATAATGAAACTGGAGCCATTCTAGGTATGATGGGTGGCCGTGATTTCAGCGTTGAGAATCTAAATCACGCAACGCAGACCAAACGTCAGCCTGGTTCATCCATCAAACCAATAGCCGCTTATGCTCCTGCCTTGGAGGAGGGCATTATCGCACCGGGCATGCCCCTAGACGATACCCCTATAGTTCGAGCACAGCAGAGTGGGAAAGCCTGGGTTCCGTATAATTGGAATAATAAATTTCATGGGATGATGACTGCACGTCATGCTCTCAATCAATCCTATAATATCCCTGCCATTAAGCTTTACGAAAAGGTAACCCCCCAAAAAGGGATCGAGTATATGAAAAAGATGGGGATTACCACATTGGATGAAGATAATAGGGATGATGGCTTAGACGACTTAGGTCCTGCAGTAGCCATCGGTGGCTTAACTCGTGGATTAATCCTTGAAGAGATTACCGGGGCTTATACCACCTTTGCTAATCAAGGTGTCTATAATCCAACCTATATCATCCAAAAAATTGTAGACTCTAACGGCAATGTAATCTATGAACATGAACAGGCACCTGTACCCGTTTATTCACCACAGACTGCCTATTTAATCACTGACATGCTACGCACTGTAGTAAACAATGGGACAGCCAGCACATTAAGGAACCAGTTCTTCAATCATTCCTATGACATCGCTGGAAAAACAGGAACGACTAATGATACGAAGGACGCATGGTATATTGGCTATAATCCGAAAGTAACCTTAGGTGTCTGGATTGGCTATGACTATCCGTATCCATTGGAGAGTGGAAGACGCCCCATTGTCATCTGGGGTCATGTCATGAAGGAGCTCGAAGCAAGTCATCCTGAACTGTTTAATACAGAGCTTACCTTCACCCAACCTGATGGGATCAAGAAGGTCACTGTGGATGCTAAGTCTGGTCTACTACCTTCGGAACTTACGAAAAAAGCAGCTGATTTATACGGAAATAAATACGGTTCGATTCTGGTCACTGACTATTTTAATGTGAAGTTCCTGCCTAAGGAGACCTCAGATGTATGGCATGAGGCCCGCGTCGTGACCATCAATAGTAAGCGTTATTTAGCAAAAGAAACGACACCTTCCGATATGATTGATAAAGGTCTCTTCTTTGAGCGTGAGCCTTATGATATTCCAGGTGAGAAGGATCGGAAGCTCTCTGAATCCCGTTATCTACCACCGGACTTTGCTATTGAGATGCCAAAGGATCATGACCCGCGGGAAGAGGATGGCCATATTCCAGCCAAGCTTCAAGGTGTACAAGTAAAGATGGACACAGAAAGTGGTCATGCTGTACTCAGTTGGAAAGAAAGTCCTGAATCCGACGTGGTTGGCTATCGAGTCTATCGCTCCAGCAATGGGGAAGATTTTAAGCATGTAGCTTCTTTAAAAGAGAAAAGTAAAGCAAGCCTAACGGATCAGACATCCAAAGATGGTCATTACTATGCCTACTATGTTGTGGCCGTTGATGTATCGGGAAATGTTTCCGATCGCTCTGAGCTAGCCACTTTAAACCGTACAGGCAATGATCACTTCGATCCGCTGAATCCTAGCGGTCCAAACCAAGGAGATGTTACGGGCGTACCTTCAACACCAAATGGCCTTACAATCAGCCAAACAACAATGGGAGTACAGCTCTCTTGGAATAGTAGTCCAAGTAATGAAGGTGTATTGAGCTATAATGTTTACTATACCAATGATCTAACCAATGCATTTCAACTCATCGGTTCCACCAACCTGCCCTTATTCCAGCATGTCAGTGAGCATACCAGTGGCTACTATCAAGTATCCGCTGTAAATAATGTTGGTGAATCTGCTCGCAGTGCAACAGTCCACCTTGATGGAGCTTCAAGCAATCAAAATAACGGGACGTCAACTCCCGAAACCAATCCATCAACACCTGGCACCGAGCAACCTACGAATAACGGAGGAACCGATCCACTTAATCTCTTTAATCCTTAAGTCTTATGTAAGAAAGCCATCAGATGAATTCTGATGGCTTTCTTTTTTATTTCTTATTGCATTTTTATTCGAAATCTGATACATTGTTTTTAAATTAGTTCCTAGGAAGCGTATTTTTTTTAATTGCAATTGTATATTTATCTACTTCCTAGTATTTTTATGACTGGGGGAATCAGAATGTCAACGAAGAAATTAGTTTTGGCCTACTCCGGCGGTTTGGATACTTCCGTAGCCATCCAATGGCTTAAGGGGCAAGGATATGAAGTAATTGCCTTGTGCCTCGACCTAGGTGAAGGAAAGGATCTGCAATTTGTTCAAAAGAAGGCGTTGCAAGTTGGAGCTAGCAAATCCATCGTCCTCGATGTACAAGATGAATTTGCCGAAGGATATGTGCTGCCTGCACTGCAAGCACATACCCTCTATGAGCAAGAGTATCCTTTAATCTCAGCTCTATCCCGTCCACTCATTGCTAAAAAATTGGTAGAAGTAGCGGAAGAAGAAGGCGCAGTTGCTGTAGCACATGGCTGTACAGGGAAAGGGAATGACCAGGTACGGTTTGAGGTTTCTATTCATGCACTACAGCCTGAATTAGAGGTCATTGCTCCCGTTCGGGAATGGCATTGGTCACGGGATGAGGAGATCGCTTATGCCAAAGAGCATAATATCCCGATCCCTATTAATCTGGATAGTCCATACTCCATTGATCAAAACCTATGGGGACGTAGTAATGAATGCGGATTATTAGAAGATCCATGGATTACACCTCCTGAAGATGCTTATGAATTAACAAACTCCATCGTCAATACACCCGATGAACCAGACATCGTAGAGATCCAATTTGATAATGGAATACCTGTTGCTCTCAACGGTGAAGAATTACCCCTCTCCCAATTGATTCTCCAATTGAATCAATTAGCAGGAAAACATGGTGTTGGCCGGATCGACCATGTAGAGAATCGTCTAATAGGGATCAAGTCACGGGAGGTCTATGAAGCCCCTGCTGCTATGACCTTAATTAAAGCCCATAAAGCATTGGAAGCCATTACCCTCACCAGTGATGTTGCACATTTCAAGCCCATCATTGAACAAAAATTGAGCGAGTTGATCTATAATGGACTCTGGTTCTCACCTTTACGCGAAGCTCTCGATGGGTTCCTCCAACAAACTCAGCATGATGTAACGGGTACTATACGTATTCGCCTCTTCAAGGGACATGCCATCGTTGAGGGACGTACTTCTCCTTATACACTCTATAATCATGAATTGGCCACATATGGTATGGATGACCAATTTGATCACAGCGCTGCTGTTGGCTTTATCACACTCTATGGTCTACCTACCAAGGTATATCGGATGGTTCACAGCAAAAAGAATTAATCTTCGAGGGTGGAGAGATCACCTGTTGGAAGCTTTAATTCCCAAGCTTTTAAGACACGACGCATGATTTTACCACTCCGTGTCTTTGGTAGCTTCTCTTTGATTTCAATCTCTCGTGGGGCGGCATGGGCTGCAAGTCCTTGCTTTACAAACTGCCTTAATTCCTCAAGCAGTTCGTCAGAAGCATGATAGCCGTCCCGCAGAGAGATAAATGCCTTAATAATCTCCCCCCGCACCGGATCGGGCTTGCCAATCACTCCTGCTTCTGCAACCGCTGGATGCTCCACCAGCTTACTCTCTACTTCAAAGGGGCCTACCCGCTCTCCTGCTGTCATAATCACATCATCCACACGACCCTGATACCAAAAGTAGCCATCCTCATCCTTAGTCGCTGCATCCCCAGAGATAAACCAACCATCTTCGGTAAAATAAGATCGATACTTTTCATCATTATTCCAGACTTTTCGCATCATGGATGGCCAGCCTTGACGAATTACGAGATTTCCCATTGTGTTAGGAGGTAATAAATTCCCTTGATCATCGATGATCTCCACTTCAACACCAGGGAATGCTTTGCCCATGGAACCTAGTCGAATCGGCATACAAGGATAGTTTCCAATGATTTGACCACCTGTTTCTGTCATCCACCAGGTATCATGGATTCGGCGCTGAAATGCTTCCATCCCCCAACGGATCACCTCAGGGTTGAGAGGCTCTCCTACGCTTAGTAGATGACGCAAGCTATTGAGCTTATACTGATCAGCGACCTGCTTCCCTGCTCCCATCAGCATGCGAAAGGCGGTAGGTGCACTGTACCAAACCGTTACTCCATACTTCTCAATGGTCTGATACCAATCATGGGGATTAAAGCGTCCACCTCGTACTACACTGGTTGTTCCCAAGAGCCAAGGTCCAAAAATCCCATAGGAGGTTCCTGTAACCCAACCAGGATCCGCAGTGCACCAATAGATATCCTCGTCATGGAGGTCAAGGATCCACTTTGCGGTTTGATAGTGCTGAAGCATGGCATAATGAACATGGAGCACCCCTTTGGGCTTCCCTGTAGAACCTGATGTATAATGAAGTATCATTCCATCTTCTGGGTCCATCCAAGTTATTTCTAATTCTTCATTGGCGTCCTTCATCAATTGACGAAAATCATGAAGAGGTGATTCTACACCTTCGCCAAGAACGAGAATATGCTGGAGCTGTTTTAGCTTTTCGATGGGAACGCGTGGTAGCAGCTCTTGCGTCGTCACTAACATTTTAGCCCCGCTATCTTCAAGACGATCATACACGGCCCCTTCCATGAATGCTTCGAATAATGGTCCTACAATGGCCCCTACCTTCAGTCCCCCTAAAAGAGCCACATACAATTCTGGGATTCGAGGCATAAAGATAAAGATTCGTTCTCCCTTCTCAATCCCCAGCTTCCGGCATACATTACCAAAACGATTGCTCAAGCGGCGCAGCTCCTCAAATGTATAGGATTCATCCCGCTTCGCATCTGAATAATAAAGAGCCACCTTATTTTTTCTCCAGGAATACGCATGACGATCGATAGTCTCATAGGCCATATTCATTTTTCCCGTTGCGTGCCATGAGAACTCCTGCTTTACCTCTTCCCAAGAAAAACTAGAATATGCTTCATCATAATCCCGTAAATGATAGTTTCCCTTTACAGGCACGAGTGATTCCACTTTTATTCCTCCTTTACCTTTTATTGCTATTCTATCACAAGAGTATTAGGTTAAGTCAAAATTTTTCGAATTATTTGTAATATAAATAACTATGATTATAACAATTTCATGACATTTACCTTTTAACTACAGATTATACGAATCCTCGATTATAATGAGGGTAGGGATTGGTTGATTTTGTCAACAGGGAGGATACGTGGTGAAGCATGAAAAAGTGTACCATTCATATGAAATGCTGGTAGAGGAGTGTAAGATTGTAATAGAGGGACCTGTTTCACCTGAGGAGTTAAGCTTATTAGGGATGCATCATCAATTGACTGCTTTTCGTCAGCCCGAGCAGCAGCAAGAAGCCCTTACTCAAATTGCTCTACGTGAGGAAGGACGCATTATTATCGCCCGGAAAAATGAAACTATTGTAGGCTACGTTACATTCTCCTATCCCGATCCCATTGAACGCTGGTCACAAGGTGATATCCATTCCTTAATTGAGCTCGGTGCAATCGAAGTAGCACCACCCTTTCGTGCAACTGGTGTCGGATCACAGTTATTAAAGGTTGCTTTTCTCGATCCATTTATGGAAAATTATATTGTCATCTCTACAGAATACTATTGGCACTGGGATCTAAAAGGGACCAACCTCAATGTTTGGGAGTATCGTAAGGTGATGGAGAAGGTGATGGGATCAGTAGGACTCCTATGGTGTGCAACCGATGATCCTGAAATCTGTTCCCATCCCGCCAATTGTCTAATGGTACGAATCGGTAAAAATGTTTCAATGGATGACATCATGCGTTTTGAACGTCTACGCTTACAACGACGCTACATGTTTTAGTACATGAGCTAGGAGGGGTTTCTATGCTGGTTGAAGAGATTATGATCCAACGAGTTTACACTGTCGCTCCTACGGATACTGTTAGAATGGGCCTTGTATTAATTCAACAATATGAGATTCGCCACATACCTGTAGTTGAGGATGGTCATCTTGTTGGAATTGTTAGTGACCGCGACTTACGTGATGTCTGTCCATCTACTCTTGGCTGTGAAGAAAAGAGTGAGATCTGGAATACACCCATCGCCAAAATCATGAAACGCGAAGTGATCACTGCTCATCCCCTAGATTTTATTGATGAGGCAGCTTATACCATGTACTCTGCTCGGATCAGTTGCTTGCCTATTGTGAGTAATGGTGAATTAGTAGGAATTATTACTGCAACCGATCTTCTCTCCACCCTTGTTGAATTGATGGGAGTTCATAATCCCACCACCCGTGTAGAGATCGAATCTCCCAATCCAGTGGAGAACCTTCAAATGGTGACTAAAATTCTCGCCCAGTATACCTGTCATATCGATTCATTGATGGTTATGCCTGACACACCTACCAAAAAGCAACGAATTATTCTTCGTATCACTACAATGAACCCTGGTGATATCTTACTGGCATTTAAGCACTCGGGATTACGAATTCTATGGCCTCATGATCTAGGAGTCGATTTATGAGCAGAGAGGCTTGCTTTATCGATTCACCGCTTCTTTTAACTTATCAATTCTATGAAGGACATCCGTTCACACAGCAGCGGGTGCCTCTTACCCGTTCTTTACTTGAAGCATTGGGCTGGTTAGAAGAGAAACAGATCCAGCCCCCACGTATTGCCACCGATGAAGAACTAGAGTTGGTTCATGAACAAGGGTATATTCAACTGGTAAAAGCAGTGAGCACACCTAACACACTCTCAGCAGAATTACGCCAGCAAGCCTACCAGCATGGGCTCGGGACAGAGGATACACCACTCTTTCCTCATATGCATGAAGCATCGACACTAGTCGTAGGTGCAACCTTATCTGCAGTGGAAATGGTGATGGAACAAGGGATTCCCCATGCCCTCAATCTGTCTGGTGGATTGCATCATGCTCTATCAGGCAAGGCCTCTGGCTTCTGTATCTACAATGATTGCGCTGTGGCCATTGCTTATATGCGAAAAAAATATGATGTCCGCGTCCTCTATATCGATACAGATGCCCATCATGGTGATGGTGTTCAATGGGCGTTCTATCATGACCCCCAGGTGATGACTATTAGCCTACATGAAACAGGGAAATACCTCTTTCCTGGAACAGGGCATATTACAGAACGAGGCGATGGGCCAGGTCTTGGATTCACCATTAATCTTCCCCTTGAGCCTTATACAGAGGATGAGTCCTTTATCTCCATCTATCAATCTATTATTACCGAAGCCGTCAAGGTGTTTCGACCAGATGTTATCATTACACAGAATGGTGCTGATGCCCATCGTTGGGACCCACTCACTCACCTCGCTTGCTCCACTTCTATTTATCAAATCATCCCACAACTGGTTCACGAACTGGCTCATCAATATTGCGAAGGGCGCTGGATTGCCACTGGCGGTGGTGGCTATGATATCTATCGTGTGGTTCCACGTGCTTGGGCGCTGCTCTGGGGTGTGATGAGTGAGCAAGCGATCACTCAGCTCCCTCTCCCTCCTTCCTGGTTGCAGCAATGGCAGCCCCATAGTAAGGAACAGCTTCCCTCCCATCTCTTCGACACACCTTTTCCTGCCATGCCTCGCAAGCAAGAAATTATGGAAAAAAATCAGCGTACAGCTGATCGAGTCCGCAATTACCTACAGCGTTTACAATCGTAAAAAGTCCAAAAAGGGCTGGTCTCAAAGGTATTATATGCTTTACCTTCGAGGCCAGCCTCTTCATGTTGCCATTAATTCCACTTCCGCTTACGACGAATTTGAAATAGTGTTATTACATATTCCAGCGATCTAACATGCCAGTAATAATCAAGTAGGAGTGTTTAGCCACCACATGCATAAATTCATGGTAGCTAACCTCTGCTTCGCCATCAGCCTGATCAGACATGGAGCGAATCACCACAAATGGAAGCTGATTCATCCAGCATACTTGGGCAACCGCAGCTCCTTCCATCTCTGTACAGCTCGCTTGAAAAATCTCCTTTAGCTGAGTCACTTTCTTGCTGTCTGCAATAAATTGATCCCCTGAGACTACACGACCAGTGAAGACTTGTTGTTCCGGTACCTGTTCTTGACTAGCAGCAACAGCTAATTGAACTAAGCTAGGATCAGCTGGAAAAGCAATTTGTGATACATAAGGAATTTCACCAGGTTGATAGCCCAGCGCTGTTACATCAACATCGTGCTGAACACAATCTGTAGATATAATTAAGTCTCCAATGCGTAGACGGAGGTCAATGGCTCCAGCTACACCAGTAAAGAGTAATGCTCCTACTTGAAAGTGATCCACCAATAGCTGAGTTGCAACAGCCGCATTCACTTTACCAACGCCTGATTTACAGAGGACGACATCTTGTCCACGTAGGCTTCCTACATAGAATGGCATACCAGCAAACTGAAATTCTTCATAGGTTTTCATTTCAGCTAAATAGAGGGCAATCTCTTCATCCATAGCCCCCATCACAGCGATCTTCATAGATATCCTCCCTCGATGTTCAATCTCTGCTTCTATTCTATCAGCTATTGCTGCCCTTTGCTATTGGGATGTGAGACGACATCCATCGCTGCTTGATCAGCATAAGGATCCGCGATCACAATGACAACACGGCGATTCTGTTGCTTGCCCTCAGCTGAATCATTGGATGCAACAGGCTGTTGATCAGCATAGCCTACAGCAACAAAACGGCTCGGATCCATCTTATGCTCATCGATAAAGTAACGGATTACCGTGCTTGCCCGTGCTGTGGATAGCTCCCAGTTACTAGGATAACGGTGACTGTACACGATGGGATCACTATCAGTATGTCCCTCTACTTTTATCTGATTAGGGATAGCAGAAATGAGATCGGCTATCTTTGTAAGTAATGGTAGCGCTTCACTCCTTAATTCAGCAGATCCTGAATTATAGAGAACCTGATCCTGCAATACCATCACAACACCTTGCTCTGTTCGCGTTGCTGTCACAACACCCTTGAGCTGATTCTCTTCCAAATATGTATTGATCACCTTGAGAATTTTTGCTAATTCCTGATCGCTCTTACTCTTCTTATTATCCCTTCCTGCTTGACTTTGCACATCCCATTCATCCACTTCTAAGTTCTTAATATTCTCTGCCCGTTCAGCAGGATTATCAAAGGGAACAATGGACGGATAAAAATCAAAGATGGCACGATTTTGAAACGATTCTGCGATAGCATTAAACTTTTGAACATCAATTTCTGAAGCAGCAAAGAGCATAATAAAGAAGACAAGAAGCAATGACATCAAGTCAGAATAGGTCGTCATCCAAGGTGGTGACCCTTTCTTTGCTTGTTTCCTCTTACGCTTCATAGTTTGCTTCCTCCGCTTTCGCTTCTTCCTGTTGTATTCGTTCAGCTGGTGATAAGAAGGCAATCAATTTTTCTTCAAGAATTTTTGGGTTTTGACCGGATTGAACACCGAGTACACCTTCGATGATCACTTGCTTCATGAATACTTCCTGATCACTTTGATTCTCTAGCTTACCTGCCATAGGAATGAAAACAAGATTGGCAAGCACAGCACCATAGAAGGTGGTTACCATGGCTAGCGCCATCTTTGGACCTAATGTACTAGGATCATCCAGGGTTTGTAACATGAGTACCAAACCGATTAAGGTCCCGATCATCCCCCAGGCAGGGCCTAATTCACCTAAGCGTTCAAGAATCTGACGACCACGACGGTGACGTTCTTCCATGGCCACCACTTCTGCCATCATGATCTCACGAATCAATTCGGGTTCTATTCCATCAATAGCTAGTAAAATACCTTTACGAATAAAGGGGTCATCCACTTCTTCGATCTCTTGTTCAAGAACAAGAAGACCTTCCTTTCGTGCTTTGGTCGAGAGCTGTGTAAAGAGCTGAATCAGTTCTTGTAATTCCATCTCTCTTTGAACAAATGCTTGCTTCACAACGGTAAACATCAACTTAATCTCTTTGATGTTATAGCTTACCATCAATGAAGCAAACATCCCACCCAGCACAACAATCACTGAGCCAATATCGACAAAGCCACCGGCTCCTGATAAGCCACCTCCATTTAAAATGGATATTGTGATAAATGTAGCTCCTAAAAAGATCCCTATGGGTGTAAGTAAATCTCTCTTCTTCTTAGACATGACTCTCTCCCCACACTTGTAGTAAAAATCTCTCTATTACTATGTATCGGCAGATCGATGGGAGTTATTCAGCCCTTCTCAATGGAACATGTAGATTGGCGTACCTCGATGCGATGGGGAAGAATCACACATGAAGACTCCACTTCTTCATTCATCATATATTTGGTCAGAAGGCGCATGGAAACAGCACCAATGTCGTACATGGGTTGAACCACCGTGGTTAGAAGTGGCCGCACCATGGTGGCTAAGCGAGTATTATCAAAGCCAAGAACTGAAATATCCTCAGGGACACGTAAGCCTTGATCGAGGATGGCATGGATGGCACCAATGGCCATTTCATCACTTACCGCAAAAATTGCAGTGGGAGGTTGACTCTGTTGGAGTAGCTTTTTCGTCTCTTCAAAACCAGACTCATAATGCATATCCCCTGTACAGATCATATTCTCGTCAATGGTGAGACCTACATTGGTCATGGCACGGCGAAAGGCCTGTAAGCGGATGGTACCGAAGAGGGGCTCATCAGGTGGGCCACTGATCAAAGCGATCCGTTGATGACCTAGTTCATGAAGATAATGAACTCCTTCCTCCATGGCTTTCCCATGATTGATACTCACTGAGGGGAGAATTCCTTCTTCATCCAATGTGGAACTGAGTACAACAGGGACATGTCCTGTTTGCAAAATTTCACGATGGTCTTGCGTCACCTTTGCTCCCATAAATAAAAGGCCATCCACCTGTTTCTCTAGCATTGTCTCAATGAGACGAAGCTCCTTGCCCTTATGTTCGTCTGAATTGCAAAGAAAAATATTATAATCATACATATTGGCGATATCTTCAATACCACGAACCAATTCCGAATAGAATGGATTGGAGACATCGGGAATTACCACCCCTACGGTCTTAGTTCGTTTGCTGGCGAGACCACGGGCTACAGCATTAGGACGATAGCCTAGACGCTGAATCGCTTCCTTTACCTTTTTACGCGTTGCTGGTTTTACATTGGGGTTCCCATTCACAACTCGAGAGACCGTGGCCATGGAAACACCTGCTTCTTTGGCCACATCATAAATGGTTACTGGCACAATTGACACCCTCTTTCTCGATACATGGGTAATCCTTATAAGAGCTGCTTACCCATGATTGATAATTGATCATGCATACCTTGAATAAACTGATCCAATTGCGCTAAGTCAATTTGCTGCATGGCATCCGAGAGTGCCACATTGGGATCAGGATGAACCTCAATCATCACGCCATCTGCACCAGCTGCAAGGGCAGCTTTAGCACATGGTAGTAAAATATCACGACGACCTGTAGCATGAGTCACATCCACCAGTACTGGCAGATGACTCTCTTGCTTAAGAAGCGGAACAGCAGAGATATCTAAGGTGTTCCGTGTCCACTTTTCATAGGTACGTATTCCCCGCTCACATAAAATCACACGATGGTTGCCATTGCTTAAGATATATTCTGCAGCATAGAGTAGCTCTTCGATGGTGGCCGACATTCCCCGCTTTAAGAGAATGGGTACATCCACCTTACCAGCTACCTTTAAGAGCTCAAAATTCTGCATATTACGAGCACCAATCTGGATCATATCTAAGTATTGGGCTGCTTCCTCCATGTAGGCAGGATCCACTATTTCACTAATTACAGCAAGTCCATGCTTCTCTCCAGCAGCTTTTAACATTTTAATACCTGGAAAGCCTAGCCCCTGAAAATCATATGGTGAAGTTCGAGGCTTAAATGCACCACCTCGCATGGCATGAAGTCCATATCCTTGCAATGCCTTGGCAACGATCTCGAGCTGTTCGTCACTTTCCACGGAGCATGGTCCGGCGATTAATACAGGATTTTTACCACCGATGATTAGGTCCTTCACCTGAATGACCGTATCCTCTGCTTTTCGCTTACGGCTCACCAATAATTGCTTCTCACATTCCTCCTTTTGCAGATCAAGAGATGCCTTGAAAATCTCTTTAAAAATATGTTGAATGGTAGCATCACAGAATGGACCATGATTGGCTGCCTTTAATTTATTCAGCATCTCCCGCTCACGCGTAGGATCAAAGCGTTGAACACCTTGTCGTTGTTTAATCTGTCCAATCTGTTGGACGATGGTTGCACGCTGGTTTATTAAGTCAAGAATTTGAAGATTTAATTGATCCAACTCAGTTCTTAGATCTTCCAGCTCACGGTTGCTCAAGTGCTCATCCCTTTCTACAATCGATATACATTTTTTTGAACTGCCATCCTAAAGTATTCCTAATGGTAATTATACCTTGTCCAGTACCTGATTTGAAGGTTGGATACCATCTGGATGGTATCTGGAACTTTCTTCCTAATTTTCTTTGATCTTGCTAGTCATTTTGCCTCTTCTTCTCTATAATCGAAGTAGTTGTATAAAAAGGAGCGAACAAAATGGGTGATGAGAGAACCATTTTTGCCTTAGATATTGGGACACGTAGTGTAATGGGTATTATCGCTAAGCCTGCATCCGATGGAAACCTTTCTATCATCGATTGGGAGATTCGTGAGCATACCACCCGCTCCATGCTAGATGGTCAGATCCATGATATAGAGGCTGTAGCCAACACGATTCTAGAGATAAAGAGCACCTTGGAGCAGCGGAACACCCCTCTCCATCAGGTAGCTGTAGCCGCTGCAGGGAGGGCTTTACTTACTGAACGCGGTCAATTTACATTCCCCATGGATTCTCAGCAATATATTAGCAAGGAAGAGGTCCATCACTGTGAACTGGCAGCAGTTCAAGCTGCACAAACTACGCTCCACGAGGGAGCAAGCTTACAGCAGCAGTACTACTGTGTAGGCTATAGTATTTATAATTATTACCTCGATGGCGAGAAAATCGGGAATCCCATCGATCAACGGGGTGAGAATTTAGGCGTGGAAGTGATCGCTACCTTCCTCCCTCAAGTGGTGGTGGACTCCCTGATGGCCGCCTTGAATAAAGCGGGTCTCCAATTACAAGCATTGACCCTAGAGCCTATCGCTGCCATCGAAGCGATCATCCCCTCGACTATGCGGCGTTTAAACGTTGCCCTCGTCGATATTGGTGCAGGTACCTCCGATATTGCCATCACCGCAGAGGGAACGATCACAGCCTATGGAATGGTCCCTGCAGCAGGTGATGAAATTACCGATGCCATTAGCCAAGCTTATCTACTAGACTTCCCTGTAGCCGAGCAAGTGAAACGACAGTTGAATACTTCAGATCAGGTTTCTTATACCGATATACTGGGCTTCCAAACAGAATTAGCAAGTGCAGAGATCATCCAGACCATTAAAGGCGAGATTGAGAGCCTCGCCCAAGCTATTAGCACGAAAATTACCGACTTAAATGGTAAGAATCCACAAGCTGTCATGCTTGTTGGTGGTGGTAGTCTCACCCCTCAGCTCGCAACCATGATTGCCCGTCATCTACATATGCCAGAAAATCGTGTGGCCGTTCGAGATGCAAGTGCCATTGCTATGGTTAATCCAGAATTTGTTCAGGATAAAGGACCTGAATGGATCACACCGTTGGGGATTGTCACAACAGCCCTCCATCGGCCCCTCAGCTATGTTCAGGTTCAGGTGAATGATGAGATGACCCGGCTTTTTGAGCTCCGCCCACTAACGATCAGCGATGCCTTATTGGCAGCAGGTATAAGCATGCGACAGCTTCATGGGCGTCCTGGTTTATCCATGCATGTAAGCGTGAACGGAAAAAGTCACTGGCTCCGCGGAACGCATGGAGAGCCACCTACCATCCTGCTCAATGGTCAGCATACTTCGCTCTCTTCAGCCATTCAAACAGGGGATACAATTACCATCACCCCTGGTCAAGATGGCAAGGATGGCGGTGGCACCATTAGGGATCTTCCTCTCTCATCGACATCGCTTCACTTTGAGATCAATGGTGAAGCTCAACTCATTACGCCACGTATTCGCTGTAATGGCAAGCTCGTCACCGTAGATGAAGAACTTCATGATGGTGATCAGATCAACGATGATATACCACACACCATTGAGGAGCTTCACGCCTGGTTGGGTACACAACAGCCTATCCTCCGTTTCAAATGTAATGGACGCTGGATGGAGCATACCATAGGTGGCTATGAGATTGAGGTGAATGGTCTCATTGCCGATGGGAAGACGACAATACAAGCAGGCGATCGAATCCGCTTGCTTCCCAAGGAAGGTACCAACCCCACCCTTCTCCAATATGCACCTGAGCATTGGCAAGAAAACTTAACCATAGCGGTCTCCTATAATGGACAACCTGTGAAAGTTGACAACCTTCAATATTGGGTGGAACGAAATGGAGAGGTAGCCCAATGGGACGAACTCATTCAAGCAGGCGATCAACTGATTTATCGTGAGGATGAGGAGCGTTCCCCGGTTTTTAGTGACGTCTTCCGCTATGTGGATGTTCAATTGGAACCGCCTGGTGGCTTGACAAGACTCTGTCTCAGGGTGGATGGCGAAGAAGCCAATTTCCAAACACCCATTCACGCTGGAAGTGCATTGGAATTATATTGGGAATAATATCGCTTTAATATGGTATAGAAGGTTAAGGTTCAGGTGGCTTTTTAACTCCAGTTGAACCTTAACCTATTTTTGTAGCAGATTTTGCTGAATTTTCAATATCTTTATATTGAAAGCACCACTTTTTATTCCAGTTTTCCTTTGTAAGTTTGAAATATAATGGTGCAATATGGTAATATTAATATAGTTATCCAGGTGTTGTATCTAAAGTAAAAAGAATAAAAGTATCACTATAGGATTAGTAATTATTATGTTAATGATTAATGTAATAAGTGTAAATGCAAATCCTTTCTTACCTCAGTATGTTCCAGATCCAGAACCAGATTATAAAGTACCTGATGATGTACTAAAAATGTACGGACTTTAAAATCCATCATTAATATGCTAGGAGTTAACTATCATGAAATGGAAATTAAAAAATAGCTCAATATCTACCTGGTCAGCATTTTGGACAACCCTTTTATCTTTATCAATTTCTTCGCAAATAATATTATTCCTTAAAATATCCGAATTTTGGATTGAAATAGGATTATTTGCTGACCTTAACATTGGTTTTTTTTATATGATCAATTGTATCTTACAGTCCCTCAAAGAAAAAGCGAAAGACTCATAACGATTAAAGCATATCCTTATCCATGTTAAGCATGTCTTCATCGACCATAACATGGATAGGGATTTTTATAATGAAAAGTCGTTTAGAAGGAGGCTTCTTGGTGAAAAAGAAAAGTGTTATCCTTACTTTGATACTTATATTATTTGGAATGGGCATTTTTTTAGTTAATTGGATGCAATACACAACCTACGGAGCAGGGATGGCAAATCTGTTTAGTGAAGGGGAAATCATTGATGAAATCATCATAGAAAATCGCTTTGAAAATTACGGGTTTAAGCTCGAAGATGATGAAGAAATTAAGAAATTCATCGCGGTTCCTTCCAATATGAGATTGAAGCGTGATCAAAATCAAAGGATGGAGTATGACATTTTCATCCGGACGAACAAAAAATCATACCTCCTTGCCCTCGGAAAGGATGGTATACAAATCGACCGTAATTATAAAATCATCGGCGACAATATACTCTTCCAATTAATCGAGAACTGGGACATGGAGTATGAACATATTGATCTACGTACAAATGAAGTGATTCAGTGAAAAAAGATACCAGGAATGGCTCGCTTCGAATATTTTTGACTTTTTTCAAAATTAGAAATGGATTATAATAGAGCAATATCCTTCGATTTTCGAAGCTTTTTTGAATCATCTTGAGGAAGGGAGGGAGCACATTGTCCCATTTTGCTCGGTTAAAACCTTATCTTTATCAATATCGTTGGGCTTATCTACTTGGATTGGCCGCACTTATCATCACGGACCTATTGCAGATGGTAATACCGAAGCTACTTGGCTATATTACCGATGGCCTCAAAACAGGCACCTTAACCACCTCCAATATTGCCTTGATCATCGCTACCATCCTCATCATCGCAGCGATCATGGTACTCCTCCGTTATGGCTGGCGGATGTTCGTCATGGGAACAGCGCGCAAGATTGAGTATCATATGCGGAATGCCTTGGTAGCTCACCTACAAAAGATGTCTACCAACTACTTTAATACCCATAAGACAGGTGACCTCATGGCGCTGGCCACCAATGATATTAACGCGATCCGGATGGCCTGTGGACCGGGTGTAGTCATGTTCTTCGATACCGTGATCCTCATTAGCATGGCTGTTTTGATGATGGCCTCCACCATCAGTTGGAAGCTAACCATCGTCGCGCTCCTCCCCTTACCCTTCTTAGCCTTAGTGACGGGACGATTCGGCAAGGTGATTCACCGCCGCTTTCGTAAGGTGCAAGAAGCGTTTGCCCATCTCACTGATCAAGTGCAGGAGAATGCTTCTGGTGTTCGTGTGGTCAAAGCCTTCGTTCAGGAAGAAGCAGAGATCACCAAATTTTATCAAGCCAATGATGAGAACTTTAAGAAAAATGTTCACCTCATCAAGGTACAGGCCTTGCTCAATCCCCTGGTTCAATTCGTCTCAGGCTTAAGCTTCCTAGTTGTTCTTGGCTATGGGGGCACCTTGGTCATCCGTCAAGAGATCAGCTTGGGTGATTTCGTCGCCTTCAACAGCTACTTAGGCTTGCTGATCTGGCCCATGATGGCCATCGGCATGATCATTAATATCTTCCAACGGGGCTCCGCATCCATGGCTCGTCTCAATGAGGTATTTGAGACTAAACCAGAGATCCGTGATGATGATGAAACGGATCTCTCCATTCAGCATCTCTATGGTAGAATCACCATTCACAACCTAAGCTTTACTTATCCTGAGACAGAGAAGCCCGTCCTTCAGCATCTGGATCTGGAGATTCCTGCAGGTGGTTCCCTCGGTATTGTGGGTCGAACCGGTGCAGGCAAGTCCACCTTGGTCAATCTCCTCCTCCGTCTCTACGATGCACCAGCAGGTACCATCCTCCTCGATGGTCAAGATATTCGTACCATTCCCTTGAAGACTTTACGTCAGGAGATTGGTTTTGTTCCCCAGGAGAACTTTCTCTTCTCCCGCTCTATTGCTGAGAATATCGCTTTCGGTGTGGATCAGTGTGAACCAAGGACAGTTGAGGAAGCGGCCATCGATGCGCAAGTTCATGAGAATATCATGCAATTTCCCGATCAGTACGAGACCATCCTCGGTGAACGGGGTGTTACCCTCTCAGGTGGGCAAAAACAACGGGTCTCCATCGCCCGTGCTCTCCTGAAGAATCCACCCATCTTGATTCTTGATGATGCCCTCTCAGCGGTGGATACAAAAACAGAGGAGGCCATCCTAGGGCGCTTACGTTCGCAGATGAAGGAACGAACCACCATTCTCATCTCTCACCGCCTCTCGACGCTCAAAGAGGTGGATCAGATCATCGTTCTCGATGAAGGGAAGATCATTGAACAAGGAACCCATAACGAGCTCATGGCGCTACAAGGTCTCTATTATCAGATTCATGAAAAACAACAGTTAGAGGAATTGATCGCCACACACTGAAAGAAAGGATGTGATGGGAAATGGCAGAGGAATTTCATGAGGAGGAACAGCTAGGGAAAGCATATGATGGGCGCCTGATGCGACGACTTCTCCAATACGCCCGACCCTATAAGTGGATCTTAATGCTGTGCATCGGACTTATCCTCTTGATTACCGTAAGTGAGTTGGCTGGCCCCTATATTATTAAAGTGGCCATCGATGAGCATATCAATGTCTGGGATCAGCCCTATGCGGTCTACCCTGCCCATCATTCCATGGATGCAGGCTTTCTCTGGAACGAGGAGCGCTATGTACGCCTCCAGCCAGATTCACCGCTCCCTGTGGGAGCGGCGCCTGCACAAGTAATTGAAGAGGGTGAGCAGCTCCTGCTCGTGCCAGCTTGGCTAGATGAAGCGAAGGGCTGGACGGTGAGTCAACAAGGAGATACATGGCTTGTACAGCAAGGAACGGAACAATGGGTGGCTCCCCCCCTTGACCAAGAAGCTCTTACACAATTTCGCCAGCAGGATACCGCTGCCTTGTTCCAGTTGGCCCTCCTCTATTTCACCTTGCTTCTATTCGGCTTCGGGCTTGGCTATTTACAACAATATTATCTGCAGAAGACGTCGCAACGCATTATCTTTAATCTGCGTCAGGAAATTTTTACCCATCTTCAGCGTCTCCCCCTTGGCTTCTATGATAAGAATCCTGTGGGACGACTGGTAACAAGAACCACCAATGATACGGAAGCCATCAATGAGATGTTTAGCAGTGTAGTGGTCAATCTTTTTAAGGACGTCTTCATTCTTCTGGGAATCATGCTGATCATGCTTCAACTCAATGTGAAGCTGGCACTACTTAGCTTCTGTACCTTACCCCTGATCATCGCTAGCTCCTTAGTCTATAAAAAGCTAGCACGTCAAGCCTTCCGCGAGGTGAAGCTAAAGATTGCACGGATCAATGCCACCCTCAATGAAAATATTACAGGGATGCGGATCGTCCATATTTTCAAACGGGAAGAGGCACAGCATGACCAATTTGATCAGATTAACCGCTCCCATCTGCAGTCTAGCTTGAAGGAGTTACGAACGGCGGCAATCTTTCGTCCATTCATGGACTTCATCTATGCCTTTGGACTCTCCCTCTTAATCTGGTTCGGAGGTCACGACGTACTAGGTGGTACATTACAATTTGGGGTACTCTATGCGTTTATCGATTATATTAATCGCTTCTTCCAGCCTATTAATAATCTGTCGGAGCGCTATACTGTACTCCAATCCGCTATGGCATCAGCAGAACGGATCTTTCAATTGCTCGATCAGCAGGATACCCTCCCTGATCCTGAGAAGCCTATTGAAATACCGAAGATCGAGGGACGGGTTCAGTTTCAGAATGTCTATTTTGCCTATCAGAATGATGAATATGTCTTGAAGGATATCTCCTTTACCGTAGAGCCTGGTGAGACTGTGGCGTTTGTAGGAGCCACCGGAGCAGGTAAGAGTTCCATTATCAATCTGCTCAGCCGCTTCTATGATATTCAGAAAGGCCATATCCTCATCGATGGCATCGATATTCGGCAGATGCGGAAGGCTGACCTACGTCGGCAAATCGGCGTGGTTCTGCAGGATGTCTTCCTATTTAGTGGCGATATCCGTTCCAATATTCGTCTTAATCAGACGAACATCCCCGATGAAGAAGTGGAACGCGTGGCACGCTATGTCAATGCCCATACCTTTATTGAGAAGCTTCCACAGCAATACGATGAGCCTGTTACTGAGCGGGGATCCACCCTATCTGCTGGTCAGCGGCAGCTGCTCTCGTTCGCCCGTACGCTCCTTGTGGACCCTGCCATACTCGTATTGGATGAGGCCACAGCCAATATTGATACCGAAACCGAGCTACTGATTCAGGATAGCCTGAAGAAGGTGAGTCATGGACGTACCACCTTCATTATTGCCCATCGCCTCTCCACCATTCAGCATGCCGATAAAATCATCGTCCTCCATAAGGGCGAGATCCGGGAGATGGGTAATCATCAAGAGCTCCTTCAGCAGCAAGGACTCTACTATAATCTCTACCAGCTCCAATATAAGGAGCAATTCCTCCAACAAGGAAAAGGCGCACAACAGTTAGGCTTAGCCTAAACTGCTGTGCGCTTTTAAGTAGAAAACTTTGTCCATTTACATTGCTTAAAGCAGCGTGGGAAGCGTGGGAGAAGAAATATCCAAAAGTTGTTCGTTCATGGGAACAAGATTTATCCGTGTTGCTAACATATTTAGATGATCCTGCATCCATACGTTCCTCGATCTATACCACGAATATCATTGAACGCACCATGAAAGAGATCAAAAAACGCACCAAGCCCATGAACAGTTTACCTACCAAGGAGGTATTTGAATGAAAAAATTAGTAGCATCAGTGGCAGCAATATTAATGATTACTACAATTACTGGTTGTAGCGAGCATTATAGTAATAAAATGTCAAAAACATATGATAGCCTTACATTAAGCTCTGAATTGCCTGTAGTGTATGATGAAGGAAGTTTTATGGTAAATATTGATAATCCTGAAGAAATAGTAGGGTGGGGAGATTATGTTTTTGTTGCAAAGGTTGAAGATGAATTAAGAACAGAATATACAAATGTCCGTAAAAGTGAAGATGGTACTATCACAGGAAAGCCATATACTGTATATTCAATTACTGTTATAGACAATCTAAAAGGTAATTTAAAGAAAAATAAGCCAATTGAATTTTTTAAACATGGTGGCGTGAATTATGATGGTAAAAGTATATCATTGCTAAAAGGCGATATATTACTAGAAAGTAGAAAATATTATATTTTAGTTGCAGCTTCAGAAGCTGATGGTAGATTAGGTCAAGGAATGCCTAATTCAGCTATTGAATTAAATGTAAGCAATAAACAAGAAATAGTATCTAATAAAGAGTATGAAAATTATAAAAAGTATGTTAAAGATGAAGTTAAATTTGAGAGAGAACGATTTAAATCACTTGAAGAAGAATAAAATCTGCATTGATGGAAGAATGGAAGCATGCCTCCCATAGAAATAGAAAATATCGTAATATGCTCAGACTTGTAATGATGGCTGTCCTAAAGTATAATATTGGAAATGGCATAAAAAGCTAAGAACAATGGCATTCAATAGTTTTTGTAAAGTACTTGAGGAATAAATATGGTAGGGTACCCTTAGGTTAATCACTAAAGCAACCATAAGGAGATACCAATATGAAAAAAATTGATAATTCCCGCTATTAATGGAATCATTCTTGGTTTATTTTTTAATATTTATTATGACTACTTTATGGTGTATAAGGGTTATAAAAATCAGTTCATCATGAAATTTATAATATTTTTTGTTGGACTTTCACTTGTAACACTTCTCATGAAGCAAACATCAGTTCAAATTCAAAATAAACGTAATCTTCTTTCAATTCATTATGTTAGTTTTATCATAGTTCTTTTGGCATATATATTAGTAAGGCTCTTATGATGTAAGACATGAGAGCCTTATTAATAAGATTTTTCAAAGATAAGGAAGAAAAAAACAGATCAAAATGTTATGCATTTTTTCAGGTAGCAGAAGAGGTGAATATCATCGCTATTAATCTATTCAAGACCTTATTTCGAAATGCTATCAACTTTTTACTTGTCATGATCGGGATAACCATGATTGTTCTGCTCCCTACAATGTTCTTTAATGCAGAGGGGGCATTTACGCCACTAAACTACTTACATAACTGCTGGAGCATGTTCTCAGAGCTTTTAACGGGAGACTTCGGAACGTATTACCCGACGATCGATTTATATTTGCGGGATGTGAACCAACGTTCCATCATCCAAGATCTCCTTCCCTTTATGTTGAAAAGTGCCAAGATCTTCATTCCAGGATTGTTATTGGGAATAGGGATGGGTATTTTGATTGCATTTATTTTTACGCTCTTCGGGAAAAAAGCAAGGGCTATACTAAATCGAAGTAGCGTTCTATTGATCTCGTTTCCTGATTTTGTCATCATTGTACTTTTACAAGTTCTCTTTATTACCATCAATCAAAAGACTGGGATTCGCTTTGTATCACCAATCTCCTCCAACCTCCATGGTGATGCTTGGCTATTACCTGTTCTCTCCTTGTCTGTCTTACCCATGTTCTTGACCATTCGCTTTGCGATGGAAGGAATTCAGGAAGTATACGCCAAGGATTATATTCTTCTGGCCTATAGTAAAGGTCTAAATCGCGTAGAAGTACTAATAAAACATGTGCTTGCCAATGTGATTACCCGTATTTTTTCGAATTTTACAACCATTTTTATGATGGTCATCTCTAACTTGGTCATTGTGGAACAACTCTTTAATACGAAAGGAATCAGTTTTTTCTATTTTGATTTTTACCCGAAATTAAGTGAAAAAAGTCTCATCATCATGATCATGGTCTTCTGGCTAATCGGGTTGGTCATAAGAGAAACCACGGAAAGATTCCTAAAGAAGATCGAAAGGAACTATCAGATATGATGAAAAAGAATTCTGCCATCGTGATGGGAATCATCATCCTTGTTGTCTTACTAGTGCTCTCCTTCCTTTCAATTCTTCATCCCGCTCATGATGAAGATGCACATCGAATGAATGAAGAGTATCAAAAACCTTCATTCGAGCATTGGTTTGGAACAGGAAGAGGTGGATATGATTTATTTTATCTCGTTATCTCCGGCATTAAATATACGATCCTTGTTGCTCTAGCCATTTTGTTCTTACGGATGCTCATCGCTCTACCTATCGGTCTCTTAACAGGAATTAATGGAGGTCTCATTCAAAAAGTATTACGAAAAATTGCTACAACACTATCTGCAATTCCCTTATTTTTAATCTCATTTGCATTATTAGCAAGAATCACGTTCAATGAAGCGATTCCAATAACCACGAAGCTAATCATCTTCATCATCATCAATGCATGCGTAGGTGCACCCATCATTGCCTATACCATTAGTAAGATCGTAGAACGTATTAATCAAGAGCCCTTTGTCGAGGGGGCACTTATCTTAGGCGCTAGCAAGCTATATCTATTACGAAAGCATATCTTTCCTCATATGAAACCTTATTTAATCTCTCTATTAATTACAGAAATTGTCCATATCCTTTGGCTGATGGGACATTTAGGTATCTTCAACATCTTTGTAGGTGGCACCCTCGTTGAATCTTCTCCAGGGTTAATCATCTATTACTCCATCACCAATGAGTTAGCTGGCTTATTAGCACAGAACTTTAGTTTCATCATTGTAAGACAGGCACCTTGGCTAGCTTTAATTCCCGCAGCAGTATTCGTCTTGATTATCCTTGCTTTTAACCTCATTGCCGAAGGTATACGAAAAAGGGAGCAGGCCCCCTTGAGAGGAGTTAATTTATGAAGTTCCTTATTCCGACTCTGATTGTGATCCTCGTTGAGCTAGGGATTATTTATGGATTTACATTTTTTGTAGAGATGTCCTTTGTTGATCTTTGGTTTTTCATTGGTGTTGCCTTTACTGCGATTACTTTTTTCTTTAGTTCTACTGAATCGCAGGAAGCAGGTCAACGTCAAGACCAACTTCTAAGTCGAACAGGTATCATGCCTACAAGCTATGCAGCGAAGAAATATCGCATCAATCCACTGACCATTGGATCGATCATCGTGACGATTTCTGGACTGATCTTTACTTTGGTCTATTTTAGCTAGAATAGCTTATCTACTCGATTCCGATTTTAGCATTATCTATAGCTTTTTATTCTAGCGATGGCTATGACCACTTTACTGCTACGCTTTAACAGTTATCATTATTATTGGAGGTTCACAGATAATTCACTGAAAGGAAGGAAGATATTCATGCATTACGAGGTTGTGAAAGAGCATCGGAGTAATTACCCCCAGCCCATTACCTTAGTAAAGGGGGACTCAGTCATTGTTGGGGAACGCTATGCTGGTGTAGAGGGCTGGAATAACTGGGTTTTCTGCATCAAGCTTGACCATTCAGCACAGGGGTGGGTGCCCGAGCAATTGCTGCAACGAGATGGAGAGCTAGGCGTACTCACCGCGGACTATACTGCAAAGGAATTGAATGTGGATATTGGTGATGAAGTAGTGGGCAGCAAGGAATTGAATGGTTGGATGTGGTGTGAAAAGCTTGATGATCACGATACAGGTTGGGTCCCTAAAGAAAATTTTAAAAAATCGAGCACGATGGGTTCAGCGTAAATCGCTTACCCCTTCGTGCTCCTGTTCCACATCGAATAAAGAAACCCTCAAGCCTCAATGGTAATTCCCATTGGTCTTCCTGCACTCTTCACATACCACCACATGTCCATGGGCGCCATCATGATTCTCGATTCCGTACCCTACTAGCCCTTCCTTCCCACAGTAAAGACACGCAACAGAGAAATCCATGTGATACCTTGCCTTCCATGCGATGGGCTTAAATTCCACACCTAAAGGAATGCGAAAGGGCATCCTTGTACTGGTTTCCTGTAAAGCCATGATGATTCCCCCTATTCATTAGCCATCTTGTTATTCTTTACTACTATAACCAGTATTCTGAAGATTGATACAGAATGGGATAGGCCCTCGCCGTTCCCCATTCAGCAATTACCCATATGATGGCAGTGGGAATCTTTTTCAAAATGAATACGAGACCCCATCTGGTGAAAAGATTCCCTAATGAGGGTACGTCAAAATGGGATGACGGCTTCCGTCATCTTTTTTTTCTTTACGCCTTCGCCTTTCCTTCTTCAATTTGATACAATAGGAACGTAAAACATTGTCAACGGAAAGGGATGGATGAATAATGCGAGATCCTCGCTTAACGCAGTTAGCAAAAAATTTAATTAACTATTCTGTCTCCCTGAAACCAGGGGAAAAAATCTTGATCGAAATGTTCGATCATGATGCAGAGATGGTGAAAGCCTTGGTAGAAGCTACCTATGAAGCAGGTGGTCTACCCTTCGTACATCTCTATGACCAAAATGTCCAACGTAGCCTCCTCCTCGGCATGAGTGAAGAGCAAGCGAAGATGCAAGCAGAATGGGACTTAGAACGGATGAAGGCCATGGACGCCTATATTGGCGTACGCGCTGCCAAAAACGTCTCCCAAACCTCCGATGTTCCGAGCGAAAAGAACAACATCTGGGCTAAATTCTATAACCACCCTGTACACTCGCGGGAACGCGTACCCCACACGAAATGGTGCGTTCTCCGTTACCCCAACCATTCCATGGCACAGCTCTCGAAGATGAGCACTGAAGCCTTCGAAAACTTCTATTTCCAAGTCTGTACCCTCGACTACAGCAAGATGGACAAAGCCATGGATGCCTTGGTAAAAGTAATGGATCGTACAGATAAGGTACATATCAAAGGAAATGGTACCGATCTCACCTTCTCCATCAAGGATATCCCCAAGATTAAATGCTCTGGTCATATGAATATTCCTGATGGTGAAGTTTACACAGCACCTGTTCGCGACTCCGTCAACGGTGTTGTACAATACAATGCACCATCTCCTTACCATGGCTTCGTCTTTGAAAATGTACGTCTACGTTTCGAAAACGGTAAGGTGGTTGAAGCAACCTCCAACAACACCAAGCTATTGAACGAGATTTTGGATACTGATGAAGGTGCTCGCTTTATTGGAGAGTTTGCCATTGGTGTGAATCCCTATGTCCAACATCCCATGGGAGATATTCTTTTCGATGAGAAGATTGACGGAAGCTTCCACTTCACACCTGGTCAATCCTATGATGAGGCGCCCAATGGGAATAACTCAGCGATCCATTGGGATCTAGTCTGCATCCAACGCCCTGAATATGGTGGTGGCGAAATCTACTTCGACGATGTCTTGATCCGTAAAGATGGTCGCTTTGTCCTTCCAGAATTAGAGATTTTAAATCCCGAAAACTTAAAATAGGGCTTGAGAGAATTACTCAATAATCACCTTCGTCCCAATGGGGAGATGGCGAAAGAGGAACTCTACATCCTGATTGCGCATGCGGATACAACCGGTGGAGACAGGATTGCCTAAGAGATCATTCCGATTGGTGCCATGAATACCATACTTGTATCCGCCTGTTCCAGGTACACTTAAGCCTAACCAGCGTGTACCTAGTGGATTTTTGGCAGAACCGCCTGGGATATTCTTCGGTAGATACCAGGGATGATATACCTTCGTCGTAATGGTAAACTGTCCCGCAGGAGTGGGATGGCCTGGTCTCCCGGTGGCAACAAGAAAGCGGTAGATCGGTACTTCATTCATGTAGACTGTGAGCAAATTCTGTTTCCGGTTCACATGAATGATCACACCTTCTTCTACCGCTTTTACTTGTATGGAGAGTAAAAGAATCAGAAGGAGAGATATCAATATCCATTGCGGTCTACAGATGAATCCGCCTAGGCTCTTCTTCCAACAACTCATCCACGCCATGTGATACACCTCCTGCCCTTGATGGATAGCCTTTGCTCCTTGGCCTTAGTTTCCACATGATGTTCAACCAATATTCTGTTTCATCGAAATAACAGGCGATATGCCATTGCGATGATATGGTATCGATGGAGTTTCCAACAGATCATGCCTAAACCATGCAAAAAGCTCTTCAGTGGATGATGCACTGAAGAGCTTTTTATCGAATCTCTTTCATTTCATTCTTGTCGTTCCAACTTCTCCATCAGACTTGTGCATTGGGGATTTCCTGTAATAATCGCCAGAGCGTATTGCGATCCATCTCCATATACTCCCCTTGCCAACGTGCTTCTTCCAGCTGAACTGAGAGTGGAATATCACATTTAATGGTAGCTAATTGACGGGAGAGCTGGAGCATCTCTAGATCCTGTTCAATCTTCTGACGAACCCCTTTTGAGACCTCATCAAGGTTTGCTAACAAGTGATCGATGGAGTGGAATTGTGTGAGTAGCTTTAAAGCGGTCTTCTCGCCAACACCTCGAACACCTGGGTAATTATCGCTTGCATCGCCCATCAAGGCCTTGAGATCAATGATCTGAGCAGGCTGTAATCCCACTTCCTCTTGCAATGCTTCTATGGTATAACGCTTATAATTAGCAAAGCCTCGCTTCATGATAATGGCATGTACTTGCTCATCGATCAATTGAAGGCTATCCCGGTCAGAGGTCAAGATTTGGACCTCCATATCCTGCCCATAATTAGCTGACAGCGTCCCAATGAGGTCATCTGCTTCAAAGCCTGGCTTCTCCATATTCAGAATCCCCAATTGCTCCACCAGCGGTTGAACCAGGGTAAACTGAGGGAGCAATTCAAGGGGTGGTTCTCCCCGATTCGCCTTGTACTCTGTATATAATTGATGCCGAAAGGTGGGCTGAGGTGTATCCCAGCAACAGATCACATGGCTTGGCTCATACTGTTGAACTGCGTCCAATAAGTATTGCATAAAGCCAAAGAGACCATTGGTGGGAACACCTTGTGGGTTGAACATGAAGTTTCCATGAATGCCCGTGGCATAAAATCCGCGGAACAACAGGGACATGCCGTCCACCAGCATCAGCTTCTCCTCTGGAACCATCTTCATTAGATCTGCTCTGGTGTCCGAAGTGTGAGCACTTCCAACCCATGTTTCAATACCCGTGCAGCTGCATCCACCAATTGGAGCTTCGCAATCTGTTCCGCTGGATCATCCACCAATAACCGCTCTTGATTATAATAGCGATTGAACAAGGCACATAGATCGAGGACAAACCGTGCTACCTGCGATGGATCATATTTTTCTGCTGCCCGCTCCATGGCTTCCTGATATTTGGTCAGGTGGAATAGGAGATCCCATGCCACCGGCGTTTGGAACGCAGGATGTGCTTGTAGAGGTGCTTCTTTCCACTCGACCGTGGCCTTCCGTAATACACTCTGCATCCGTGCATAGGTGTATTGAACATAGGGACCTGTCTCGCCATCGAAGTTGAGCGCTTCGTCCCATTGGAAGTTCACATTATGAGCATAGTAGTTCTTCAGGTCATTGAAGACAATGGCACCAACGCCCACCCATTCTGCCACTTGCTCCTTATTGGGGAGGTCAGGATTCTTCTCGTCAATAATATTCTTTACCTTAGAGATAGCTTCATCGAGTACATCTTCAAGGAGAACCGCCTTCCCTTTCCGAGTGGACATGCTCTCTCCTTCAATCTTCATGAGCCCGAAGGCAATATGCTTACACTGCTTCGCCCATTCATAGCCCATCTTCTCAATCACACCGAAAACCTGTTGGAAGTGTAGGCTTTGACGCGCATCCACTACGTAGAGAATCTGCTCTGGATGGAACTTCTCATACCGATAGATGGCCGCTGCAATATCCCGTGTTGCATAGATCGTGCTTCCATCATTCTTCAGCACGATACAGGGTGGAATCTCTTCACTCACTTCTACCACAAGGGCACCTTTACTCTCAACGAGGAGATCCTTTTCCTTCAGTTCATTGAAGACCCGATCCATTTGGTTCTGGTAGTAGCTCTCACCCCAGAAGTGGTCAATATGCACATTGAGCTTCTCGTACATCCGATTAAACTCTTTCAGGCTTTCAGAAACGAACCATTGCCAGAGACGATGAGCTTCTTCATCCCCCTGCTCAAGACGATGGAACCAAGCACGGCCTTCATCCTCCAGATTTAATTCAGGGTGTAGCTCCACCTCTTCATGGAATTTCACATAGAGACGAAGTAATTCTGGAATCGGGTTGGCCACAACCTTCTCCTCTTCACCCCAACGGAGATAGGCAGAGATAAGCTTCCCGAACTGGGTTCCCCAGTCACCCAAGTGGTTGATACCGATGGCTTCATACCCCATCGTTCCATAGATATTCTTTAATGCCTGGCCGATCATCGTCGAACGGATATGAGCAAGGGTAAATGGCTTCGCAATATTGGGAGAAGAATACTCTACAATCATGGGCTTCCCTTCGCCAATGGAATGGAGAAGCTTACCTGCCCGCGCATCCTCCATGATTTGAATCGCATATTGGTTCCGATCTACAAAGAAATTGAGATAGGGCCCATTGGCTTCCACCTTCGTAAACAATGGATCATGAAGCTCATTGGCTAGCTCCTGCGCGATAACGGCTGGAGCCTTTTTCAACTGCTTTGCTAAGATAAAACAAGGAAATGCAACGTCACCAAGCTCACGGTTTGGCGGTGTTTCCAGTAGACCCATGATCTTGTCTGGCTCTATGGAAACCTGGGCTTCAAGTAATTGAACAACCTTCTCTTTAAGCATCTTTGTCCCTCCAAAAATTGAAATAAAAAAACCCCGTCTCCTTGCAGAGACGAGGTATAGCTCGCGGTACCACTCTACTGAACACCCTAATTCTCGATACGTTCTCCCGAAATGGAAAACTCGAATGAAGATGAACACTTACAGGATAACGGCCTGAGCCGGTATGGCTTACACAATGTCTCCATCTTCTGCCATACATTTCAAGGGTGCGCTTCACCTTGGACCAATAACAGGCTCTCACCATCCCTGTCTCGCTAAGCACTGGTGTAAAGGCTACTCTCCCTCTCATCAATGATCCTTTTACTTCATGATTGTAATAGGTATTATACCCTGTGGTATTAAAAAAATCAATTCTGATTCAATTGTAGGGGAGATGTCCCAGGAAAGGTAAAATCTCCACTCTTACCACCGCTTTTTTTCAGTAAATGAGTGGGGCCTAGGATCATGGCCTTATCCATGGCTTTACACATATCATAGATGGTTAATCCCACTACCTGTGCAGCCGTTAAAGCCTCCATCTCCACGCCTGTTTTCCCTGTTGTTTTCACCGTTACTTCGAAAAAGATCGTATCCTTTTCATTATTCCAGAAGCGGATATCCACACCAGTGAGAGCCAGGGGATGACACATGGGGATCAGATCAGAAGTTCGCTTCGCTGCCATGATGCCAGCCACTTGCGCAACTGCGAGAACATCACCCTTTTTCACAGTGCCAGCAAGAATTCGTTCTAATGTCTCAGGCTGCATCTGCACCTGACTCACGGAGACAGCAACTCGTGCTGTCTCCGCTTTATCCGATACATCCACCATCTTCGCCCGTTGCTGTTCATTAAAATGGGTTAATACATCATGCTGATCCATCTCCATTAGCCTCCAATCTGGGACATCCGTCGTGTCGTTGGTTTGTGACTCTTTGCTTCATGATTGAGGGCATTAGCCATTTCATGATTCTCTGGCTTCACTTCCAATGCTTTATTGAAAAGCTGAGTTAATGCTTCTTCATCGCCAAGAGCTCTCTTCACATTGAGTTCCTCATCCCAGTATAGGCAAGGCTTCAGAAAACCATCTGCAGTAAGACGGAGACGATTACAGTTACTACAGAAATGCTCACTCACTGGATGAATTAAGCCAAAGCTCCCCTTGGCTCCTTCAAAGCGGAAGTTCTCTGCTGGCCCATTCCCATAGACTAAATCCGTTGGACCATAGGGAACGCCTAACTGGTCACAGATGGTATGCACATGGGTGAGGGGCAGATACTTCGTACGCCATTCATCATTCTCATGTCCAATGGGCATATATTCGATAAAACGCACTTGAATGGGATGCTCCATGCTCAACTTCAAGAAGTCTGCTACTTCATTATCATTGACACCCTTCATTAGCACCACATTTAACTTAATAGGTGAGAAGCCAACGGCGATGCTGGTATGGAGTGCATCCAATACCCGCTTCACATCACCGCCACGAGTGACCATGGCGAATTTCTCAGGATCCATAGTATCAAGACTGAGATTGATCCGAGTGACCCCAGCCTCCTTGAGGGCTTGTGCTTTTTTCGCTAAGAAGATACCATTGGTGGTCAAAGCGATATCTTCAATGCCTTCAATGGCTGCAAGCTGGGAAACCAGTTTCTCAATATCTTTACGGACGAGCGGTTCTCCTCCTGTTAAACGAAGGCGACGAATCCCGAGCTTGGCACCGACCCGTACCACTTCAGTAATCTGTTCATAGCTTAGAATTTCAGAGTGAGGGACGAATGGCACACCCTCAGGGGGCATGCAGTATACACAACGTAGGTTACAGCGATCTGTAACACTGATCCGTAGATAATCATGTTTTCGTCCAAAGCGGTCAATAAGAGCCATGATCTCTCACATCCTTCACATGTGGTCACTTCGATGTTCACATCTTTACCAAAAATAACACTGATAAAATCACTAGATTGTGTTACGCTGATAATGAATCTTTTAATAATATTCACATTATACCACATGAACTTATGAGGTGTTGGGAATGAAAGTTACAGTTTTGTTATTTGCCAAGTTAGCCGATATTGCCCAGTCTCCCCAAATGGTGCTTTCATTACCTGAAGGGGCGTATGTTAATCAGTTACAAGAAGAACTGATTCAACTGTATCCAGCTCTGAAGGATGTGCTTACAGAAGCAGTTGCTTCCGTGAACCATGAATATGCTGAGCCACAACATATCCTCCATGATGGTGATGAGATCGCCTTCCTTCCACCTGTCAGCGGTGGAGAGAAAACTAAGCCTGCTGGTATCGTTGGTAGCAATCACGATGGAACCATCTACATTGCTAATGAGCCGCTCCAAGTTGAACATTTCTTATCCAATGTAGCCAGTCGAAATGCTGGAGCCATTGTGACCTTTATTGGGACGGTTCGGGAAATCACCCATGGTCTCCGTACCCTTCACTTAGAGTATGACTCTTATGTTCCAATGGCTGTGAAAAAGCTGGAACAGATCCAAGCAGAGATTGCTGAAAAGTGGCCTGGAGCCAAGATCTCCATGGCCCATCGGATCGGTCATCTCAACATTGAAGAGATTGCTGTCATTATCGCCGTCTCTACCCCTCACCGTCAAGCCGCATTTGAAGCATGTAAGTATGCCATTGAGCGCGTGAAGCAGATGGTGCCCGTCTGGAAGAAAGAGCAATGGGAGGATGGAACTGAATGGCAAGGTGCTCAAGAAGGGCCTTGGAAGCCTACAGAACCACTGCCTGAAGAAGTGTATCGCTTCGTTACCGAAAAACGGGAAGCAGGCGACAAGCATGACTGATCGCTATCATCGCCAGGCACTCTTTGCTCCCATTGGTGGGGAAGGGCAACGCCTGCTCCAATCCAAAAAGGTAGCCATTATCGGTCTAGGAGCTCTCGGAGCATCTCTAGCACAGATGGCGGCACGAGCTGGCATTGGTCATCTTGTGCTAGTGGATCGCGATGTGGTGGAGCTGACCAATCTTCAACGACAAATTCTCTATACAGAAGAGGACGTCAAGGAGCAATTGCCGAAGGCCGTAGCTGCTCAAGAACATCTTAAAGCGATTAACTCAGAAATTACCATCGAAGCCCATGTCTCTGATCTAAATGCTGAGAATGCCGATGACCTTCTCCAAGACTGTGATTTAATTCTCGATGGTACCGATAACTTCGCGACCCGTTACCTGATTAATGATGTAGCGGTTAAACATCATATCCCCTGGATCTATGGTGCAGCCGTCCGCTCCCAAGGGGCAGTAGCCACCATCATTCCAGGTGTTACGCCATGCTTTCAGTGCTTATTCCCGCAAGCACCGGTAGCCTCCATTGATACCTGTGATACAGCGGGAGTGATCTCCCCCATTATTCAGATTGTCACCGCCTATCAAATGACGGAGGCGATGAAGATTCTCACGGGACATGTGGAGACGATTCGTTCTCAGCTCTTGCATGTGGATCCTTGGTATGGCCTCCACTATCAGATGGATACAACGAAGCAAAAAAAAGTGGATTGTCCATGCTGTGGTAAGCACCATTTCCACTTCTTAGATAATCGAATGAACCAGCCTATCACCTCGGTGCTCTGTGGTCGAGACACGGTGCAAATTCGTGTGCCACATCGTCAGCAGTTAAATTTTACCCAGCTTGAGGAACGTCTACAGGAGAGTGGATCCATCCATCGCACTCCCCACTTTCTACAATTTAAGCCCACAGAGTATGCAGGACTTACCCTCACCGTCTTTCAGGATGGCCGTGTACTGCTTCATGGGATCACCGATCCTGATGAGGCATTGAGCTTGTATCGGAAGCTAATCGGGCTGTAACCCAACAACAATAGAACAATAGAATCACGTCGCAATAGACTGAAACAAAAAGGGAGTGTAAGGCAATCATTGCTTGATGATCGCCTTGCACTCCCTTTGATCTGAGTAGTGTTACTTATAATGATCTTAACTTTTAGCCTAATGAAAAGTACTCTTCATACTCCTCATTACTAATTAAGACGGTCCGTGGCTTACTCCCTGCCGATGCTGAGATAAAGCCTTGATCCTCCATCATATCGATGAGGCGTGCTGCTCGATTATAGCCAATCCGAAAGCGACGCTGCAATGCAGACGTTGAAGCCTGACCTGCCTCCATGACAAACTTCACCGCATCAGGGAAGAGCTCATCCTCTCCCTCCTGGGCAATCTCCCGCTGTAATAGCTCACGATCGAAAAGGAATTGCGGTCTACGTCGTGCCTTAATGTATTCTGTAACCCGCTCGATCTCCTCATCCATCAGATAGGCTCCCTGTAAGCGAATGGGCTTGGAACTTCCATTGGGTAAGTAAAGCATATCGCCTCGCCCCAATAGTTTATCTGCCCCTGCCATATCCAGGATGGTCCGTGAATCTGTCTGAGCAGAGACTGAAAAGGCAATTCGTGTAGGAATATTGGCCTTGATTAAACCGGTTATTACATCCACCGAAGGACGTTGTGTTGCCACCAAGAGATGAATGCCACAAGCCCGTGCCTTTTGAGCAAGCCTTGCAATGGACTCCTCCACATCTGCTGGTGCAACCATCATCAGGTCAGCCAATTCATCGATGATGATCACTAAATAGGGCATGGCTGGAGTGGAGCGCTCAGGCTCCTGTTGTTGCATCCATTCATTATAACGCTGAATATCACGGACACCTACATTGGCGAATTCCTCATACCGTCGCTCCATCTCTTGCACTGCCCAAGCTAAAGCCTGTGTAGCCTCTTTCACATCATTAACGACTGGTGTGACTAAGTGCGGAATGTCATCGTAGGCAGCAAATTCCACCATTTTAGGATCAATGAGGAGCATTTTCACCTCATCTGCGGTAGCACGGTAGAGGAGACTCACAATAATGGAATTGATACAGACACTCTTCCCAGAGCCTGTAGAACCGGCGATTAATCCATGAGGCATCTTTTGTAAATCCATGGTGACCAGATCGCCACCAATATCTAAGCCCAATGGACAGGTGAGGAGCGGCGCATTGACCATGGCTTCATGGGTGAGAAGTGGTCGAAGCCATACTGCCTCCCGTTTCCGATTTGGCACCTCAATTCCGATGGCCGACTTGCCAGGAATAGGTGCTTCCATCCGAATATCCTCCACAGCCATGCTCAGTTGGATATCATCAGCCAGGTTGGTAATTTTATTCACCTTGACCCCAGGACCAGGATAGACCTCGAAGCGTGTCACGGTAGGTCCTTGCGTTGTTCCGCGAACCTCAGCGTCCACATTGAACTGTTGGAGCGTTTGCTGAAGCATCTCCATTCGTTCTTCTATATAACCCTCATCTTGTGGTGAGGGTGGTGGTGGATCGATGAGTAATGAGAGTGAGGGAAGCTGCCCCTCACGATCAATTGCTTCAAGAGTTTGTTTCATGACAGGCTTGACGCTGTCCTGCTTCACCACGTCTGGAATATGTATATGAGGTGCTTCTGCTTTGAATATCGAGGCTTTCATCTGCTTCTCTTCGAGCTCTACTTCAGTCTTATCGATAGTGAGTTCATTTTGGTCATTCAAGGTTGATTCTTCATGTAGATCCTCATTCTTTTCAGGTAAATCAATCAATACCTTAGTGATTTCAGGTAAATCTGTCCGTTCCTCAGCGACCTCGGGTAAATATGTTAGTTCCTTCGTTGTTTGAGCCTCTTGTAAACTGGACTCAGGCTCAGACATAGGAGTAGGGGGAGTTTCTGCTTGAACCGGGTGTGAGTTAAATCCGTAGATTGCAGAAGGCACCCTTGTTAATTGAAATGGTTTTTTCTTTTTTTGTTGCTCCTTTTGTCCACCATCTGCTTGTTCAACAGGCTGTTGTTCTAGATGAATAGGAGGTTCTGACTTTTTGGGTTTGGAAGATACCTGCTTGATTGACCTTTCCTTACGGGCATGTGGATCCACAATATCTTCAGTTCGTGAAGAACGTGAAGGATATAAATATGCCACACGCATTTCAACCTCTTCTCCAATTGTTGAAGAAGAGGCATATTGAAAATTGGCTCCATCCTCATCTGCTTGCGTCCATGCTACTTCATCCATGATAGTAGAAGAGTTGTCCTCTTCTTCCTTTTCACTAAAAAATCGTTGACGTAAGCGTTCGAACCATTCCTTAATACTCATTCAGCTTCACCCATTCTTCCATTCCTGCTATAGCATCTTTTCAATCATAATGGTGGTTTGTTTAGATAGATCGATCTCTTCAATTTCTACCTCTTCATCTTCGGAGGAGGAGATAATTCGAACTACTGGACGTGCTGGTAGACCTAAATGTTGGTCCACCACAACCCCCACCTTGCCATTACTTAGTTTTAACGAGCTGCCTGTTGGATAAATAGCCACAGAGCGTAAGAATTGCCAGACGATCTCGTAATCTAACTTTTTCTCTGCGTATCCCATGAGGATCTCTGCCGCTTCATACGGTGCATAGGGACGCTCACCATCAAATGGCGAAATTAAATTATCATATAAATTGGTAACTGCCACAATTCGTGCAAATTCATGGATCTCATCACCGCTTAGTCCCCGTGGGTAACCGCTACCATCTAAAAATTCATGATGCTGCAAAGCGACGTGAGCAGATAGGAGACTCAATTCATGCTTCTTTTTTAAGATATTAAAACCCTTCCATGTATGATCCTGAGTATTGGTCATCGATACTTTTCGTTCTTCCTCTGACTCTTCAACGATCAATTTGCCTAGGTCATGGAAGAGGGCTCCAATGGCCAATTCCTCTAGCTGATGCTGGGATAACTGAAGATGTGCTCCGATCAAGAGCGACATCATACAAACATTCAATGAATGTAAAAAGAGATGATTATCAACGGTTCGAATATCATGAATATCCATCAAAAATTTTTTATTGACCACAATCTGATCGATGATTTTTCGAACCTGCTCCATGATACGATTGGCATTGAAGTCTTGACCCTGTTGGACGCATTGAACCACTTCACCCATGGAAGTTAGCGTTTCACGACGGGTCTCTTCAGCCACCATATCCTCCAGCTTGATATCCTCAAAACGTTCATCCTGTATATATAACATGGTTACACCGACACGACGCAATTGATTGATCATGCCGACCGTGAGTTGTACACCTTGATTCAAAAGAGCACGTCCATCATTGGAAAAGATACTCTTACCTAACTGATCACCTGGTTCCACCATCTCAAGAGATACATAACGCATAGTACCGCCCCTCACATTTTATCATAAGGATGGGATTCTTTATTTTAGCGTATCATACTTTTGCGGTGAGTCTGTTCAGAATTTCGTACGTTTTCCTTACACTTGGGTATTCCACTGCAAACGGTAAAAAAACTACCACCCTACGGAGTGGTAGTACCATGTCCATTTGCCCTTCCTTTTAACTGTATGCGTCGTTCGCGGATTTCATGCAAAGCGAGACGGAAATCCTTCTCGTCAATCATTTTCATCTGATAGGCCCCGCGAATATCTGCTTCCATCAAATCTAAGTCTACCCACTGATCTTTTGTATAGATAAATGTACCAAAGCGTCGGAGAATTTCCAAGGTTTTTTCCACATGAGATCCCTTCATTCTTTCCGTATACTTTATCACGATGACATTAGCTAATTGACAGCATCATTGAAGTAAAAAGCGTGATGTTAGCTAGATATCTATCATTTATTGTAATCGATTTATTGATGCAAGGTCAAATGATGATCCTGTCCCTAATCAATGAGCTGCTCCTTAATTGTTGAGGCGTAAATCTCCTGCTTTAATAAAACCACGTTTACGCAATGGATAGTAAATCAAATATGCGAGCACTCCAGGTAGGATAAAATGCAGTAAGAGAATAGAGAGAAGTACATCTCCACTAAAGCCCATAGCTTGAAAAGTGGTCACTTGACCTACGAAGCCAGACGTTCCCATCCCTGCTCCTTCTTTTACATTGGTCATCTGGAATAAGGTTGTCGCAAGTGGTCCTAAAATGGCACCAGCCAAGGTAGGGGGAATAAGCACAATAGGATTCCGAATAATATTGGAGATCTGCAGCATGGAAGTCCCTACAGCTTGTGCTAAAAACCCACCAATTCCATTATCTCGATAACTAATAACCGCAAACCCGATCATCTGTGCTGCACATCCCACTGTAGCAGCACCGGCTGCTAGGCCATGAAGATCCATCATAATCGCAATCGCTGCACTAGAGATAGGAGCAGTAAGTGCTAACCCCATTAATGTTGCCACAGCAATTCCCATCATGATTGGTCTCAGCTCTGTAGCTTGGACGATTACATCACCAAACCAACGTAGGGATGCATCGATTCCTGGTCCAATCAATTGGGCAGCTCCAACTCCAGCGATGATGGTAATCATCGGTGTTAGAATAATATCTAGCTTCGTCTCTTTAGAGATCATCTTACCAAATTCAGCACCAAAGACAGCACCCATAAATGCACCAGCTGGACCACCAAAGGAGGCACCCCATGCGCCTGTTAAGACGGAGGCAAATAGTACGAGTGGTGGAGATTGTAATCCATATGCAACTGCAACCCCGATTGCTGCACCATAGATCTCTTTCTTCCCTGCTTCAATTCCAATCTGGACTAAGCCATCGATACCTAATTGCTGTCCAATTACCTTCAATATTAAGCCGATAATTAAGGATGAAAATAGCCCCATCGCCATATAGTTCAATGCTGTTATCAAATAACGTTCCACACTAAATTGGATATTCTTACGCTTTAGGAATGCTTTCATCTTCTTAACTTCCCCTTTTCTCCTAGCTCATTATTGGTGTAAAGACACCTGTATATTTATATGTTAATACAAATATATTACGTTGCCCTTCAAGAGAATGCAAGGAAAAGAAGCACAATTCTCTGGAAGCATAAAACAGGAGTTTTTCGTAATGGAGTGTTCAAATTTCCGATTTGATTAAGTCTGTGCTAACATATTGGGTAAAAGATGAAATATTCTGGAGGTATTCCCTTGGACCATTTCTTACTCTATCCAGCTATCGGTGAGCAACGACTACATGAGCTGGTGGATCATTTTTATCATCATGTTTCGAAGCATCCGCTGCTTGCGCCAATATTTCCAGCAGATTTAACAGAAACAGCTCGTAAGCAAAAGCTATTTCTAACTCAATTCTTTGGTGGACCTGCCCTTTACTCTTTAGAGTTTGGTGCCCCGATGCTACGAGCTCGTCATCTGCCTTTCCCGATTACGCCAGAACGTGCAGAGGCATGGCTTCAATGTATGCAAGAGGCGATGAAAGAAGTTGGTTTATTGGATGAGGAACTTGGTCGCTTTATGTTAGAGCGGCTGACGAAAACCGCACATCATATGATGAATACCGAATCCTCGCTGTAAAAAAAACGCACTGCTCCATCTGGGAACAGTGCGTTTCTTCTACATCCATATTCAGCTTATTAGCTAAAAGAGATTACAATACCACCTTCACCGGCATAAGTACCAATCGTTGCGCCCATCTCGGTGAGAAATACTTTGAGCTTTCGATCCTGATAAAGTTCTTCAATGGTGTGCTTAATTTCTTCGCCCTTTTCCTTACAGTTACTATGGGCAACACCAACAAGGAATTGGTATTTATCCTGTGTAAGCTCTCCAATTAAATTTATCAATTTAGAAATAGCACGCTTTGATGTACGTACCTTTTCATGAAGTTCAATCTTCCCCTCATCTGCAAACATAATCAGCTTAATCGAAAGGAATTCCGCTAACCTACCTTTTATTTTATCTAACCGCCCACCCTTAATCACATTCTCTAGTGTATCCAGAACAAAGTATGTGCGTATCTTCTCAGCCTGTTCCCGAGCATATGCTACTAACTCAGCAAAGGATACACCTTCATTCCGTTTCTCAGCTACACGTAAGACGATATTGCCTAAGCCAACGGAGGCTGTTTTTGAATCAATAATTTCAATCTGTTGATTGGGACGTTCTTCTTGAAACATGGTTCGTGCCAAACAAGCATGTTCATATGTGCTACTTAATTTATCCGATACTGTTATAAGTATGATTTGATCATCATTATTAGTTTTTAAAAATTCTTCCATAAAGTGATGAGGAGCTGGACTTGCCGTACGTGGTAATACGGGAAAATTGTGCATCTTACTATAAAATTCTTGGTTGGAAATTGTCACCTGATCAATGTATTCTTCATCGCCAAAATAAACTTTTAGTGGAACAACCCGAATGTCCTGCTCCTGCAACATTGTTTTTGGTAAGTCATTGCTACTATCAGTAATTAAGATGATGGCCATTCTAATGTCCTTTCGTTTTTCAAATTATTTTTGTCCTATCCTAGTCAATAGTACTATTATTTTCTTCCTATTATAATGTATTTACTCGCATACGTCATTAATTTATCGAAAGTAGTTGAAGAAAACCAATTCTAGGGATGTTGGAGGATAGTTGAACCTCTCATGTCTAAAGCCACGAGTGTTCTCGACTATTCCATAAAGCTATAAAAGAAGCCATTCCACTAATGGAAATGGCTCCTGCTCTTTGATCTTATGTATGGATAATAAAAACTGCCTGGCAACGACCTACTCTCCCAGGACCCTGCGGTCCAAGTACCCTCGGCGTGAGAAGGCTTAACGGTCGTGTTCGGGATGGGAACGCGTGTGACCCTTCTGCAATCATCACCAGACAGCTTATATCAATTCCTTTGTCTCGCCCTCCTGCAACAAGTTGCCGTGTCGGGCTCTGACAAACGAATAGATATCAGTAAATTTTTTAGGAACCTTCGGTTCCTTACCTTCTAAGGCCCTTAAGCACTTCATGAAGGTACTGAGCGTATTTCATTTTGCCTTGAGCGACTTTGCAACCTTCGGTTGCCGTAAGCGAAAGGCATATGAAATAGCTCTTACAGAGAGAAGTTCATTCTCTCAAAACTGAAGACGAAATGAATTGTATCACATTCACGATCCATAATAAAGTGAAATATTTGGTTAAGCCCTCGATCGATTAGTATCCGTCAGCTCCATGCATTGCTGCAC